>CALJLD010000296.1 GCA_937982665.1 uncultured Planctomycetales bacterium
GGCGTCCTCTTGCGCATCTGCCTGCCCCTCCTTGGGCTTTGTGTGATCGAGCCGCTGGCGTGAGTCCCCAGGGCGGCTTGGCACATCGTATCTATTTGCTGCGAAGTTGTATGCTGACTGGCCACTCCGGCGTTTCCCGAGTTCGTCAGGGCGAAACCCGTCCTCAACTCTTGACTAAGTCCAAAATTTGATTTAGAACGGAATCCATGTCGAATGACCCTGCCAAACTGCTTCGCCAGCACGGACTCCAGGTCACGGCCCAACGCATGGCCGTCCTGCAGGCTGTGGCACGAATTCCGCACAGCACTGCGGATGAGGTTGCCGCGGAAGTTCGCACCGAGATTGGCGCAATCTCACGCCAGGCGGTGTACGACGCCCTGGGGATCCTTGTCGAGAAAGGCCTGATCCGTCGGATTCAGCCGGCTGGTTCGTCCGCTTTGTACGAGGATCGCGTGGGGGACAACCACCACCACGTGATCTGCCGATTGTGTGGCAAGACGGTAGACGTGGATTGTGCCGTGGGCGAAGCCCCGTGTTTGACCGCCGCGGACAACTCTGGATACCAGATTGACGAGGCTGAAGTCATCTATTGGGGCACTTGCCCGAAATGCCAGGCAGCCGGACAGGCCACCGCTGACAGTTAAGCATCCGAGGTTTGAACGCATTGGCAGTTTGGGCAACGGTTATTCGACCGTAATTGCCGAACCTGCGGCATCGCCGCAACTTTACAATCATTCGTTCTAAGGAGTTCTCGATGTCAAGAGCCCAACGGGCACGCAAATCCGTAAGCCGGGCAAATCAACGCAAGAAGCAACAAAGCAGCAGATTCCGATTGCGATGGCTTGTTGCCTTGGGCGTCAGCAGTATTTTAGGTGCCATCAGCGGCTTTGCCCCAGCTCAAGATCAACAACCAACACAGCAGCAACAATCGCAACAAAATCGCGGAGCACAGCCCGCGACAAATAGCCAATGCCCCATCATGGGCGCGATCCAATCTTTCACGGCGTTACAAGCCACGGAGCACGAAAACATGACAGACACGAGAGCCGTTTTTCAGATGGCAAGTCCGGCGATGTCCAATCAGGACTGGTGGCCAAACCAGCTGAACCTGGACGTCCTGCATCAGAATTCGCCCAAGGCTGACCCAATGGGCGACGATTTTGACTACGCCGAAGAGTTCAACTCGCTCGATTTGGACGCTGTAAAAGCGGACATCAAGGCGTTGATGACGGATTCGCAGGATTGGTGGCCCGCCGATTATGGTCACTATGGGCCGCTGTTCATTCGCATGGCCTGGCACAGTGCCGGAACTTACCGCGTTCAGGATGGCCGCGGTGGAGCTTCAGACGGCACTCAGCGGTTTGCGCCTCTCAACAGCTGGCCGGACAACGCGAATCTGGACAAAGCTCGCCGTTTGCTCTGGCCCATCAAGCAAAAGTATGGCCGCAAGATTTCCTGGGCGGACCTGATGGTTCTCACCGGAAATTGTGCTTTGGAATCGATGGGCTTCGAGACATTCGGCTTTGCCGGTGGACGCGAAGATGTCTGGGAACCGCAGAAGGACGTGTATTGGGGTCCGGAAGCCGAATGGCTCGGCGACAAGCGGTACACAGGCGATCGCGACTTGGAAAACCCGCTCGCCGCCGTGCAAATGGGTTTGATTTACGTCAACCCCGAAGGCCCCAACGGCAATCCTGATCCGGTTGCAGCCGCGCGAGACATCCGCGAGACATTCGCCCGGATGGCCATGAATGACGAGGAAACCGTCGCACTCATCGCTGGCGGCCACAGCTTTGGCAAGACGCACGGAGCAGCCAGCGCGGACAACGTCGGCCCAGAGCCCGAAGGTGCCGGGATCGCCGAACAGGGACTCGGTTGGACGAACGCCTTTGGCAGCGGCAAAGGGGGTGACACCATCACCAGTGGACTGGAAGGCGCCTGGACTACAACACCCACGCAATGGTCCAACGGCTTTTTCGATAATCTCTTTGGCTATGAGTGGCAACTCACCAAGAGCCCGGCGGGTGCCAATCAATGGATTCCTAAGGAAGAATCGGCCCAAGGAACCGTGCCTGACGCCCACGATCCTTCCAAGTCGCACACGCCTGTGATGCTGACAACGGACCTGGCCCTGCGAATGGATCCGGAATACGCCAAGATCTCCAAGCGATTCCACGAGAACCCAGCCGAGTTCCAACTTGCGTTTGCCAAAGCCTGGTACAAGTTGACGCATCGCGACATGGGTCCGCATGTCCGATTGCTGGGTTCGGAAGTGCCGGAGGCCCAATTGTGGCAAGACCCGGTCCCGGAAGTGAATCACGAACTGATCAATGACGCGGACATTGCCGAACTCAAAGGCAAGATTCTCGGTTCAGGCCTTTCCATCTCGCAACTTGTCTCCACAGCCTGGGCATCCGCTTCCACATACCGCGATTCGGATATGCGTGGCGGAGCCAATGGGGCTCGGATTCGCTTGGCGCCGCAAAAGGATTGGGAAGTCAATCAGCCAGCAGACCTGGCTCAGGTGCTGCAGACGTTGGAAGGCATCCAACAAGACTTCAACAACGCTCAGTCCGGCGGAAAGAAAGTCTCCTTGGCGGACGTGATTGTGCTGGGCGGTTGTGCCGCTGTTGAAGAAGCCGCCAAGAAAGTTGGGCACAATGTGCAGGTGCCGTTTGCCGCTGGTCGAACCGATGCAACACAGGAAATGACCGATGTTGAGTCGGTCGCCTTCCTGGAGCCCACCGCGGATGGCTTCCGCAACTATCTGCAACAAGGGCACAGCCACAGTGCCGAGGCATTGCTCGTCGACAAAGCCAATCTGCTTTCGCTGAGCGCTCCGGAGATGGCCGTGCTCATCGGCGGCATGCGTGTCCTGGATGCCAACTGTGGGCAATCGCAGCATGGTGTGTTCACGGAGCGGCCAGAAACGCTGACCAATGACTTCTTCGTCAATCTGTTGGACATGAGCACGCAGTGGCAAGCGTCCGAGAATGACGAGAACGTCTTTGAAGGGCGTGACCGTGAATCCGGCGCCATCAAGTGGACAGCAACGCGAGTCGATCTCGTCTTCGGTTCGAACTCGCAGTTGAGGGCCATCGCGGAAGTCTACGGTTGCGATGACTCGCAACAGAAGTTCGTCAATGACTTTGTCGCCGCGTGGAACAAAGTCATGAACCTTGATCGCTTCGATCTCGATCCCGCCGTGCGGGAAGGTTCGGACTCCGCTGCAATCGGCCAACGTTAGTTCCGGCGTATTCTTGAAAAACTCAAGGCCATCGGTGGAATCACACCAGTGGCCTTTTTTTGTTGGAGCGAAAATCTCCAAGTTGGTCGTGAGTCGGTGCCGTCCTGGATATGATGGAACATATCGGATTGGATTCGCCAATTTGTGTTCCCTTCGCGCCTGGTTTGCAAGCATTGGCCTAACTGTGCCTTCCAAACAACCACACACTGAAGATGGCGGAACGTTGCGTAGCACGTCCACTGGATTGCGGTTTGATCTAAGGGCACTGTTCCTGATTGTTGGCTTCCTGGCTTTGGCCACCGCGGCGCTCACTTGGCGTGATCGATCAATGACTTCCGCCCTCTTTGTCTGCGCGGCCAGTTTCGGCGGCATCGTGGCGACGATCTCGCGGAACCGCCACTTTGCAACCATTCTGATTGTAATTGTGCTGATTTGGTTGCTGGTTGTGCTGGGCGCTATGGTGGCAACCGTCGTCATGGTTTAGTTCTGCCATGGTTTGAGTCTTACCACGAAGTTGCATCGCGACTCGGTCACTTCATTCGCAACGCAGCGATGGAACGGGAATTTCACCGTTGGCTTCAAGAGCGTTTGCCGCAGCACGGCAGACTTGCAGTGCCCGTTGGCGATGACGCCGCCATTCTGCAACTCGACGCGACGAATTGCGTGGTGACCACGGACACCATCAGTGATGAAGTCGATTTTCACCTGAGCGAAACTCCAGCCCGAGCGATTGGACACAAAGCTCTTGGCATCAACTTGAGTGACCTGGCGGCGATGGCGGCTCAACCCGTTGGGTGTGTGGTGAACTTAATGCTCCCGCGGGAAAACACTTTGGAACTGGCCAAGGAAATCATCGAAGGCATGCTGCCGCTTGCCGCGGAGTTGGACTGCCCCATCGCAGGCGGTGACGTCCATGTTTGGGATCACCCCTTGGCCGTCACCATCACAGCGATGGGTCAGGTGGCGGACGAGACGTCCAAAGCCAAGACAGAATCGCAACTCTTGCCCGCAGTGCGCAGGAGCGGAGCACAACCGGGCGATTTGATCTTAGTCACCGGCGCTGTCGGCGGCAGCATTCTCGGCCGGCACCTGAATGTGCGTCCGCGGATTCGGGAAATGCGCGCCATCTGTGAGTTGTGCGAGGTTCACGCGGCCATTGATTGCAGCGATGGCCTCGCGCTGGACTTGCAGCGGATGGCGGAGGCCAGTGGCGTTGGCGCGGAGTTATTTGCGCAACAAATCCCAATTCATAAAGACGCCCATGCGCTGGCCAACCAAACAAGTCGTTCACCGCTGGATCACGCTTTGCATGACGGCGAAGATTTCGAATTGATTCTGGCGGTTGAGCCTAATACCGCAAAGAGTTTGCCGAATGTCTTAGATATCAGCTGGTTTGGCGAGACAGCATCCACCCAGCTGTCGACTATCGGTCGAATCATTTCTGAATCCGGATTATGGCTGTTTGACGAAGAGACAAGTGAGGGCAGGCGCAAACGCGATCCATTACAGCCAAAAGGGTACGAGCATGGAAATTGACGGGGGAGACTTTGTGCCGGGCGACTGGCAAGAGACGGGGCCAAATCTTGTTGACCTGATCAACAGCACGGAATTGGCCGGGGGAGAATTCCACGCGAGCCTGGCGCTGTCGCAAGAGCGGGCTCGCGAACAATTCAAAGCCGGTGTTGCACTGCCTTATTTGATCTTGGCCGAATCCATGCCGGCGGCTGTTGGTCGCCGTGGCAGCAAGTGGTGGGTGGGCGCTGGTAGCCTTTCCATGTCGCTCATTTGGCAGGGCAATGAGTCACAAGAGCCATCTCCGCACAAAGGTGGCATTCTCTCATTGGCAACGGCGCTGGCCGTCATCAATGCTACCGAAACCGCAACAAACGGCGAGTTGATTCCCGGGCGAGATCTCACCCTGCATTGGCCCAACGATGTTTACCTCCGAGGCCGCAAGTTGTCTGGCATCCTGCTGGAGCATTTGCCTGAGAACACGTTCGCCATCGGCATTGGTATCAACGTGAACAACCGCACGGCTGCTGCCCCGCAAGATCTTCAGGCGAAGATCACCACCTTGCGAGATGAAATCGGCTTCGCGCTTCCTCGCGTTGAATTTCTCCGACTGTTCCTGCAAGGTTTCTTCGCCAATGCAGAATTATCGAAAACTCCGTTGGGCCGCAAGCAAATTGTCGACCGCGCGACAAACCTTTGTATCCAGGTCGGACGCACGACGAACGTCCATATCGGTGAGAAGACCGTCAGCGGATCGTGCGTGGGCATTGATCTGACCGGCGGGCTGGTTCTCGATACCGACGCTGGCCAACAGGTCTTTCATTCGGGCGAAATCTCGACAACCGAGATGCCCTAGCGGAACACAAAGTAGACTTGAAAAGAGCCGTTGGCAGCGGTGACGTCGCGATCAAACACCAATTCCCTTGCGTAGAAGAATTGGCTATTGTCCCGCCGATCTGGCTGCACAGACTGTCCAGCCGCTGTCGCTGCGGCGCGTTCGTCATTCCCGCGCAGGCGGGAATCCAGGGAGTAACGGAGACTTGGATTCCCCCATTTGCCGAATTACGTTGCAGCAGGCTCAAGAGCAACAACTTGCATGCAAACCGAGTCACAAATGCCCAATAATAAACTGCTCGTAGCTGTGCCGTTCGTCATTGCTGGCATCGCCGTCATTGCCCTCTATGCAGGAAATCGCAACATGTCCAAGAGTTCGCATGTGGACCAGATTCCACCCGGCGTGGAGTTGGAAACGGCCACGTTTGGAACGGGGTGTTTTTGGTGCACGGAAGCGATCTTCCAGGAATTGCAGGGTGTGCATTCTGTCGTTTCCGGTTACAGCGGCGGAAGCGTCAAGAATCCCACTTATCAACAAATCTGCAACGGCACCACCGGCCATGCGGAAGTTGTCCAACTGAAGTTTGATCCCAAAGTCATTAGCTTTGAGGAGCTGCTGGAAGTCTTTTGGCAAACACACGATCCCACAACGCTCAACCGGCAAGGCGCGGACGTTGGCACTCAATACCGCTCTGCAATCTTCTTTCACACGGACAAGCAAAAAGAACTTGCCGAACACTACAAGCATGAGCTTGACGAATCGGGCGCGTTTGAAAATCCCATCGTTACGGAAATCACCAGGTTTGATATTTTCTATCCGGCCGAAGATTACCACCAAAACTACTTCGATCTTAACGGCGCCGCTCCCTATTGCTCGTTTGTCATTCGCCCTAAGGTGGAGAAGTTCCGCAAGGCCTTCGCCACCAAGTTGAAAGCTCCCGCAGGCAAGTAGAGTTGGCTTAACTACAAGGCACCGCATCGATGGCGAATCCGGAAGCCTGCGGATGTACACCGGCAATCGCTCGCCCGGAGATGTCTCCCGCAGCTGTACTCCACGATGCGTCCCATGTCAGCGCCTCAGGCGTGGAGCACGCGATGCTTCGCCCGCGCGGTACGGTCGCCCGAGCAGATTCCGCGCATGCTCTTTCGCCGGCAAATGACTCTTCGAACAACTCGCGCATCCAGTATTGTTCGTGCGTGCTCGGTGTCGCGTTGGGAAATCGTTCCGCGCGAGATTCCCAGGCGTCGGTCGTAATGATCTCGGCCGCGTGATCTCGCAAGCGATCCACCCAGTCATAGCCGACGCCATCAGAGAATTGTTCCTTTGCCCGCCAGAGCGTCGCTTCCGGCAGCCAGGGTTGTCGCGAATCATCAAAGGCAGCGCGTAGAACAAACTTCTCCATTCGCGGATGAATTCCGTCAGGGCAACTCCGCATATCGATCATTTTCTCCCGCGGATCAATCTCCATCACAAGGTCCACAAACGCGCGATCCAGGAAAGGAAATCGCACTTCCAATCCGTGGGCCATGGGGGCCTTGTTCGCCCGCATCACATCAAACTGATGCAGTCGAGTCACCTTGCGAACCAGCTCGGCCTGCATCTCTTCACGGCCGGGGGCTTTGTGAAAGTAGAGATAACCGCCCAGCAGCTCGTCAGCCCCTTCGCCAGACAGCACCATCTTGAAGCCGCTTTCGCGAACCTTGCGTGCCAGAATCTTCGTCGGCACGGCCGTGCGAATTTGCTCCCAACTTTCCAGGTGCCGCATGACACTGGGAACTTCGGCCAGCGCTTCTTCCACCGTGAAGTGAAACTCATGATGGATGGTTCCCAGGAACTTGGCGGTCTTGCGCGCGGCGATCAGATCGGGCGAGCCCGGCAAGCCAATGGAGAAAGTATGAAAGTGCTCGCCAAAGCCCGTTCGACTTTTGGATTGTTTAGCATGGCGAACAGCAATAGACGCAATCAGCGAAGAATCCAAACCACCGGAAAGCAGCAGCCCGCTTGGCACATCGCCCATCAGCCGTTTGATCACGGCATCAATCAATGTCTGACGCAGGGCCTCTGGATCAACTGGGGTTTCCGGTACATAGCCGTCTTGTTGCCAGCGGGGCGTGTACCACTTCTCGCAGCGAACGCCGCGCTCATCCCCAATCCAGGCATGGCCCGGCGGAACAATTTCAACATGTTCGCAGTCTGCAACGAGCGCTTTCATTTCCGAGGCGAACCACAAGCTGCCGTCGGCATGTCGACCGACGTACAACGGGCAGATGCCAATCGGATCGCGTGCTGCCATCCATACGCCGCGAGCTTCGTCCACAATCACGAAAGCGAACTGCCCATCGAGATGTTTCGGCAGGTCATCGCCGTACTTTCGCCAGGCTGAACCAAAAACAGCGCTGTCACACGCCGGCATGTCTGCGGCGCCTGTCTGCTTGCGAAGTTCCTCGTGATTGTAGATTTCGCTGTTTGTGACCCAGGCAACGCCATTACGAATGCAAGGTTGCGCTCCGCCTTCCGGGTCGACAATCGCCAAACGACGATGCCCCAGCCATGCGTGCTTGCCTTGCCAGACGCCGCGTCCGTCAGGGCCACGATGGGCAAGTTGATCAAGAAGTTGCTCCGCGCGAGACGAATGCACGCCAACGGAGACAGCCGAATCAGACTTCAAGATTGCTAAGAAACCGCACATGCCAGTGTCCTTTGGATTGTCGGTTCGGACAGGGCATGCACAAAAAAACCCTGTCCAGGCCGGACAGGGTTTGAATTCGCTGTTTGATGCTTGCTCAGGCTCTCAACAAACGGCGACCCCGTCCGCGGGTGCGGTTGGAATTGCGGTTGCCGTTGAGATTATTGAGGTTCGCAAACATGACATTTCAACTCTAGGCTCGATTTCCCATGAAGCCAAGAGGAATCTCGACTGTGGAGCGCGGAATCTTGAGGGCAAACCAACAAATTGCCGGCGTGCGAATCCGCCCCTTTAGCGATGCCGCTGGCGAACTCCCCTTGATTCACACGTTCTTCACCGTATAAATGTGATGTCGACGCAAGGCCGTCGTTAAATCGCTGGATGTGGGTTGCCCTCCGCCACACAAAAAACAAGGAGCCATCATGCGTGATGACTTGCCTGCCCCAACGTCCCTCCCTGTTCTTCCCGCTGTCGATTCATCGGGAGCCAATCCTCAACGCACTTTTGCTGGCAGTTCTGTGCCTGCAGACTTCGCCGCGGCTTCCATAGGCGAAGTGAGCGAAGATCCCGAAGCGCTGTGCGACGAGATTGAAGATTTGCTGGCTTCGCGCGATGCCACGCTTCTGGCTCACTACTATCAAGACGGCGAGATCCAGGAACTGGCTCATATCACAGGCGACAGTCTGCAACTGGCGCGCGCCGCCATGAGCGTGGAGACATCCACAATTGTCTTTTGCGGCGTGCATTTCATGGCGGAAACGGCCAAGATGCTCAACCCGGAGAAGCGCGTCTTGTTGCCGGACATGCTTGCCGGTTGCAGTCTGGCGGAAAGTTGCCCGGCTCCGGCCTTGGCCGAGATTCAAGCGAAGTTGCGGCAATGCGATTTGAAGTTTCAAACCGTGACTTACGTCAACAGCACAGCTGCGGTCAAAGCACTCTCTGATTGGGTGGTTACCAGCGGCAACGCGGAAGAGTTGATCGCCAGGGTTCCCGAAGAGTTTGATATTCTCTTTGTGCCAGACCGACACTTGGGGAGTTACCTGGAAGATGTGACTGGCCGCAAGATGATCCTTTGGGATGGCGCTTGCGAGGTCCACGAAGTCTTCAGCGTTGGTGATCTACTCAAGCTCAAGCGGCGGCTGCCCAAAGCGGTGACCATCGCCCACCCGGAATGTCCGGCGAATATCCGCGAACATTCAGATTACGTTGGTGGCACCCGCGGCATGCTCAAGCACGTTGAGCAGTATGCTGAGCCAACGGACTTTCTCGTGGCGACGGAAGCCAACATGTTATGGCAACTCCAAAATGCCGTGCCGCGGCATCGCTACCATCCCGTGCCCGGCGTGACTTGCGCGTGTAACAAGTGTCCGCACATGGCCCGCAACACGCTCAAGAAATTGCGGGACTGCCTGCGAGATGGCACTCCGGAAATCCAGTGGCAAGAAAGTTTCACCAAGGCTCGCGAAATCGTGCTGAAGAGCTTCACGTAAATTCTACTTCGGACGCCTTCGCTTGTTCTTTGTCGATGTCCTTATAGCGATGACCGCGTGTCATCCACAACTTGGATCTCGCGAACAAATCTTTGCAGGCTGGTCGCTCCCGGCGGTTCGACCACGAGGTCAACTTTGCCGCCGATCTTTAGTACAGTCCCCGTCAGCGATTCCTCGCTACTTTCGTACTTGTTGCCGCGCGGGTCAAGCAGACTTGTCAGCGAGGTCGGTTTGATCGACAGGACGCTGCCATCGGCAAGTTGCACATCAAGCCCGCTGTAAGGGTGGAATCGCTTCACCACCGCGCGCTTGTATTTGCTTCCCGCGTTGGCGTTCGTGGCGACGCCGGCAGCCACCTTCAAACTCGTCAGGAACTTGATGGCGGCTTCATCGTCAGGCTTAAGATCATCCGCCCCTTCCACTCGCAACAGGTAGCAGGAAAACCCGGCAACTATCTGACGCACCATGACCGTCTTGCCGTTTTCGGTTGTGATCAGTTGTTCTTCGCACTCTGCGCCAGCCAAGGTAGGCAATGCGAGCTTGCGCTTCATTGATTCGTTGCCGTAGGAGAATTTCACGAGCGCGTCCATCCGCGCCTTTTGCGTACTCCGCCGACTGAACTCCGGGGCGTTTTGATTTGTGTCAAGGAATGCGGTGATGCTGAACACGCGGTCGCCGGTGACCAGTTGAACACTCTCATGCTCTGCACCTTGCTCGCGCCACTTATCGCTTAGCAAAGCTCGCGTCGAAATGTTCTGCAACGTCGAAAGAATGTCGAGGCGCTCAACATCGGGCGAAGGAAACTCGATTTGAAAACCAATCCTCGCGCCGCCAATCTCGGCCCAATCCAAATCGCTGGCATCTGTCGAGTCCTCTGGCTCCTCGCTTGCTGGATTCTCAACGACAAGCGAATCAAAGAACCCATCAACAAACGGGCTCTCCGCATCGACCTCTTCTCCTTCCACCGCTTGCAGGAACATGCGCTCGTCGGCGATGAGTATTCGCTGAATGCGCGTCTTGCCTCGCTCCGCATTGGCCAACTTGATTTCAACGCCAGGATGATTATCAATCGACATCTGTTGTTGATCCTGGATTTCAAACCCAGGCAACATTGCCGGAAGTTGCTCGGCAAAGCTGTTCAAGCGAGTGGTCACATCGGAGGTGTCCGCACCGTCCTCGCTGGGATTGAGCACTCCCACCGTCACCGAATAGTCCAGATTCTCACGATTGGCGCGAACGCCCTTCACCTGGCTGAATGTCTCGCGGAGAATCACCGCGCCAGGCGAAGTGTCATCAATACTTTCTCCCGGCGTGAATGATTCGGTCACTTCCGGAAAGTTGACGCGAAAGTGCAGTTCGGCATCCGCCTCCGTGAACCAGGCCTGATCTTCTGGCTTCTCCGTGGTGAGCGAAGCGGACGAAACCGCGCCTGAAGAGCCGGCGTTATCGCCGGAGTTCGCCGCAGCGGCTTCCGCCGTCGAACCAAACGTCTTGGGAACAAGTGGTTTCGGCTTCGGTCGGCTTGGATCGTAGGTGGGTGCTGCGTCGCCGGCGAAAAGGAAATATCCTGTGACTCCCAACCCAATCACAGCGGCGGAGATCGACGAAATCAAGATGACGCGCGAGCGTTCCATGGCTTCCCTGGCAAACAAAGAACGATGAGACTGGGAAAACGTTGAGACTGGAAACTTGAGCCAGCCTCAAAGTGCCATTTCGTTCGCTGAATGACAATCACCCTGGCGTGGTCCGCAGAGCAAATTCACCCAAACGCGCGCACAACGTTAACATAGTCTTCACAGTTCACATTGCTTCACAAATCAATATGCATGCAAAGCCCGACTGCAGGACGTGCAGCCGGGCTGATTTCGTGAAAGGGAATCTTTGCGACTATTTGCTGAGCCGCTCAATCCTGAGCTCCAAAGTCTTGGTGTCACTCGCCGACCAATTCAAAGTCCCGCCGGATTCGACGACATGAGTTGCGCGCACGGTATGCGTTTCATGCTTCGGGCATTGGATTGTTGGTATTCTATCACCGGTCCGACTTTCCACTTTCGCCAGCTGCGCTTCGGAGACATCAGTTATTTCGCTGATTTTGCTTTTGAGTTGGAGCATGATCTTACCGTCATTTGCTTCACGAGCCAGAATCTGCAACTCAATGCCGTGGCTCAAGACTTCGATGACTGGTTGAATCGCCCCGTTGCGTTCCGCAATGTCAGTGACGAAAGGCGCCTGCTTCATAACTTGAGCTGTTGCGCTTTGGCCAGCCAGAACCGTAATCGCGGGGAGCTTGGTCGTATTGTTCGATTCCCCATCGACGAGTTCACATGTGATCTTGTACTGGATTGCGTTTGGCGATGATGTGTCTTGCGCTAGAGCGAAATGACCGCAAAGCAATAACAGCGCGCCACCAATCATTGACTTGAACAGCATCTGTAAGACTCCGAACAAAGTTCCCCCTCTTGAGAACTTGCAATTGCGTGCGATGCTAGCAGGCAGCGCAATAGCGGAGGGAGAATAGAAAGCGAGGACGACTTCGTCAACACAAGAAGGCGTCTCAGAGCTCTTGGCGGCTTCGCCTAAGACGCAGCTTGCCCAAAAAGGGTTTCTGAAGTCTGCGAATGCGGGCAATAGCGCCGCGAAAGACTCGCTGGCATTGACTACAATGGGCAGGTTCCAAGACAGCCGTTCCAAGATTTTCGCAAGACTTACCGGCAGCGCATGCATAACCCGCCGACAGATCAATTCCGCCAGCGAGCCGCCGGGGGCGCGCGCGTGCCCGTGTTTCGGCGGTTGATTAGTGATGCCTTGACGCCGGTCACGGCCTTTCGCCGGCTGGACAGCCATGCGGGCGACAATGCGTGGACGGCGCTGTTTGAAAGTGTGATTGGTGGCGAGAAGGTCGGTCGCTACAGCTTCCTGACGGCTCGCCCTTTCCTGGAGTTCACAGCCACGCGACAAACCGTTCGCATCAAGCAAGACGAAAGCGTGCGCGAGTTTGAATCCGCGGACCCGATTGCGGAACTTCAAGATCTCGTCACGTCCGTTCGCATTGCGGAAGTTGCTGATCTGCCGCCGTTTTGTGGAGGAGCGGTGGGCTATTCCGGCTATGACGCCGTGCGTTACGTGGAATCGCTGCCAAACGCGCCTGAAGATGATCGCCAACTGCCGGACATGGCCTTCGCACTTTATGACACGATGGTGGTCTTCGACAATGTGACGAAGACGATGATTGTGATCGTGCTTTCCGAAGCTTTGCCAGAAAACGCGACGGAGTCGCAGGCGGACGCGGCCCGCCAGGCGGCGTGCGAGCGAGTTGACGAGATTGTTGGCATCTTGCAAACGGCGGAAACGGAGCCATCGCCGGCTGACATTACGCCGTCGGGTCCGCTGCGGAAATCGTATGAGTCCAACTTCAGCCAGGGCGATTTCGAAGCGGCAGTCGAACGTTGCAAGGAGTACATTCGGGCTGGCGATATCTTTCAGGTGGTCATCAGCCAGCGGTTGCAAACGCATTTGAATGCACCGGCGTTTGAGGTTTATCGCACCTTGCGTGTGGTGAATCCTTCGCCGTTTATGTTCTTCCTGCGAACGCCCGGAGCGACGCTGGTTGGCAGTTCGCCGGAGATTCTCGTGCGAGTTGTCGATGGTCAAATCATTACGCGGCCCTTGGCTGGCACTCGTCCGCGTGGCGGCAATGAAGAGGAGGACCGCCGTTTGGCCGAGGAGCTCTTGGCCGATCCGAAAGAACGCGCCGAGCACGTGATGTTGGTGGACTTGGGCCGCAACGATGTTGGCCGCGTGGCGGCGTTTCGCTCGGTGAAGCTGACTGATGTGATGACCGTTGAGCGGTACAGCCACGTGATGCACATCACCAGCAATGTCTCCGGCACATTGGCCGAGGGAAAGAATGCGTTCGATGCGCTGCGGGCCTGTTTGCCAGCAGGCACAGTTTCCGGCGCGCCAAAGGTTCGCGCAATGGAAATCATTGACGAACTTGAGCCCCATCGACGGGGCCCGTATGCCGGCGCCGTTGGCTACCTGGACTTCTCCGGCAATATGGACACCTGCATCACGTTGCGGACCTTGGTGATTCAGGACGGCACCGCGTACGTCCAGGCGGGTGCCGGAATTGTGGCGGACAGTGTCCCGGCCAGCGAATACGAAGAGACGCTGAACAAGGCCCGCGGTTTGTTGCGGGCGATTGAGTTGACCGAGCAGCGGCTGCAGAACTCTCCGGCGGAATAGCCGAGGATGCGATTCCACCTGAGTATTTGCAATTCCGTCATTCCCGCGCAGGTGGGAATCCAGGGAACAACGTTACGCGCTGGATTCCCGCCTGCGCGGGAATGACGGAATTGAGGTTCCGGACGCAATTATCGCGCTGATGATATTGCCGCGCTTTACACGTTCCTCGCAATTGGGGCTATTGCGACGTAGAATTTGGTAGTGTTTGCCCTGTCTCGCGTAGCGGTCGCCCAACTCAATTGCATTCTTGCCATGGAGCTTGATGACAAAGTTTGTCTTTGCTTCCACGTCAGCAAGCGGAAGATTCTGAACTTCATTCGCGTGCATCAGCCGCGCGTTGTCAGCCAGATCTCCGAGTGCGGCGGTGCGGGGACAGGCTGCGGTTGGTGCCGAGAGACGCTCGCCCGCTTTTTTGAACAAGCGAAGTCCGGCCAGGCGGACTCGGGCGATTTGTCCGCGGAAGAATATGCCCGTGCCCGGGCGAATTACGTCCGCGCGGGCGGCGGAACGCCACCACCGGGCGCAACCCCGATAGATGATCAGACGGAAGAAAATGGTTAGCCCCTGAAATTTCTGGGGCCGATGACATGGGAGTTGTATTGATGTCCGAAGGTCGAAAAATCATGACTGGCTGGGTTGTGGAAGCCCTTAATCAGTTGGATGGCCGGGCCACAATCCTTGAGATTGCTAAAGTGATCTGGCGCGATAAAGAATCGGAGATTCGCTCAATAGGCGACCTGCTCTACGAGTGGCAATACGAATTGCGCTGGTCCGGCGATGCCCTTCGAAAGGAAGGCGTACTGAGACCATCGGAGGATTCGCCCCGTGGTATTTGGGAACTCATGTAAACATCACTCTCCATCGCCATCATCAACTTTCGCCGCGTCTTCTCCGTCGGCGGCGTCTTGTTTTTCGATTGTGCCCCACATGAATCCGCCGTGGTCGCCGGCGTCCCAGCTTGCCGCGTACTTCTTGCCGTGAATGGCGACGCGGGCCGAATAGGTTCCGCCGCCGATTTCGACCTCGTCCACAACAATCACGGGCGTCTCACCGGCCCACTCCACTCCCAAAGTGATGGGCAACTTCATATCAAAGCTGCCATACTTGATGCGCGCGACGAACATCCATTTGTTGTCGCCAACTTTGGTGGCACTTTCGATGTGATATTCGTCCGCCTTGGGCGTTTCGTTCAGGTTTTCGCTGACGGTGTAACGTCCGACAAACTTGCACCCTGTCATCAACTCTTTGAACTTCTTTTCGAGTTCTTCTTGCTTCTGCTGTTTGGCCCATTCGTCGCGATTTAAGGCCCGATCTTGAGCCAGGCTGACACTCGCGGAAGAAACGACAACGCAGATTGCAGAAATCGCGACAAGTGCTTTCACGGCAAACGTTCTCTTCAGGCGTGTATGTGACATGACGAACTCCGGATGATCTGGCGACGCAGGATGGTTTCACGAAGACTCGAAAAGGCAACGACCTTGAAAGGCAGCGCTGCACGACCTACTCAGGCTACCTTTGCCTCCACAATATCTTACTGCAGTTGCCAAATCCGTGCAGTAAGTTGCATAACGCAACCCAGGGCTGATGAGTTTTTGGAGCGCTAGCAATTTGTGCTGGGTTCTTAGGAAACAGCGGATTCTGCGCCAGCGACTACTGACCGCCCGGACGGCGTGCGCGAACTGGCGGGTCCGGTTCGGCTTTCAATTCCACGCGTTCGGTTTCTAAGAGCCGCAGAGCTTCGGCGATGGCCTTCTCCAACTGAGGATCACGTCCGTCAATGACGGGCTTGGGGTCGTTGCGAACTTCGATATCGGGAGCGACCCCTTCACCTTCCACCGCCCAGTTTCCGTCGACATCGAAGAAGCCGCCGCGCGGCGCGACAAAGCGGCCCCCATCAATCAAAGGAGGCGTGTCCCACGTGCCAACCAGTCCGCCCCAGGTTCGGGTTCCAACCAGTGGGCCCAGCTTCTTGAAGCGGAACAAATATGGCATCAAGTCGCCGCCGGAGCCGGCCCTCTCATTGATAACCATGACCTTGGGACCAAACAGGCCGGCCATTGGTTGTGTGAATGGACGGCGGTCACCAGCGCGCGAGTTGAAATATCCAGTCAATTCACGGCTAAGCACTTCAATGATGTAATCGGCCGCGGAACCGCCGCCGTTGTTGCGTTCGTCAATGACGGCGCCTTGGCGGTCTTGCTGGGCAAAGTACATGCGATTGAAGTACGAGTATCCGCCGCGTCCGGTGTTGGGCAACCACACGTACGCCAGACGTCCGTCGCTCATTTTGTCGACAAGTTGGCGATTGTGCTCCACCCAAGCCGCCGTGCGAAGTTGACCTTCGTTCGAAGTCGGCTCAACGGCAATTGTCCGAGCACCCTCTTTGTTGAGCTCAGAGTTGACGGTGATCGTAATCGTGCGACCAGCCGTGCCCTCCAGAAGCCGGAACGGATTCTCAGGCGCTTTCAAGTCGCGACCGTCAATGGCCAACAGGAAGTCACCTTCGGCAACGTCCAGCCCATGCAACGAAAGTGGACCAGCGGCACCTGGGTTCCACTCACCGCCATCATAGATCTTGGCAATGCGGTAATAGCCGTTGCTTTCTTCCAAGTCCGCACCCAACAGTCCGGTTCGCGGATTGGTCAGGCTTGGCATATCTCCACCACCTACGTACGAGTGGCCCACGGCGACTTCGCCGGAAAGCGTGTCCAGCAAATAGTTGAAGTCCGTCCGGTGGTTCACATCTTCCAGCCAAGGGCTGTACCATTCCCAAACGTCATCCCACGGAGCGCCGTGGACATTGTCCACATAGAGGAAATCACGCATAAAGCGCCAGCCTTCGCGTAGCATTTGTCGCCACTCTTCGCGCGGGTTGACTCGGATTCTCAAGCTGCCGACGTCAACGCGTTCCGGGTTGGCAGACGCCCCGCTTGTGGCGGAGGAATTCCAGCTGCCGCCGCTTTGCACAAGCATTTTCTTCCGGTCATGCGAGACAGTGATCGCCGAAACGCCGGTCAGGAATTGTTTGGCCTCCTGATCTTTCAACGTGTACTTGTGCATCGTCAATCCCGGCGCGCCGCTGGCACTCTCCAACACAAACACCGTGCCGTCTGGGCCTTCAACCAAAGCAACATAATCGCGCGATGGGAACGCCGGCACGGCAATGATGCGGGCCGCGATGCCTTCCCAATCAATCGTGATTTCGTCTTCATCCTCCTGATCATCATCTGCTTGCTCGTCACCTTCTTCCTCGGCATTTTCCTTCTTCGCGGATTCCTCTTCGTCACTCTTGGGCAAGAACGGAGACGGCTCGTCTTCTTGCAAGATGGCAACATACATCGCGCGCGTCACCGGCCGATCATACGACGTCATGTCCAGCCAGCCGGTGTTCAGGCCGTAATCCGTGGACGCCAGGAAGTAGAGGTACTTTCCGGACGCGTCCCACACGGGGCTGAGAGAATCAGCCATGCCGTTGGTGAGTTGATGGGCTTCGCCGGATTCCGTGTCATAAATCTCAATCACACGGAGCTGATTTTCCAGGCGTTTCGCGTAAGCCAGCCAGCGAGAATTCGGTGACCAGACCGGGTTCATCGTTCGCTGCGGATGGGCAAAGCGGTCCGTGGCGACGTGATCCAGATCTCCGCTTTCCAAATCGAGAATCAAGACCCGATAGTCCGTGTCCGTGAAAGCCAGCCGCGTGCCATCAGGCGACCAGGTTGGCACAAAGAAGAACGTGGGATCAGGGATCTCAATGCGGCGCTCAATGTTGCCGTATTGATCGGCCAGTACGAGTTCGTATTCGCCGCTGGCATCGTTGAACCAGGCAATCTGCTGACCATCGGGCGACCAGACGGCGTGGCGGTCAGCTTCGCCAGATGTCCGAGTGATGTTTCGCCAACTTCCCTCTTCAAGCGGAACGGTGAACAGGTCCCCGCGAGCCTCGAAGAGTGCGCGTTTGCCGGTGGGCGAAAGTCGAGCGTCGCGCAAGCTGCCGGTGCTGACATCTTCCCAGCGAGTGCGGGCCCAATTCTGATCGCGGGCGACGCGGATCTCCAATTGGCGGGATTCGCCATTTGTTGGATTCAATTTGTGCAAGTATCCGGCTTGCTCATAGATGACAACGCCGTCACCTGTACCCAAGCTGCCGACGTCAAAGTCCGTGTGATGCGTGAGTTGCCGCTCTTCTTTGGTTGCCGGATCATATGACCAGACGTTGCTCGCCCAGTCACGTTCGGAAAGATAATAGACAACGCCATCCAGCCAGGCTGGGGCCAGGTGCCGCTCACCCTCCCAAGGCGGAGTTGTTCGCTCCCAGGTTTCCGTGGAGACAATGCTGATGGGCTGCGCTTGCCCGCCGCGATAATTCCGCCAACCTGGATCCCACAAACCAATTTCCTGATATGCGAGCCATTTGCCGTCAGCGCTCATCTCGCCTTGGAAGGCTTGCGGCAACTTCAGCGGCGTAGGAAGACCACCAGTCGTTGGCACAGTGTAGAACTGCCAGAGTCGTGTTGGCTGTCCAGCACGGCCGCTTTGAAACAGGACTTCGCCATCGGGCGTCCAGCCTTGCACAACATCGGCGCCTGGATGCCAGGTGAGTCGTTCCGGCTCGCCGCCGCGAACGCTGACAACATAAACGTCCGTGTTGCCGCCGTATTGTCCGGTGAAAGCAATCCATTGGCCATCGGGCGAGAACGACGGCGTGCTTTCGTTGCCAATCCCACTGGTCAAACGCACGGCGTCGCCGCCATCGCGAGATGTCAACCAAAGATCGTTGGCATAGCAAAAGACAATGTGGTCCGCGCTAACATCGGGATCGCGCAGCAGCCGCGTCCCTTGGGCGAACACACTCGCTGGCGCAAACCCGCCAGAGACAAAAAGCGAGAAGACAAAAGCGCCGAGTATGATTTGCCGTTTCATCGATCAACCTCAGGATTGCGAGTCATTAAGTGTGCCCATGATAATTGCCCGCAAATCCACTCGCGAGGGGCCATCGCCAATCAGAAATGCAAAAACCCGCTCTTCCCAAGAAGAGCGGGTTCAAAGTGTTGGATCACGCACATTTGGCGGAAACAAGCAGAGAGAGTCAACTACCGGTCGCTAGGCGGTAGGGAACTCTCCGTCGCGTTTCGGAGTTGCTTTCGCAGGTCGGCATTCTCGGCTCGCAGCGTTTCCAGGTCGCTCTCGAGCTGTTGCAATCGCTCATACAAGGCGAGTTGGCGTTCCAGGTCCGCAACACGCTGTTCAAGCATCTCTTTGGACGCTTGCACTTCCGCATGGCGCTCGCGCCAGAGGTCGCGGAGGGCAGCGGAATCTTCGCGCCTCTCCACGAATCGATCCGCATAACTCATGAACGCGTCCACCGATGGCTGCCTGTTCTGGTTTGCCCGTTGGTTGCTGGGCGCTGGTTGCTGCGAAGTCGGAAACGGAAAGCTCTCAGCGGTAGGCGAATTCGAAGGAAGAACAGAGGGATTGCTCTGCCGCGGCGCCTCGCGCTGATTCGCTACGGGCAAGGGAAAACTACTGCCGCTTGGCACTACCGAATTTGCGGTTTCTTGCGGTAACGGGAAAGAGCTCGCTGAGGAGGCAACCGAGCTTGGCGTTTCCTGCGGTAACAGAGAGCTATCTGGAACTGGAATCAATGAACTTGGGTTTTCTGTCGGTTGGGGGCTGTTTGAATTCTGCTGGGCAACTTGAACGCCGGGATTCGGCGGCCCTTCTTCTGCATTCGCGGAACTGTCATGAAGTGTTGCTGCTTGAGTTCCGGGTTGTTCTTGCGGCTGTTGATCCTGAGCAAGCGTTGCTGCTGAAAATGCGGCCAGCCCGATTGAGGCACTGACGACAACCGCCGCGGCAGATTGGATAGCGCTGGTAAACATCATGGATTTCAAAACTCCCTGAGCAAGAGAAAGCGATGCGCGTTCGCCGGCGATCACGACTGATCCTTTGGCCCAAGTCAGCCGGACTTGCATCGCAATGGAAACCGTTGACGAGAAAACTGTGTGAGAGACAATCCCGAGACTGCTGCCCATGGCTTTGTTGCAAAGACATGAAAGAGCAATGCCGGCGAAACCCAGCATCCCCAAACGGCGGCGAAGCATGGCTCGTCCGCGCTCAAGGCGCTTCTGCACGGCGGCCTGATTGATGCCGAGTTTCTCGGCGGCCGCTTTCTGGTCGAGCCCTTCCAGATACACGGCGATCATAGCAATGCGGCTCTTCTCCGGGAGACGGTCAAGCTGCTCGTGCAACGCGGAGATCATCGCGCGTGTTGACACTTTGGCCAACTCTTGATCGGCAAATTGATCGTCTTCAGGCAATTCCACCGTTGTCCGATTCACCGTGCGTCGTCGCAACGTTAAGGCACATCGCAACGCTACTCGATGCAGCCAGGCGCCGATGTTCTCACGCTGAGTGATCTTTGCGGCCTTTCGCGCTAGGACAAAGAACGTGGCTTGGAAGGCGTCTTCCACATCGGCGCGGTTTCGCAGAACGGCCGAACAAACAGATGAGACCATGGTCGAATACCGCTCAACGAGAGCGCGAAAGCTGGCCTCGTCACCGGAGTTGCAAAACCTCGCCAGCAGATCTGCATCGCTCTGAATGCTTGAATCTGTCTGCGGCGTGTTGGTTTGCACGACAAGAGATCCCGGCGAGTTCATCTTTGTTGCTGGCATGGGTTGCCTCTGTGGAGATAGACGCGCGCAATGTCCGCAATTCCGACATTGGCTTTCCGCATTTTTGCAAAAAAGCTGAGAGCGTGCGCGAAAACGGCGGGATCCGCGCGCTCGGGAACACGCGCAATGAACAATGCCTGCGGTGCTGGCTGAGCCCTGGTTGCGAAGCAGTGCTTAGTCCTGGCCGATAACGTCGGGCAGCGGACTCTCTTCGCAAGCCGCTGGCTGCGGAATGTGCAACAGTCGGGCGATCGTCGGAGCAATCGCCGCCGGGCTCACTTCGGTTTCCACGTCGGCATGCGAGACATTGCCCAACACCATCAGCGGAATGTGGCGATCGTATCGCCAGGGACTGCCATGCGTGGAGGTGGCGCCACCCTGGAAGTAGAACGGCTTTTGAGCGAAGAGGACATCGCCGCTGCGCGCGGGATGAAACGCATGGCGAAAGAGCGTCGTTAACTCGGAGTCGGTTGTGTCTTCGCCCAAGAGATTCTGCCGTGTCACAGCAGCCACAATCGCATCTTGATTCAACAGCCAGTCACGGGCGAGTTCGCAAGCCAGCTCAAAGCGATCGCCTGACAAGGCGGGGTGGCTGTCGCGATTCAAGAACACGGCATGGTCCGTGACCGCTTGAACAAGTTGGGGAGCTTCTTCAGTTTCCTCGCCGTCTTCGCTGTCCGCGTTTTCGGGATCTTCCGCAACGCCCAATTGTCCTCGCAGGTAGGCTTCCAACGGATCGCGCAAGCTGGGAATGTTCCCGGCCGTGCCGGTACTCCCGAGCGCATTGCGTTTGGCATCAAGTCCCATCGCGGCCGCGCGCTCCGGGACCGGAGCGACTCCATGATCGGCCGTGACAAACATCACCCAAGGCTTGTCGCCCATTTGGGCATCGACGTAATCGGCGAAATCGCCCAGTGCGATGTCCGTGCGATACGTCATGTCTTCGACTTCCAAGCTCTCCGGCCCAAAGGCATGACCAACATAGTCAGCGGAAGAAAGATTGATGCCCAGGATGTCAGGGTATTCATCCTGGCCGAGCTGTTCATAGTTGATGATCTGCCGCGCGGCCTCGAGCGTGATCTCATTGCCAAACGGTGAGCAAGCAAGCTGATTGACAAAATACTCATCATCCTCGGCGGCCAGTTGATGGGGAAAGTCCGCCGTCATGCCATAGCCGGGATTCTCTGCAGTGCTGTCTTCCGTCGCGCCGTGTTGATACTCTTCGGCCGGCAACAGCAGTTCCCACGTTGCTCCGGCGTACGTCTTGTAATCGATCTGTCGCAGATAGCCGGGGACATCGTTGCGATAATGATCCGTTGTGATCCAGGGTCCGGCGTTGGCCATCCAGAACGCGGCATCGCCCAGGTGGCCGGCCATCAAAATGGCGGCGCGGTCTTTGATGGCAACCGAAAAGACTTTCGACTTGCCGTGTGTGGCCAGCTTGAGTTGATCGCCCACGGTCTCCACAAGCAGATGTTTCGGCGAAACCTTGGTGTCGGCAGTATCGCCAATCAACGTGGCTTCGGGGTCGGCGACGCAATACAACTGCGTGCCGGACGCACGATCAAACCAGGAGTTACCAATGATGCCGTTGCGATTGGGATACGCTCCGGTCAGCAACACCGAGTGACCCGGCCCTGTAAACGTGAAGGCGTGTTGGTGCAGACAGTTGCGATACCACGCGCCGGTAGCTTGCGTGCGCTTGGCGATGCCGTTGTCCGCCAGGTTCTTGCGAAAGCGTTCGAAGTATTCGTAAGCCCATTGATCGACAGAGACCACAACGACGAGCGCTGGCGTTTGTTCCGTTTCGCGCGATGTCGGGCCGGCGTCGCCGACGTACTTCGAACTTGCGGCATCACCGCCTGGAATGCCGGGGTCATCCTGTAGCATTGGCGGAGGGAGAGGATCGGCCACATCGCCTGGCCTGGCGCTAGCGACGATTTCCTGCGGCGCGGTTTTGACCTTTGGCGCGTTTTTCGCCGCCGGTTGATCTTCACAACCAAGGAAAGCGGAAGCGACAAGAAGAAGGACACATGCCCCGAGCCGACTACAGTTCATTCCGATTTCTCCGCAACACCGCCGGCATTGCTGTGTGTATTCGCTGCAAAGGCGATGAGCGGCTTCAATAAGATGAAAATGAAGCCGCGCGCATCGCATTAGTATTCGATTATCTGCTGGCCATGTTAAGCAATGATGAAGCTGGCTCGCCAGGAGTTTCCACATCGATCATCGCTTGGAGCTGGGCGTGCATCTGCTTTGTTAGCGCGACGGCCCTTTCGCGATCGCCCTGTTGCTCGATGATGAGCGGCTGCCCAAATGTCAGCATGGCTTGACGCGTGCCGCGAATGCCGGCTGTCTCTGCCCCGAGCACGTCTTCTTCCAGCTTATCGATGGTTTCCGCGATCCGTTCCAGCGTGGGATTCGCCCTGAGATAGCCACTGGGATAGCTAAAGATTTGTAACGCCTGGAAGAGCTGCTCCAGATCGCGATCGAGTTGTTGGAACTTTGCGCTTGGCTGTTCGTCGCCGGGTGCCGCGGGAAGCTTGCTTCCCGTGCTGTTTGCAGCACTCTCAACTTGTTCTTCCGCAACCAACGCTTCCCGACGAGCAATCACTTTCTGCCGCAACTGCTTAATCCGTTCCTGCGGCGACCACCGATCTGTTTGCACGCCGTAACGTTCGTCCAACTCACCGAGCATCGCGTTCACAAGTTGCGGCATGCGATCACGCAACGGCTGCCCGGAACGGCTTTCGCCCAGGTACTCCATTTCCAAACGTGCCGTGGCGGCATCGCCGGCGCGGTAGATGCGTTCGACAAGATCCAGCGAGGAGTCGTGCGGCAGTTCCAACTTTTGCTCGACGCGGTCCATCACGTCCAAAAGTTCCGGCAGAGGACTCCGCGAATATCTGTATCGCAAGGCGCAAGGAATGCAGGCGACCGGACGCCCGCTGCGTTTGACGGCCGCTTGGGCCATGGTGGCCGGACCTTCGCGGAACTCCGCCACGCGATCGCCCGTGTGGTAGACCTCGCCTTCGGGAAAGATCACGAGCGGGTCAGAAGTCTCAGCCAGGATTTCCACCGAACAACGAAACGCCTGACGGTCGGCGCCGTCACGATCGATACTGAAGCAGCCATGTTGGCGATACTGCATGCGGACGATCGGCCCGGCCATTTGAAAGACCTGCCACGTGGTCATCACATAACACGGCCGCCGCAGTTGATCGAGGGCTTCATAAATCGTCAGCCAATCCGCGTGCGTGGGGTGATTGGCGACAATCAAAATCCCCTGGCCGGCACTGATGGCCTCGCGAAGGTGTTCCAACCCCTGCACCTGCACACTGGCCACATTCTCATGCTGGCGAAGGATGCGTTGTCTTCGTCGCCGCCAGAAGCGCATCCAAAACCGGCTGGGCCGCGGCGACCACCACTTCGGCGGCTTTCCGATGGGATAGCGGTTCATGGGACAAGCTTGGCGAGCGAGAGCGGGGCCAGAGAGACAACTTCCTGAGAGACGCTATCCTATCAGGCGATGTTTCCGTTGCGAAGCAACGCGACTGCTCAATTCAGGGACAGAAAAAATATCATCGGTCAACGCCAATAAATCTTGCGCCCAGCTCGGCTTGATTTCTTCATCCGCAACGGCTTTGTCCGGGCGCGCGCAGACCGGTCGTCACACCGTTGGAATACTCCCCCTTATTACCCCTAACGTGCGCCCCCTGGAAAACTGAAATTCGCATCGTGGCCTGACGCATATGTGCGCATGGCCAGGTCTGGTCGCCACGAAGCGCCGCCCAGGAAAAATTTCAAAACGCGCCTTGCCCAATGCGCAGCTTTCGTTGGAGATTGACTCCACGATCTTTGGCAATTGAATCAAGACTTTGAAACGCGTCGTACGTGTTGGGCGACGGTCTAGTCCCAAAGGCATTGACGCCTTGGTGCCTCACGCATTCCGCAGGCCGCCAAGTCGATTGACAGATGTGCAAAAAGCCTGGATGCCTTCGCATCATCAGCGGCTGATCTTGGGGAACATGACCTTAGCCCCCGCCGGCACAATCACGTGGTCCACATGCCCGGCCGAAAGCGGCTTTGCGACCATGCAGTGAATATGCGAGTGCGAGCCCATATGGGTGAACACGCCGGCATCGTTCTTGGAAAAAAAGCCGACCAGCGATGCCGGGCCATCGTCCAAATGGAGTTGGACCGCGGCCTTCACATGATCTGCATGAGAGCTGGGGCCTTCCGGCAAGCGGCTGCCATCGATCACGTGCCAGCGCAAGTCACGGAAGTCGCCTTCGATGCGGAAAGGAATCCGCTGGTCCACGTACAGGCCAGCCGCTTCCGCCAGACGGGCAAGCTCATCATCGAGTTCGGCAAAGGGGATTTCTCGGTCAGTCTCGACGGTTTGCCAATCGTTAACTTGCGCGGAAACCAGCAGCGCCGCGGCGGCATCTGACTCGGTCAGCTTGTTTGTCCGGGCTTTCTGCACGCCGTCCGGATAAGAAAGATACGCAGCGCCATCAATGATCGTGACTTCGCCCGCCAGATCGGCCAGAGCTCCTACGGCGAACAGATGTTCGTTGGGCAACAGCGTATCCAATTGGACCGCAGCGCCAGTTTTGCCTTCGTGCATCATCTGCCGAAGATTGCCGTGGACTTTGATTTCAATCTCGCCAGTGGCGTTGCCAACCAGCGTTGGGCCGGGCTCGTTATCGATTCCTTCGTTGCAACCACAACTGAGAACGGAGATCAGCATGGCCGCGACGGTAGGACTCAAGAGTAGGTGCACAGTGATGATTTCTGCATGAAGAGATACTACGAAGTTGCACTACAAACAAAGTCGCACAATTCCTTGGCCTTGTCAGCCGCCGATTCACGAAAAAAAAAACCCGCCAGGCCGGCGAGGGCTTCCCTATGGCAGAATCTGACGCTATTTCGCAGGGCAACTGTCAACATTCACCAAGACGCTAACTGCGGTCTTTAGATCGCCGCCGCGCAAGTTGGTTGCCACGACCTTTCCGTTGCGATCAATCAAAAACGATGATGGGATGGCCCGAACACCAAGCCGGCCCGCAATGTCGTTCCCAGCGTCGTTTTCGCTTGCAACCTGGCTAAGGATGTTCGGCCACTCGATCCCTTGCGTTTCCAGGTATTTTTCTGCTGCGTCACTCGTCGTGTCGAGACTGATGCCCACGATGGCGAATCCATCGTCTTTATGGGCTTCGTACACTTCTCGAATGTTAGGCATTTCAGCTTTGCATGGCCCGCACCAAGAAGCCCAGAACTCGACGAGCACGACTTTGCCGGAATAGTCTTTTAGATCGAATTCTTCGCCGCCGAGTGTTTCGCCTTCGATTGTCAGGCGTTGGCCGACGAATTTGTCCAGCGGATTCTCTTGGTCTTGCGGCGCACTGTTCGCATCCTCCGTGGGCACTCCCTCCTCCAGACGAACGAGAATTGATACTTCCGGTTCTGTGGAATCCGGCAATCCGGCGGAATTGGCGCTGACGGGACCAGAACTGTTGTTGGTGCTCGATTGGCCAACTCCGGCCCACGAAGTCGCCGCGACAATCGCGACAAGTAGGGCTGCCCAGCAAGCGGCCATGGAAAGAGATCTGACAGCAGTTGAAATCGTCATCGTTTGAAGAACTCCTTTGGCGAGTGCAAGCGACGCGTGGTTGCCGGCCCCAACGGCGGCCTCCGCAGCCCAGGCCGTTTTGACGTGCGCCGCAATAGAAACGGTTGTGTTGATTTGTTGACTGGCGATGGTGACGTTGCTGTGTGCCATGGCCGTGCGCAGCAAAGCGCCCAGTGAAACGGTGAACACTGCAGATGCCATGAGTCGCGTGCGGAGCATCTTGCGGGCACGCTCCAATCGTTTGTAGAAGGCGCTCTCTTGCATGCCCAAACAACGCGCACCCTCTTTGGGCGAAGCGCCTTCCAAGTAGCACAGCACTAACGGCAGCCGATACTTCTCCGGCAGTTTGTCAAGCTCTTCGTGCACGGTCACCACCAGGGCACGTGACGACACACCAGCTAACTCTTCGGGCGAGGCCGCGTTGTCGGACTCTTTATCGTTTAGCGGTTGCTCATGGCTGTTGCGTTGCTTCTTTCGTCGCAGGTTTTCCAAGGCACACCGCAAAGCCACGCGATGCAGCCACGCAGCGATCGACTCGCGGTTGCGGACGGACGACGCCTTGCGGGCGAGCACAAAGAACGTCGCCTGAAAAGCGTCTTCGGCATCGGCGTGATTGGCCAGGACCGATGTGCAGACCGAGAAGACCATCGACTTGTAGCGATTAACGATCGCGCGAAACACGGCGTCTTCGCCTGAAGTGCAAAACCTCGCGAGCAACTGTGCATCGGTGAACGCAGTCAATTTTTCTGGGGCCATACCGAGCCAGCCTTAATGGAAGCGAGAGCCGCAACGTCATAGGGATAGATGCGCGGGGGCCGCGGAATTCGACAAGGAATTCCTCAGATTGATGGTTTGCGATAGCGGAGGCGCCTGATTTGTACGAACTGAGGTGCTGGCAAGTTCTTGGTGCAAGCGGCGCTCGCACGGCAATTCGATGCCCAGCGCAGATAGAGCTGCAATCCGAGCGGTTCGTACGATACCTCACTAATATGTTGCGGCTCACTCCGGCCAATCAAAATCAGCAACCACCGGCGGATGATCCGAGAGCTTGTGCATCTCTTCGCTCTCAACCCATTCCGCAGCTCGGCTGCGCGCGGCGAACTCCGGTGAAGCCAACACATAGTCAATCCGCGGGCGGCCGGGAAACTGCGGTTGATCTTCAGGACGATGTTTGACCCAGGCGTCAACCAGACCGGCATCAAGCGCTTGTTGCAGCACGTTGTAGTACGGCTTGCCGTCTGTCAGCGGCCACTGCCACAGGTCGACGTGCCAGTGCCGGGCTGTTTCGCCAAAGAGCGAGTCATCTTGCGGTGAGAGCGCGTTGAGATCGCCCATCACCAGGCAAGGACGCTCGTCGTCCATCACCTGCTGCATTCGTTCCAGCACGGCGGCCATCTCCTGCATCCGCCGCTGGTTCTCTTTGCCGGGATAGAAATGCGTGACGAAGACATCGATCCCATCCACGCGGCAATGCAGCAAGCCATGATGAAAGCCGTCGGTGACGCGTTCCACAACTTCGATAGGTCTCTTGGCGGTCAACGCAATGTCATAGCCATTCTCCTTGAGCAGCACCGCATGATCATGCCCCCAGGCCTTGGCATCCGTCTGAAGTTCTTCCAGCGTGTAACCATTCATCTCCTGCAAGCCCACCAGATCCGGTTGCTGTTCCTCCAACCATTC
Source organism: uncultured Planctomycetales bacterium (assembly GCA_937982665.1). GTDB lineage: Bacteria > Planctomycetota > Planctomycetia > Pirellulales > S012-138 > CALJLD01. The sequence continues at coordinate 28,005 of CALJLD010000296.1, forward strand.
ATAGGCTGCCTGCTTGCGCTCCGCGCCGGGAAGATAGGGATCACCCACGCGATAATCGTTGAAGCCAACGAGGACGTTGAAGGTGATCACGCGATAGGGATCGTCGGCTTGGCCTTGAACGGTTGCACCGGCTCGGGCTAGCGTTTGTTGTGGAGCGTGCGATTGATAATTTAGATCTTGAGCTCCGACTGTTTGGGGCGCAAAAGCGATCGCAAAAACTACGGATATCGCATATGCGGTTGACAGCGCTGACATGATTGGGTGATTGCTATGCGTTTTCATGGTCACCGAGACGGCCTAAGCTGAATCTCAAAAAGTGCTTGTGCAATTTTGTTGCGATTTCAATTGTCGTCGACAGCTCTCGAGCTTCTTCGGAATGATCGGGAAACCAGCTCTCGCCGCGCGAAAGAAACAAGTACAAATGCCCGCTAACAACTTGAATATTTCTTGGCGATCCACGCATCAATAACTCTTGCCATTCCGGCGTGAAAAACAGCGCGGCTACGGCAGGGTCAGGTGAGACAAAATAATACCGCCGATGGAACGCTTTGTTCCATGTCTCCGCTTTCGGCCAGCGCAGATGATGCTTCTGCCATACCCGCTCCGATCGGTCTCTCCACGGCGTCAAGCAGAAGTCCGGGATGCCTGGACAACACTCCGTCATCACGACCGCGAGATGCCGCCGCCAGATCTCATTCTTGTCGCCGCGGTTGGCGACAAACGCGATATTGCCAAGAGTTGCGTCTATTGCCGGGTTCAAGCTGTAGAGACCAAACGTACAGATGAAGTCCAGCACGATGACATTCAGGCCATCAACTTCGCCAGCCAATTGCAGATGAAAAGTATCGAGTCGGCCAGGCAGGTAAAGTGGCAATGCCTCACATCCAACAGCGTCAGCCAGTTGTGTTCCGCTAAGATGTGCCATGGAAAGTTCATTCGCCGCAGCCGCCAGGGCGCGCTGATATCGAACCCGTTTGCGCGTGTTCCACGACGAAATCAAATAGCCAATCAAGAAAGCGGCCGTCATCAACCCGGCCAAAAATAAAATGACCAATCCCCAATGCGTATCTCCGTTTTGTTGTCCTTCCTCAAAGGCCAAAAGAAATGCAAATAAGATCACAAAGAATGCAACCGAGCCGCCGGCACACACAAGTCCGATAAGGACCGCATTGCGAAGTCTGCATCCTTTGCTGGGCAGCGCGTTGCATGCAAACGCCCGCGCGCAAGTTGGCACGTCGCATCCGCTTTGCTGCGGGCATAGCAATGGCCCTTCATGTCGACGCATGAGTGGTTCCACATGGTCGAGGAGCTCTGCAATTCCGGAATGCCCGATAACGGACTTTCGCGCATCCGGAACAAGAGGTCGAAGGATTGTCTGCTGTTTTGGTTCTTGTTGCGGCTCCGGTCGATTTGGTTGAGTGTCGGTTGGGGAATCGCTCCAAGGTTTCAGTTCAACCGGTTTTTCGCTTGGGAAGGACTCCGCGCTGCGCAAATCATGCCCTAACGGGGCCCGGCAATATGGACACCGATTGCGCGGCAAGCCGGAGGGCATTTCCAGCTGAAAGCTCTCGCCGCATTGGCACGTGAGTTGGGTCATCAGTCGTTCTGAAACTGTGGCTACATGTTTACGCCGCACTGCATTTCGTTGTCCACAGCCAGCAGGCAGATTAGATTCTAACGAACACCGCGACGCATGTTTGGCAAATCTTCTTCTGTCGCTATTCACTTTGAAACGAGCGACATACATTCCCGCGAACACCATAGGCTCGCTCATGGACTACAGGCATAGACATAGACTTACTTCCGCGGTGTTGGTTGCCATCACTTGCCTGATCTCACAAGGCACAATTGCCTGGCCTGCCGCCGTGCAAGATCAGCAGGACAGCGTGCAAGCTCAAGAGAACAATCCCAACACGCAACCGCCAAACCCGGGGCAAATCGACGTTCCGCCGGAAGCCATTTTGGCGACGACGTCCGACAAGACCATCATTCGCGGCGGCTGGTTGTTTGATGGAGTGAGCGATGACGTTGTGCCCAACACCGGCATTGTTGTCCATAACGGATCGTTCTTTGAAGTCGGCGCGGACCTGACCGATCGCGATCTGGCCGAATACAAGGTCATCGAACTGGGCGACGACGATTACGTTCTGCCTGGCTTGTTTGATCTGCATGCGCATTACAACGTCACGCTGGCCGGTCGCCCTCGCCAGGACGAAAAGAACGTGATGCCGATTCTCTATCTGGCGAATGGTTGGACGTCCACGTTCCCCGCTGGCGAGTACGATCCCGATGGCATGATGGCCATGCGAAAGCGGATCGATCGAGGGCAACAAATTGGCCCTCGCGTCTATAACTCCGGTCCGTACTTCGGCACGGCTCGTCGAGGCTGGAGTCGCCGCATGACGGCCGAAGAGATCTATGAGGAAGTCGATTATTGGGTCATCAACGGCGCGCGGGGATTCAAGGCGAAAGGCATTGCTCCCGAACACCTGCAGCCGCTGATCGAACGCGCGCACTGGCATGGCCTGACGGTCACCGGCCATCTTGATTCCGGTTTTCGCAACTCGGTCAATCCCAAGACGGCCATCCTGATGGGCATTGATCGCGTCGAGCATTTTCTTGGCGGCGATGTTTTGCCGGACACGCAATCGGCCTATCGCACTCTGCAAGACCTGGACCCCAATGACCCCGGCCTTAATGAGATCATTCAGCTCTACATTGATCACGGCGTTTACTTTGACGCGACCATCGCAACATACGGATCACTGGGCGAGTTGGGCGAAGGCTTTGAGTACTGGACTGACGAGCAGAAGTACTTTACTCCGTTTGTCAATGAGTGGCTCGCCAACAAAGAGCCGCGCCGCAGTATGGAGATGTACTACAAGATCTATCTCGTGAAGAAGCAAACGATCAAACGCTACTTCGATGCCGGCGGCAAGATCACGATCGGCAGCGATCACCCTTCGACCGGAACGTTCATCTCCGGCTTCTTCGGACATCGCGAGGTTGCGCACCTGGTCATGTGCGGACTTCCGCCAGCCGCGGCGCTCAAAGCGGCCACCGCCAACGGCGCCAACGCGATGAACGTCGGCCAGAAGTTGGGAACGGTCGAAGCCGGCAAGTTCGCGGATCTGTGCATCATCCGCGGCAATCCTTTGGAAGACATTCACAACACGCACAACGTGCGACTCGTGATGAAGGCCGGCGAGCTGTATGACTCGGCCAAGTTGTTGGAATGCGTCGAAGGGAAGCTAGGGCCGAAGGGCGACGACGACTGGCAATAAGAAACACTACGCAATCATTTGGGGAGAGAAAGCATGTCAAGAGTTGCACCGCGTAGTGCTGGCATCAAGCTCTGGGTTGTTGTCGCCCTATGCGTAGTCTTTGTTTGTACAGTTTGCGCTATCTTATGGTTGAGAACCCCGACAGCGAGTCCCCTGTTACAACGAATTTATGCCGCCCTGGATGGTGGAACGCCGCCGTACACGATGGTCTCGGAAGCAACACCGCCTGACGGTTGGCATTATTCCTTGGCGTTCGATCGTTACGGAAGTGATCTGTTTTTGTTGACGGTGGAAGAGGTGCGAGGAAGCGTCAATCCGCGTCGTGAGTATTGGGATGTCACAACGGGGGCAAAATCCCATGAATTTGTACGCTCCGATCCCTTTAGTTTTTGGCCCGTCAAATTCTCGCCGGACGGCAACTGGGTCAGTTCCGACGCGTTCGCCCGGTCCGTGCATATCGTCAATGCCGATACAGGTAAGGCGAATATCGTCGTTTCAAATCTCACGTTTGATCTCGCAGAGTTTGAGCTGGGCGAGTCGGTCTTGGCGTTCAGCGCGGACAGCCAAAGGTTAATCGTTGTGACGGAAGACGCGACGCTGACAGTTTTTGAATCGCCTACCGGAAAAGAAATAGCGAAGCACAGAGTTCCCGACGCAAGAGACGTGCTTGCGATGATTGGTGTTGCAGGTGGGCCTTTAGTCGCTTGCTTGGCCAGCGACGGTGAGTTGATGGTTCTCGATTATGAGACGGGCGATGTCGTTAATCAGTTTTCGTGGGGACCAGTGGATCGCACGTTCTCTTTCTTGACGACCTACGATCCCGATTTGCTGATTGTTGATGGAAACAGGAATGGTTCCGGTGTAGTGAATTGGAAAACTGGAGTACGACTGTGGGCACTCGATGCTGAACACTATCCATTGACTGTTTTGCAAGGCGACGTGCTTGTTAGCGGTGCATCACTCGGGCGGATCGCGTTTTGGAATCTGCGGACGTTTGAACAAGCTTTGGAATTTCCAGCACACCCGCAGCCTTATGGAAACGGAGTGCCCGCCAGCGTAGTTTTCGCTGCGGCTTCGCCCGATAGTTCCTGGCTTGTGACGATGGGTGCGGATGAAAAACTGAAGTTTTGGCGGCTTGCAGACTAGCATCCACTGTCAAAACTCCAGCTCGACTACGCTCCGACTGAATCTGTCATTTCTGAAACGGATGCCATACAAGGCCCACCTGGAGACATACCGAGTGGAGACATACCGCCAACAAGATGACTTTTTTCGCTCAGCTTAGCCCTAAGACATCGTCCATCCCGTACAGGCCTGGCTGCTGGGAAACGACAAAGCGCGCGGCGGCCAAAGCTCCCAATGCATAGCAGTCGCGATTGCTCGCTCGCACCGAGACTTCCAGTGTTTCACCCAAGGGGGCAAAGATGATGGTGTGTTCGCCGGGGTTGTCGCCAGTGCGAATCGCGTGGTAGCCGATTTCGTTCTTGGCTCGTGCGCCGGTCATCCCTTCGCGGCCGTGCTGATGAGTGTCTTGTCCCATTTCCGCGGCAATGATCTGACCGAAACGGAGCGCCGTCCCGCTTGGAGCGTCTTCCTTGTAGCGGTGATGTCTCTCGATAATCTCCACATCCACCTGGCCGGGTTGTTTGGCCAACGCTTTGCTGGCAATCGAACACAGCTTCATCGCAATGTTGACCGTCAGGCTCATGCTGGGCGCCCAGACAACGGGAATGGTCTCGGACGCTGCGCGAATGTTTGCTTGTTGCGCGTCACTTAAGCCCGTGGTGGCGACAACCAGCGGAACCTTTCGCTCGCGAGCTAAAGCCGTGGCGCGTTCCGCGCCTTCAGGCTTGGAGAAATCGATGATCGCATCGACCTCGTTTCCTTCAACAAGTTGGTCGGCGATGCTAATGCCAACAGCATCGATTCCCGCGACTTCGCCGGCGTCACGGCCCAACTGCGGATGCCCGGCCGCCTCCAGCGCGGCGACAAGCTTTGCATCGTCCGCGGCAGCAACAACCGCCGTAACTCGGCACCCCATCCGCCCGGCGGCTCCGTTAATCGCCAATTTCAGCATCCGCGCATTCCTTATTGGTTGTTGACTGCATCCTCTTCGGATTTCTCTACTGAATTCTCCTCACCGCCTTGGTCTTCGGACGGCTCAACAGACGCTGACCGACGGCTCGTTGGATCATACAAGACGGAGAGCAAGCTGCTGAAATCATCAGTCCAAAGAACATTGTCCGCTTGCGATGCCGAATCCAACGGAGCATCCGGTGGCAATTGCATGAACTCCCGGTATCTCTGGATGAACTCCTGGTTGTTTGTGACAAGCATCCATTCGCAGCTGGTCAGGCGAAGACTCTCGTTGCCAATCGCGTCGTCATCGTCGTAGTAGACCCGCATCGCGGTCCGGCCATCGGTTGCGGCCAGCCCCCGTACCACACGTTCCAGTTTCAGATAGCGATTGGAGATGTGAACCGCCAACACGCCGTCTGCATTCAGGTGGTCCCAATAGATGTCGTAACACTCTTTGGTCAGCAAGTGGATGGGGATGGCGTCGCCACTGAAAGCATCGACCGCCAACACGTCAAACTTCTGCTGCTCGCTCTCGGCGAATTGGCGCTCCAAAAGCAAACGCGCATCGCCCACAAACACATCAACGTCGGCTCCCGCGTCGCGCGCATCGGACAAATAGCTAAAGGCTTCTTCCGCTGTCTCAACCATCAGTGGATTGATCTCATAGAATCGTAGGTAGTCACCGTCTTGCGCATACGCTGCGACCGAACCCGATCCCAAGCCAATCACGCCTATCCGCATTGGCGAGCCGGAGGAGTAATCGTCATTGTTCGGATTTCGTTGGGGATGACGGGTCATCGCCAGCCCAAGCCCGGAACGTTCCCCGTAATAGCTGGTGATTGCCCGCCGCAATTCTCCGGAGAATTGATAGCCGTGGGTGATCCGGCCATGCACGAGCGTTCGCTTGCGGACAGGCTTAGGCAACTCCCTTGGATGATAGAAGTCGTCCGTCGTTCGCCACACGCCAAAGAAGTTTCGGCGGACTTCTACCAGGTTGAAGTCTTCGTCTTCGCCATAGAGGTGATCCGGTCCTTCCCGAAAGACATTTCGAACAATCGGATCCGAGAACGGCGCCGCGCCGAACATCAGCAGCACACCCATGATCCAGTACCCATGCGGCGACTTGAGAAACGCCTGACGGAATTCGCGGGCTTGGACATCCGCAAAGAACTGAACCAAGCCGTTGCGCTCTCCTGGTTTTGATGCGGCTGCAATGCCAATCAGGATCAGGCTCAACACGATGCCGATAGCGAATTCCCAATAGCCCAGGAAGAGGGAAGGCGCAACAATCCCCACCAACAGCCCTCCCAACGCTCCACCGCCGGAAACGCAGAGGTAATACAAAGTCAAACGCGAAGGATGCGGCTTCGCGCGGGCCAGCTCGCCGTGGCAACCCATGCACATGGCGAACAACCCGGCGCTGAAGATCAACACCAAGGCCCAAACAGGCCGATCGATGATGCCCGTATCTCGAATCGCCCTGGCCGCGCCGTCCGGGTCAATCGAACCCCACAACAACAGCGCGGCTCCGCCCATTGCCGCCGGCAAAAAGATCGGCCGGTAGTACCAGCGAGGGCTATCGAACGCCACGATGAATGTCAGCAAGTAAATCGAAAGCGGGACCACCCACAGGAACGGAACCGCGGCAATGTCCTGACACATCAAGTTGGTGGTGGAGAGCAGCATGATCGAGCCGCATGCGGAAAGCCCAAGCCACAGCAAGATCTGTCGCCCATTGACGGGCGCGTAGCTTTGGTGGCCGGCTTCCTCCGCTGTGAGCCCGGCAGATTCCACAATCTGCGAATCCAACTTGTCCTGCTGCGCACCGGAGTGTCGCCACAATAAGTACGCCACTGTCCCGCAGGCCAGCACAAAGACGCCATAGGCAATCGACCAATACGTCGTTTGTGTATGCAGCGTCATCAGCCGTTCAAACACAAATGGATAAGTCAGCAAGCCTGCCAGGCTGCCAGCGTTCGAAAGCGCGAACAACCGGTATGGCGATTTCCCCGGCTGCAACTCGCCGAACCACCTCTGCAGCAGGGGTCCGGTTGACGCCAACATCAAATACGGCCCACCAACGCAGGCGAGCAACATCAGCACGATCAACCCAGTGGGATTGCCGGCGGAAGTGGGCTTCCAGAACTCGCCCGGCATAATCGGCAAAGCCAGCAGACTCGCAACCAGCAGCACAATATGGGCGATCGCCTGGCGCTTCCAGGACAATGTCCGGACTATGCCGTGAGCATAGAAATAGCCCAGCAACAGGGCTGATTGGAAAAACATCAGGCACGCAGTCCAAACGCCTGCCGAAGACCCAAACCAGGGCAAAATCACCTTGGCGATCATCGGTTGGACCTGAAAGAGCAGGAATGCGCTCAGAAAGATGACAAGGGCAAACAGCCGCATGGGCAAGGACTCCGGCGAAGTTTGGACAAGTAGCCCTGTTGTCGCAGATTGCCTGACGAGGGACAAGAAACCGCTTGAGCGAGTTCTGGCGACAAATCCGGCAAGGCGAACTGCCAGTTTGGCCACTTGTGGACACAGAATCGACCGCCAATGTTATTTGTTTGACAGTCCGATTTTGCCTGCCTAGAATCGACGGAAGTCCTTGCGATTCCGATCCTTTGGCCAATTGGCCGCAAAAGAATGAACGGATTGCGGGTCCCCTCGCGAGCGAAGCGTCTCTTCGTTCGCTAGCTCATTTCACGTCTTGTGATCACGCACATTTCACCGCGCTTGCGCGCTGTACTTTCGCCCTTTGCGGAGGATTTTTGGCCATGGCCAGAAGCGAGAATCAAGGGATTCAAATCGCGCTGATTGTGTTCGCCTTTATGTTCATTTTGGCGACCGTCGGTTTCATTTACTACATCAGCGAGAACAGCAAGAACGCTGCCCTTGCCAAAGAGAAGACGGATGAACTCTCCCAATTGCAAGCCAACGCGCAACTGCAGTCCGAGAAATGGATACTGCTGTGCAATCGCTTAGGGATTAGCGATTCTGCCGACATCGAACAGTTGAAAACTGCCTGGCAAGACAATGTCATGCCGGTTGCCGGGCCGATCAGCGCTCAAGCCAAGAACTTGCCTGAGGGCGATGTGCCTGACGCAGACACAGCCTTGGATTTGTTCGCGGTTGTGAAGCAACTTGACCTGGAGTTGCAGAAGCGCGGCAAAGCTGTTGAAGCCAACAAAGTGGAACTCAAACGGCTTGAAGACGAACTCGCCCGCGTGCGACAAGACGATGCGGACAAGATCGGGAAGCTGGAAGACGATCTCGCCGCCGCGACAACCGCTCACCAGCAAGCGGTCGATCGCTTCCAGGAAACGGAAGATCAACTGCAAAGCACAGTCACGGACTTGACCAATAAACTGAATGAGCGAACCACCGAGAACAACACGCTGCAGCAGCAGCTGACAGATGCTCAAATCGCTTTCGACGCCGAATTGGAGAAAATCCAACAGCAGCTTGATCAGGCGACAACTCAACTCGCCGAATTGACGAACCAGAGCTTCACCACGCCAGATGGCATTATTCGTCTTGTGGATCAAGCTTCGGAAACAGTCTGGATCAATCTGGGCTCCGCGGACAACCTGCGACCGCAGATCACGTTCTCCGTGTGGGACAAGAGTTCCAGCGGACTTGGCCGCGATGGACAGGCCCGCAAAGGCGCCTTAGAAGTCATGCGAATTGACGGCGCGCACTCGGCCGAATGCCGCATCACACATCAAGACCCGCTCAATCCCATCACCCGCGGCGATGTGATCTCCACTCCGCTGTGGCGACCGGGCATCCTCCTCGGCTTTGCCTTAGTCGGTTCGATGGACTTTGATGGGGACGCCATCAGCGACCGTGACCGGATTGTCCAATTGATCACCAGCAACGGTGGCAAGATTGACGCCGAGTATAAGAACGGCGAGATCGAAGGCGAAATCACCGTCAACACGCAATTCATCATTGTTGGCAAATCGCCTCCGGGCCAGGAAGAAGCCGTCTCCAATATGTTGCGCACAGCCGACCGCCTGGGCGTGCAGCGTATTCTGCTGTCGGACTTCCTCGAACGCTCCGGTTATCGCCAATCGCGCGACACCAAGAGCTTCGGGCTCGATTCGAATCCGGCCGACTTCAGCGATCTGCCGGTGGACAACAATCGCTTCCGCCCACGTCGTCCGCCAACGGGCGTCGGCACCGGAAGCGGCGGCAACCGCTAATCGTCGGCCACTCAGTTTGAGCAAAACCCAACCCCGCCAGGTGCACTCCTGGCGGGGTTTTTGTTTTTGGCAGCTAATCACGAATGGCTGGGCGAGATTGCATAGCCGGGAGTGAAAGGCGCAGCCTTAAGCGGCCGATATTCTTCCCTCGAGCGAAGCCACGCGTGTCAATCAGCAGCAGGCGGCGTTGTTTCGTCTTGCGGCTGTTTCTCTTGTGTCCAATCGGCTTTCGCGGACTGGACAATCTCGGACACGCTGAGCCCAACGGAGCGACGATACTCCCACGCCAAGAGCAAGATGGCGAGAGTCGCAACCGCTCCGCCGGGGAGCAGCCCAAATGCCGCCACATCAAGGCTTGGTTGCATTGCCGCCGCCAAGCAACCAAATCCAAACACAGTCGCACCGCCCAAGAAAACCAAGGCCATCGCAATCATTCGATAAGGGCGTTCCATTACATCGTCTCCTTCATGCGGGTGCGGCTCATGCATCCCGGTCATGCTTTCGTGATTCGAGAATCTCAATCATCAGGAAGATCGCGCAAGCAACCATCACAAATCCGCCGATACCCTCGAAACCGGAACTCTGATTACCGATTGCGTCGGCGATGACGCCGCCGGTTGTCATGATCGCCCCGCTCAAAAAGCCGACCGACCAGGCCAGCAATCGATAAGGCCGCTCGCTGCGTCGTTCCATACCCAACTCCCAGATTCAACTCCCACATCAATGTGAATGCGCCTGCAAAGCAGGAACTTCACCGCCTGACGTGATATGCTGATTGAATCTCGGCGCGAATGCAAACCGCAGTCGCGTACTGAATACCAGTGCGGCATCCGTTCATTGCGAAAAACTCGACTGGGGCCAAGAGCATCAAGCCAACGAACATCGCTGACACTTCCAACAACCCGCCGAAAAAGCGCAGCTGGTTTCGCTTTTCCTTGCGAAGCCTGCTTTTGCTTACTGCGCTAGTCGCAATTGTCTTTGCCATCATCGGCGGAGATATCGGCAAGGCACGCCGCCGGGCGCAAGACATGAGAATCCTGCGCGAGAACGGCTTTGAACTTTCTGGCTATCCGACGCCGACGTCTTACCAGAAAACGCTCATGCGCTTTCTCCCAGTTGAGAGAGTACTCGCACCGACCAGCGCTACTTACAACCGCGAGCCGGTAGCGCGCGAACAATTGGAGATCCTCGCCCGGTATCCGCAGTGGTGTTCTCTCAACTTCACTACGCCTGACGATTGCGATCAGACACTGCGGGCTGGCATTAACAATTGGCGGGAAGTGGACCAGTTGTGGCTGCGCGGCGAGGCGGGAAATGACGCCATTCCTCCGCTCGACCAGCATCAATTCCTTCGTAGCCTGCATTTGAATTTACCCAACTGCGATTCGGACATCCTTCCTGCCATTGTTCAAGCGCCCGAGTTGCATGACCTGGCCATCCAGGCGAATCTGTCCGATCAATCGCTCGCTGATGTTCTGGCCATGCCGTCGCTTTGGCACTTGCAGATTTTCGGCAACCAGAGAATTACGAGTGCGCCCTTCACGGAAACGTCCAACAGCTCAATCCGATTTCTCAGTGTTGGCGAAACACAATTTGGAGATGCTGGCCTGCAAGCGGTGCTCAAGTGGCCGGAGTTGGAGAAGCTCTATGCGTGGGACACGCCAATTGGTGATCAGGCGTTTGTGGAGTTTGAAACTCCCCAGTCCAGCAAACTTGCCGCCCTGCGCCTTCCAGGCACGCAGGTCACCAGCGCGGCGCTTCCAGGAATCGCGAAGTTGAAAAACTTGCAGGTGTTGGAACTTTCCCAAACTCATGTCTCAGACGAGAACTTGGAAGTCCTTGCGAGTCTGCCATCGCTGGATCAGCTGCTCCTGAATGACTGTTTGATCATGGACGAGGGTTTTCGCAAGCTCCGCAGCCCGTCGCTGACGGAAATCGAGTTAGACCACACGCTTGTTACGGCCGCGGCATTCGAGAATATTGCTGAGCGGCTGCCCGCCCTACGGCTCTGCTCCATAATCGGCTGCTGGCGGATTTCCGCCGCCGAAGGAAAAGCCCTGCAGCAGTTGTACCCGGACATCTTCTTCCTTGGAGTTGAGAACGAGTAACACTTGCGACGTGCCGCCGCCAACCCGCGCAAAAAACGCAAATGGCTTCGCTTCTCTTTGCGAAGCCTGCTGATCCTGATCGCGTTGTTTGCCATTCTCTTTGCCGTCATCGGCGGAGATATCGGCAAGGCTTACCGCCAGGCGCGGGACATGAAGTACCTGCAGGAGGAAGGGTTTCAGATCGTCGAGTATTCGCAGCCAAGCCAGTATGAAGAGATGCTGCTTTGGTTTTTGCCGCGCGAAGGTGTGCTTTCGCCAAAGGAGGGCCGGTATGGGCTAAAGGGCGCCAACACCGAGATGTTGGAGATTATCTCACGGCAAACAAGCTGGGAAGATTTGCGATTGGTTGTCGACCCCGCTGACAGGGACATCTTGCGCCGTAGAATTCAGAATTGGCGAGGCCTGGAAGGCTTGTCCATTGACAACGCCTTGGGCGGGGACGCATTGCCCTCGCTCGCCAACCATCAAGACCTATATTCTCTTTCAATATCCGTCGAAGGCTGCGATGCGTCGGTCTACACGTCCATCGCCGCGGCACCTGCGCTTGAGTACATCCATTTGGGTTCTGTGTTCGACGAAGGTCTCGTCAACGTCCTGGAAATGCCCACGCTGCGCGAACTTGCGCTCAGTGGTCAAAACTTCACATCCGCGCCCTTTGTGGCGGCACGCACATCGTCGATCGAGAAACTTTACGTTCCCGTCACCAAGTTCGACAACCAGGCGCTCAAAGCCGTTTTGAAATGGCCGCGTTTGAAACATCTTATCGTTGGCGACACGCTGATCACGGACGAAGTGTTTGCCGAGATTCCGCTCCAAGATAAACAACGCCTGGAAACGCTCAGCTGGCGAAACGGACCGATTACCAGCGCCGCGATCCCGGGCATCGCTGAATTCTCAAGCCTGGTTACGCTCGGGCTTTCGAACACGAAAATCACGGATGAAAACCTCGAACTCTTGAACCAGATGCCGGCCTTGGAAGAATTGAATCTGATGTACTGTCAACTGACGGATGCCGGCGTCAGCAAATTACGCAACCCCTCCATCACAAAGCTTTGGCTTTCCGATACACAGATCACGGTTGCCGCTTTGGAAAACCTGGATCAACGATTTCCGGCATTGCAAGCCTGCGGGATCGAATGGTGCAAGATCACCGCCGCCGAGGTTGAGACGCTGCGAGCCAAGTTCCCAACGGTCAGCTTCAATGATCTTCCCGCCAAACAACCGCTCCCCTTTGAGTGGGACGAGTGAGACAAGCACGTGGCAAATCAACTTCTGCATAAAATCCTCGCCTTCCCGCCCGGCGGATGTGAATTCGGTCCGCAGCAGGCGTCATCGTCTGCTCGCGAATTGCTGGATCAATTGCGGCCGGGCGATGTGGTCTCTGGGCAAATGTTTGATCAACAAATGGCAGCCGCAGCCCTGGCCGGGCTGTGGCTCCGGCACGGCTTTCTGGATCGCTCGCACAACATCAGCCAGAGCCTGGACACGGCCGAAGGCAGTTACTGGCACGGCATCATGCATCGTCGCGAGCCGGACTACGGCAATGGAAAGTATTGGTTCCGCCGCGTTGGCCAGCATGCTGTGTTTGCCGACCTTGCTCAGCGTTTGAACGCCGCCATCCAAACGGGCGAAGTGCAGACAAACGACTTGCCAGCGACAGCATCCCAGCGTGTGACTTCGCTGGCCAGTGAGTGGGATCCGTTCGCCTTTGTTGATCTTTGCCAACAGGCCGCGCAAACCGGCAACGACAACATGCGGCAAACTTGTGAAGCCATCGCCGATCTCGAATGGCAAGCCTTGTTCGACTACTGCCGCGCTCAGGCTGGAAGTTGACGCCGACATTCGCTAAGTAGTGTCAGGATCGCCAGCGCGCGATTCAACTGCCGCGGGTGCCCGCGTCACACGGAGCAGTCGCAAGCAACGTCATCTATCCGCCGACGGCTTCTTTCACGAACTCCGAAATCTGCGGCAGCGGAGTTCCTGGCGTGAAGACGCGGGCGACGCCGAGGGCTTCGAGCTTGGGAATGTCGGCTTCGGGAATGATGCCGCCGACAATGACCTTCACGTTGTCGAGACCGCGCTCATTGAGCTTGGCAATCAGTTCCGGCACAAGCGTCATGTGGGCTCCGGAGAGCAAGCTGACGCCGATGACGTCCGCGTCTTCGTCCTCGACCGCGCGAACGGCCGCGGAAACATCCTGCCACAGCCCTGTGTAGATGACTTCCATGCCGGCATCGCGCAGGGCTCTAGCGACGACCTGCACGCCGCGGTCATGGCCGTCGAGTCCCAGTTTGGCAAGTACAACGCGAATCGGCATGTTTGTAATTATGAGAAGCGACGTTAGTTCAAATGACAATCGGCGATGCACAGCACGCGCATCCCGGTGTCGATGAGGCCCAGCCTGATCGTAACTGGTCGCCACTTCCCGTGCCAGATGGAATGGCCGCAAGCCTTGGCAATTCGCGGAGCGATTGCCGTGTGCCTTACGCGAGCGTAGTGGCCACGGCTTTGTAGAGCGTCTTGGAACGCTGAAAGCCCAAGCGTTCGTACAGCCGAATCGCCGGCTCGTTGTCGGCAGTGACTTCCAGGTAGGCATGTGAAAGGCCAACCTCAAGAAAGCCAGCCAGCGCTCTTTGGATCAGCAATGTCCCCAAGCCCAGTCCGCGATGTTCCGGCGTGACGCCAATGTTTTGGATGGCGCCCCAGCCGTGGCTGTCACGCAAGCCCTGGATGGTGCCGCAATGCTCTATCGATCTTCGCCAGCGCGAAGCCGGTCGATAGACCAGCAGCCAGGTTGCCTCGGGGACAAAGCCGGCCTTCTTGGAAATGTCCGTCATCAACCTGGAGCAGCCTCGCCAGTCGCCCAGGCACGGAAAGACGTTGGCGTCCAACTCATCGCGAAAGCTGTGGTACTTCGCTTTGGCATGTGCCCGCAGCAGCGAAGGCGACCACGGCAGCAGTTCATAACCAACAGGTGGCTCCTGCGTCTCGGGAACCCGGCGCAGATCGAACACCATGTGGAATCGTTTGTAGTACGTCAGGCTCATCGGCTCGGTTCCAGCAGCGGACCTTTGAGCAATGGAGAATAAGGAGGCCATGAAGCGAAGCCATCAAGAAGCGGCGTCGGCCCAATGGCTTCAAGCACACCTCCCAGCAAATTTCAGCGTACCGAGCGGAAATTCACTGGTCAATCTGCCACCGGCGAGGTTGGCAATTCGCCAATTTATAACCAACGGTGCGCCGAATATGCGGACTTTGCGGGTTTTTGCGGACAATCCGCAACCAACACGCAATGGAGTCGCAGGGTGAGATTGTGTTTGTTTGCCTGCCACTTGCGGCGACGTAGATTTTCGTGGGTTTGTTTCTTACATCGGAACCTTTCCATCTCAATTCCTCCCTACCTGTGAACGCCTGATGGCAACGGGCTCCGGAATTCAGTCGCCGCACAGTACTGGCCTGGTTCAGGTCGAGTCGGCTGGCGCTGCGCAGTCAGCC
This sequence comes from uncultured Planctomycetales bacterium, assembly GCA_937982665.1. GTDB lineage: Bacteria > Planctomycetota > Planctomycetia > Pirellulales > S012-138 > CALJLD01. The sequence continues at coordinate 43,182 of CALJLD010000296.1, forward strand.
GCTGAGAATTGCCGCACTTGGCTTGGTGCCGCGCCGACAGTCTTCAGCCGGCGGACAGGCGAGTTGCTTTTCGCTTCGCCGGATCAACCGCCCGTCGATTGGGACCGCTACGCAGATGTTTGCAGCCAGGTGGCGACTGCGGGACGCCCCGAGATCATTGCCGAAGAGTTCCCACTTGCGGCAATGGCATTCCCACTGACGGCCGGCGAGATCGAGTTTGCCGCCGCTTCGTGGTTCTTGACGGAACGTAGGGAAAAGGCCGTTCCACTAGCTGCTCACGAACTTGGCGTCGATCCCGGAACGATCCAGAAATGGGCCAGCCGAGCCGAACTGATTCCGCCGACTGTTGCCTTGCGATTGGCCAGCCTGGCGACGGAACGTGCCGGAGCGGAAGTACGGGCGCAGAAGGTTGAGTGCGAAGTTGAGAAGCTCTCAAACCACCTTTGTCAGACATACGAAGAGATCAGCTTGATCTATCGGCTGACTCACAACCTGACGCTCTCCCGTTCCGAGGACGAGTTGGGCGAACTGGCTCTTCGCTGGTTGGCGGAGATCATGCCTTCTGAAGGTTTGGCGTTGCAGTTCTATGACCAGTCGTTGTTCGGCGACGATAGTCCCAGCACACCGACGCGTTTGCGAACCTACGGGCCATGCCCCGTTAACAATGAAGACTTTTGCAAACTCGTGCGTTTGCTCGACGTCGAGAAGCAGCGTCGGCCGGTTGTTGCCAACGCCAACCCGCCACAAGGGGGCGATTGGCCGTGGCCGGAGTTGCGTGATGTTGTGCTTGTCCCCATGGCCGAAGGCAGCGAACTATTCGGTTGGTTAGCCGCTTTCAACCACGCGGACGGTGGCGAGTTTGGCACGGTCGAAGCCGACCTGATGAATTCAGTCACGGCAATCCTTGGGATCCATCGTGGCAATACACTGCTGTATCGAAAGCAGATTGATCTGTTAGCCAACATGGTTCGAGCGTTGACGTCCTCGATTGATGCCAAGGACCCTTACACTCGCGGTCACAGCGATCGCGTTGCCCGCGGCTCGGTTTGCCTTGCCGAAGCGTTGGGTTGCGACGAGGAAATGCTGGACACCATCTATCTTTCCGGTCTGCTGCACGACATCGGTAAGATCGGCATTGATGATACGGTGCTCCGCAAGCCGGATAAGCTGACGGTGGAAGAGTTTGAACACATCAAGTCGCATGTGACCATTGGCTACAACATCCTGCGAGACATCAAGCAACTGCAGCCAGTCTTACCGGTTGTGTTGCATCACCATGAAGCCTGGGATGGCTCCGGCTATCCGCACGGATTGAGCGGTCAGAACATCCCGTACCTCGCCCGCATCGCCGCCGTGGCGGATGCATTTGACGCGATGGGAAGTGACCGTCCCTATCGTACAGGCATGCCGGACAAGAAGCTGGATGCCGTGTTGCGGGAAGGCGCTGGTAAGCAATGGGACGCGGACGTTATCGACGCATTCTTCCGCAGTCGTGAAGAGATGCGACAAATTGCACGTGGCGAACACGAAGGTAACCCCCGCGATCTGACCAATTTCTGGCGAATCTAAACGCCAAACGAATCGCGGCATGAGTGAGTCACGCCACACCGCTATGGGCGAGCCTCATGCAAGCCTGCGAAGCGGCCAAGCCGCGGATGCAGACGGGAATTCTTGACGCTCGATATCCCGAGTGCTACCGTGATTATTCCCTAATTCCTTTCCTGGAGTATGCAAAATGAACTTCTCGTCTGTCCGTCGTGTAAATCGCGTCACACCGCTTTTGATCGTAGTTGCGGTTTGTTTCGGGATGTCGTTAGCCACGGCGGGCGTCGCCGCGCAGGACCAAAGACAAACTCAGGCGAACCAAGATCAGGACGAGGCTCCGGCGGCTCTGAGTTTCACGATGCAGACTCTTGGTGGCGAGACGAAGAAGCTTTCCGACTATGAAGGCAAAGTTGTGCTGGTGGTGAACACCGCGAGCAAGTGCGGGTTGACGCCGCAATATGCGGGCCTCCAGGGATTGTACGAGAAGTACAAGGACAAGGGCCTGGTTGTGCTGGGCTTCCCTTGCAACCAGTTTGGCGGACAAGAGCCGGGAACGGCCACGGAGATCTCAACCTTCTGTACGGAGAACTACGGCGTCACATTTCCAATGTTCGCAAAGATTAACGTCAATGGTGAAAGCGCTTGCGAACTCTACAAGCACCTGACCGCACTTGAGACCATGCCGGCAGGTTCTGGCGACATCTCTTGGAACTTTGAGAAATTCCTGATTGACCGCAGCGGTAAGGTTGTCGCCCGCTTCTCTCCGCGTACAAAGCCGGAAGCGGAAGATTTCGTGCAAGCGATTGAAAAACAGCTGGGCGAGTAGTCTTACCTGTTTTCAATTCGCGCCATCCCGCGCGGCACCTTTGCCGCGCCATCGGTGTTTACTGGCAGTGCTGCCTCGCGCGCATGCAAAAGAACCAGCACGCCTATTTATCACCCACTGCCTGGGCTTTCTAGATGCTGTGCTTCTCCAAGTTGGCTCTGTCTTACCTATTCTTTGTCATAGGCTCAGGAAGCCTCGCACAGGATGTTGCGCAAGACGTTGAGATGCCGTTGGTTTTCTCTGCGGATTTTGATGATCTCGCAACTGACGGGTCGCCCGAGAGCTTTGATTTCACGGACGCTACGGCTTGGAAGATTGAGCAAATAGCGGAAGGCAAGGTGTTGAGTCAATTCAAGAGAAGCGACTATTCGCCACCGCACCGTAGCCCTTTCAGCATTGGCCTGGTCAAAGATTTGGAAGTCACGGATTTTGTGCTAACCGCTCGCGTACGAAGCACAATTGCTGACTACGGGCACCGGGACGCTTGTATTTTCTTTGGTTACCAAGACGCGTCACACTTTTATTACATCCACCTTGGTAAGCAAACGGATGACCACGCCAACCAGGTGTTTATCGTCAACGACGCCCCGCGAACAAAGATCTCAACCAAGACGACAGAAGGAACGCCTTGGGATGACAACTGGCATTCCGTGAAAGTTGTTCGCGATGCTGCAAGCGGCAAGATTGAAGTCTATTTTGACGACATGGAAGATCCCGTCATGACAGCCACCAATCAGGAGTTTGGGCAAGGGTGTTTGGGATTTGGCTCGTTTGACGACACGACGCAATGGGACGATGTCCGCATTCATGGCGTCAAAACCGAGTCTGAAGATGTCACGACCGGAGGCAAGAATTGCGCGCGGTGATCGAGTCGCGAAAGGAGCACAAAAAAAGCCGCCAAGTGGCGGCTTATGACCCCGACGGGATTTGAACCCGTGTCGCGGCCTTGAAAGGGCCGTGTCCTAGACCTGACTAGACGACGGGGCCGAGATTTGCGGGCGATCGTCCCCTGGGGGAGACAGCCGGCACATTTGCGGAACGCCCGGTATAACCGAGGATGCGAAACAGCGTCAAGAGGTTCGCGCAGGAGACAGGCAGCTTAGCCGAAGATTTCCACGATAAAGACGGAAGACAACCACAGGACGCCAGAAAGCAGCGTGCAAAGAGGACTTCCGATCGCGGGCAATACATCCAGAAACAGAATGCAAGATTCAAGCAAACAGGAGACAGCAAGAATAAGAGGCCAGCAGCCTCAACTAGGCATCGCCGGTCTGAGATTCCGTTTCGTCAGCCGTGTGAGGTGTATCAACCCCATTGTTTCCCGCTTCCGCTTGTGCATTCCGCAAGATGGCTTCATAGACCTCGCGGCGGTGGACAGGGACTTCCTTGGGAGCTTCCACACCCAGGCGGACCTTGTCACCACGGATCTCAACAACGACAATCGTAATGTCGTTATTGATTACGATGCTTTCGTTTTTCTTTCTTGATAATACTAACATCGCCAACCCCTTCCTAAGGGTTAGTTGTTTGCCGCGTACCCTCGCGGCGCGGCAATGGGCACGCACCACTTTCGTGAGTGATTGTCACTCTCGGAACCGAGGCGCATGCGCACTGTGAGAACTGGCATTTCCTGTATCCACTCTACGTTGGGCCAGGCGCGAGTCAAGCAAACGCAGGCCCCTTTGGGGCGATTCCAGCAGTTGGAACTCGTAATAATCAAACAATCTCGTTTGGTCAGCCTGGTTTTTCCAGGTTACCCTGTTTGTCATGTGTGGCCGGGCGGGAGCGCGGTGTTACCGTAAGCCCCTACCATAAAATACTTTATGGCAATTGACGGCCCGCCGGATATTTGCAGTGAGCCCTGATTGGCATGCCGGCAAGAGGTCTGGTCCCAAAGTCGCCACACTCTGGCTTGTTAAGATTTGCGACAGGCTTTTATGGCCGGTCAGATGGACACTGCCAGACTTGTTTTGAGTGATTCGCGGAGAGTGAACAAGCGTTCGGCGCTAGAAAGCGGCCGCTTTTGCAAGAACAACTACGCCCTCCTCGCTGACCGCGTATCCCTTGCCGCGGTCCTCTTCTGGATCGAAACCCACCCGGGCTCCGGCAGGAATTTCGACGCCTTTGTCAATGATGGCGTTTTGGATCTCGGCACGCTCGCCGATTTTGACTCCGCCAAAGAGGATGGAATTGCCCACGGATGCCAGGCCTCCGATCCGAACTTGCGGACCAATGATCGAACTCCGGACCTCGCCTCCGGAGAGGATTGCGCCAGCGCACACAAGACTGTCCAGCGCGGTGCCTCTGCGACCGGTGGCGCCATCTTCGGCAAACACGAATTTGGGCGGCGGCAGGTTGGGGTGAAAGGTGCGAATCGGCCAGCGATTGTCATACAAGTCGAGTTGCGGATCGACCGAGACCAGATCCATGTTGGCTGCGAAGTATGCATCAATGGTGCCTACGTCCCGCCAGTAAGCATCTTGCTTGCGGTTCTCGTCTCGAAATGGGTACGCAAAGACGCGATGCTTATCGATGATCGATGGGATGATATCGCGTCCGAAGTCGCGGCGGCTTTCGCTGTGCGTAGCGTCGACACAAAGTTGTTCGAACAGGAACCTTGTGTTGAAGACGTAGATCCCCATCGATGCTAGCGCGAAATTCGCATCGTCCGCGGTGGCTTTCGGATTGGCAGGTTTTTCTTCAAAGCCAACGATCCTTGCGGTGGAATCAACCTCCATCACGCCAAACTGGCTCGCTTCTTTTTTGGGAACTCGGAGTGCCGCAACGGTTGCGTCAGCGCCGTTTTCTCGATGGAAATCCACCAAACGACTGTAATCCATCTTGTAGATGTGATCTCCAGCCAGGATCAAGGTCTCATCCGACTGCTCCTTTTCAAGCGTATAGATGTTTTGATAAACGGCGTCAGCCGTGCCGCGATACCAGTTCTCATCAATACGCTGTTGCGGAGGAACAACGTCAACAAACTCACCCATCTCATGGCAAAGGTATCTCCGCCAGCCCAAATTGATGTGCCGTTCCAGGCTCATCGCCTTGTACTGGGTGAGCACCAGCATCCGCCGGAGCCCGCTGTTCAAACAATTTGAAAGCGTGAAGTCAACAATGCGGTAGCAACCGCCAAAGGGCACAGCTGGTTTCGCGCGGTCACGCGTAAGAGGCTCCAGCCGCGAACCGCGACCGCCGGCGAGTATGACCGTCAGCACATTCTCCGTATTCACGTTGTCCTTACCTGCAGCGTTTCCTGAGTAGATGTCGCAATTTTGGCCGCATTCTAATCGATGGCTGTCCCACAGCAAAAGCGCCCGCAGACCAGGTTCCGCTGAGACTCACGGCTTATTCCCAACAAGTCAGCTGAGCGAGTGGGATTTCATCCCGCCGGCTTTTCATTCAGCGGGTGGCGGCGAAGTACGGAATCGAGTTGCATCGTTGGCCGGGCGAAGCACGCGCAAGGCCGCGAGCAGATTGTCTTTCAGCGAGGTTCTGCCGGGAACGGCCTGCAGCACGGCCATAGTGGCGTCGTCCGTCGAGAGGTTGTCTTCGTTGAGCTTCTTCAATTCAGTTTCAATGGCCGCAATGAGCTTGTCCGGTGGTTGGTTCAAGTGCGAAACAACATCGAACAGTCCGCGGACGCCAATCACACTCCCTTGCGGGCTGAGCGATTCGTTGAAGGCATCGCTATAGCAAACGACCAAGTCGCCGGGCTGCAGCTTGACCTTGGAGACGGAGAAACCGGTCGATTCATCAATGCCCAAGGGAATGTCGCCTGCGTCGCTCTCTTTGGATTGCAAGATTGACCATGCTTGCTCTTTGTGCCGAAACAGAAACGGCGGCGGGTGCCCGGCGTTGCTCCATTGGAATGAGTGCGTCGGCTGGAAGTACGTGCAGACCAGCGCCGTTGCAAAGCGGCCATCAGCGGTGACGCTCGCGAATTGTTCATTCATTGCTTGAACAAGGCGGCGCTGTTTGACAACGTTGACGTTCTTTCGCATCAAGTCGCGCAGCCTGACCGCTGTTTGGGCAACTTCCTGGCCATGGCCGCTGATATCGGCCAGCAAGAATCGCGTGATCCGCCCGGATGCACACGCGGAGATGTAATAGACATCGCCTCCCTGCTCAGCAGATCCGTAGGCATTGCTGGAAATCCAAACCCGCAAGCCTGGCATTTCCAGAGCGCGATTGGTTTCGACATTGCCGCCCCAAACCTCCATGCATTGCATTCGCTGAGGAGCGAGCGATTGCGAAGTGGAGGTTTGCGTGCCGGTGGAGATTGACATGATTGAACTCAAGCTGAGCGCGAAGCGTGGGGCCCTCTGTTTACGCACATCTTTCTACGTAGCCTTTCTACGTTGCCGCGCACGCGATTGGTCATTCCGTAGGGCAGTTAATTCACACAGTAAGTTTCAGCCGGTCCAAACACGAGATGTTTGGCCGACACGCGTCTCCGTGACTATTCCTCAGCTGCCGCGTTGGCTTTTTGCGCCTTCCGGGCCTGAATGAATGACATGACGCACCAACCAACAAATACCAGGCAAACGGCCGCCATCCAGAGTTGCATTTGAGTGGCGAAGGGGATTCCTTCGGGCGCGCCTGGTTCCGGCTCCTTCATCAGGCCGCGAATGCCCATCACGGCGCCGCCAATCAATCCCAACAATCCTACGGCCGCGGCTCCGTGCATGGCATGTTTGCGCAGATGTTCCTGAGACGCTACCGCTCCACAGATTCCGATCACGACGCCAAATCCGGCGGGGATGAACGCCGTGAAGCTGCGCGATTCCGAACCGAAATAGCCATAGCAGCCAATTGCGATGAGCAAAGCCCCTGTCAATATTGTCGATTGCCACATTTTCATAAGAACGCCCTTCCAAGGTGCGAATCGCTTTTTCGATGAATCCCGGCGAATCAAGCCGCGGCTTTGGCGGTTTGCGACATGAAGACGACGGGAGACCAACCGGCCAGTCACCCATGATAAGCATCGCCGCGCCGTGGGCCAGTCGCTTTCGGCCGTGGCTCAACCGCGTTTTCCGTCGCGCTGGCTCTGATTTCGCGTGAGGAGAAAGCGAGTCAAGCGCCACATCCCCAACAAGATGGCCAGCATCGGAATGCAGAGAAGCAGTACGGCAGGCAGAAACCAGCCAATCTCGAACATCGGCAATCCCCATTCCCAGATTCCACGCCAGAAAACAACCACTGCCACTGCCCCCAGGCACAGGAACGGACCATAGGGAATTGGGTGAGTTGTTGTGCGACGGGAAATCGCCGAGGCAAGAGCCGGCACCAGAGCGAAGAACGGCGAGCAAAAGAAGACGAATACGCACGCTTGCCAGCCAAGGAAAGCTCCGATCATCCCCATCAACGTGACGTCACCAAAGCCCATTGCTTCGATTCCAATCGCCAGGCCGGCGACAATTCGCACTGTCCAGATGATGATCATACCAATAATCATCCCCAGCAATGACGTCATCAATGCTTGCCAAGCTTCTGCTCCGCCCCAGCGCCACATGGCAAACACCGCAGCCGAACCGATAACAGCCAACGTACACATGAGTTTGGTTGACCATGCTCTTCGCAGCCGCACAAAGAACCGCCAAATGGCGAATGGCAGCCCGCGCGAGAGGTTCCATTTGCGCTCCATCAGCGCGAAGCACCACAAACAAACGCATCCGATGCCTGTCAACAGGCTTAGGGGACTTGCTTGCGTGAGGAAATCCGGCCACGCCTGAGGGTGACTGAAGCTGACATACTCCGCGCGGACAAGCGGCAGCTTTGGCGGACCAACTACCATGGATAGTGGAGTGCTCGCCACGGCTGTTACCCAGATGATGCCCAGGATTGTTCCGGGGATAATGACTTCGTCGGGGATCAGGTATTCGTCCAAGTCAATCAGCGACGCCACAAGCATGAACAGAATCAGCAAGGCGCTCCCGACGAAGATGTGCTGAACTTCTGTAGTTCGCAGTGGTGGAAACGGAAATCCACGCGGATTGGCGATGTTGTTCTGCCCGATAACCAGCCACCAATACAAAAGCACGAAGCCAACGGGCAACAGGATCTCAACCCACAACGGTCGCACCCAAAACCGGCTTCCTTGCAAGGGTTCCTCGCGACGGAGTTGCCACCAACCCAGAATGGGGACCGCATCCAGCCACGTGCGTTTTCCCAACTCCGGCAAAGGTTTGTTCTTCTGATCCTTGCGGCGGCGTTTTTTTTCCTTGGGTGATTGTTCCGGGATGGTGGGAACGGTCTCACAACCCAATAGGTTGGCGAGCGTGTTGCCCAGCCCGTTCCATGGACTGAAGCCGCGTGGCTCATAGCGAAATCGATACGTCGCGAGATTGGCCGCAGCAGCGGCGAAGAGCCCAAAGATGATGACAAAGACCCAATCCATATGCCAATTCTTGCCCCTGTCAGATCAATTTTCCATCCCGGTTCGCCAGTTTATGATCTCTTCGGCAATGACTTCAGGCGATTTGTGATCCGTGTTGATAATCAAATTGGCCACAGATTGGTAGATCGGCGTCCGTTGCGCCAAGAGTTGCCGCAACTCGGCTTCTGCATCCAGGTCCGTAAGCGGCGGTCGATTGTGCACGGTCGTCGCGTCTTGCTGAATCCGCGACAGCATAGTCGCAACTTCCGCCTGCAACCAGACAGCGGCGGCGTGATCGCGCAGCATTTGCTGGTTTTCTTCCGCCAGGACGGCACCACCACCGGCGGAGATCACGCGGGTTGCCCTTGGTGGGCTTTCTTTCGCAAGCGCATCCCGCAAGGCTTGTGTTTCCAACTCGCGAAAAGCAGCTTCGCCCTCGGTCGAAAAGATCTCGCGAATGTTCTTGCCGGCTGTTTTGACGATGACCTGATCGAGATCGATGGCCTCGCATTGCAGCAGTTTGCCCAAAGCGAGCGCGACGGTTGTCTTGCCACACCCACGAGCTCCAATCAGCACAAAGGGACGCGTGGCGAGAGAATCCGACATCAATCAGGCCCGATGCTATGCGGGTGAAGCAACGTAGTTTGGACGGATCAGGGCGAGATCGCGAAATCTGGTCGGCTATTGGTTGTGTCTGGCCATGCGAAACACTTCCATCTTGCGGTCAAACAGAAACCGCAGCCAAAGTTTGACCCATGAATAATGCGCGTGCAGCGTGTCATACATTTCCGGCGCCAATCGCTTCAGCCGCGGCAAACGGTTCCACGGAATCTGCGGCAAGTCATGGTGCTCATTGTGATAGCCAATATTGAAGGCCACCGTGTTGAGGTTGCCGTAATAGCTGTAGGTCTCTTGGCCTTTGCGAAAGACATAGTGCTCTTGAATCCAACGGGCACCGAGCGGATGCGGCCCAATGGCGAATATGGCACTGGCCATGAAATAGACAAACGTCCAAGGGCTGACCAACCAGGCCAATAACCCAACAAACGCAAACTGAATCACAAAGTTGGGCACCCGCCAGTTCACCCACGATGCCGGCTTGCCGCCGTGCTTCAAGAACATCGGTCGCAGCGATTGGAGCAGGGGGAACAAACACTGCCAGCCCAATCTTCGCAGGAAGCCGCCGCGCAGCAACCAGGCTTCGTAGCGAGGCGCGACGTCAGCGTCGTGTTCGGTATTGCCCAGGTAGCGATGGTGCTTGAGGTGCCAAATACAAAACGGCACAGTGCATGGAAGCGCCATCGGAAAGTTCGCAACGATTGCCAGCACGCGATTCCAAAACGGCTTGCGGAAGATCAAGTTGTGGCAACATTCATGCACCAGCACCCACAGCGCATGATTGGCATAAGCGCCCACAAAGTAGGCGACCAACAAGAAAGCCCACCAAGGAGCACCAAAAAGCGAAAGCGAGATGGCTATTGCCGTTTGAACGGCAACGATGCTGACAATGGCAACACCGCTCCAGTAGTTGATGCCAAAGAGCTTTCGCACTTCCGGATGCTGGCGGATGATCTTCTTGGCACGAAGCGGATGCGGCTGCGGAGCCGGAGTGATCAAGTACGCGTTGCCGTCCGTGGGTACCGGGAAGGTTCCGTCTTCTGGCGGCGGATAGACAAAGTCCACGGCGCGCTGCCGAGCTTTCGCCAAAGCATCCGGAGAAGCGGAAACTTCGTCCGGCCCTCCAAACTGTTCATCCAAATGATCCGTTGTCGCCAAATCCGCATCGACCGCAGTCGGCTTTAACTCGCCTGCTTCCGCGCTGCTCGATTGCTGGGCAAGTTTTGTATCCGTCGCAAACTGAGCGGACGGATCTTTGTGCGCAGCGTTGGACGAAGGGGATATGGACACGGGCCTTTGAGAGGGGCGGCTCAAGAAGGGTGGCTCACGAAATCACGTGAAGGCAACCACTCAATGTAGAGACTTCGCTGGCACTTCGGCAGTGCCAAACTTCGCTAATGGCAAGAAACTGCGAGCCAAAACGGCAAGAATCCCCCATCCGGCAGGGTTCGCCGAGATGCCCGTAACCTCAGCGTTGGCGCAGGCTTAGGTCAGGAAGCCACTCGCTGCAGCATGTGCGATTCTGCCCAATCAATCGACTTGCTCGCGGATGAACTCGTAGCCGGGCGTTCCCTGCTGGGCCGTGAGATTCTCCGAGACATACCGCTGTGCTCCGCGAATGCCGGGCACCCGGAAGTTGTCGCCCTTCTGCAGGATAGGCTTGAACTCGTACATATGCCCAAAGGAGCGGTCGCCGGCAGCCTGACAGGGAATCCAATAACCGTTCCCGTCTTCGTCCTCCAGGTAGAACTCCGGATAACAGTGATCGGGAATCCAAACGGTCCTCGCGGGGATCTTGTTGATGCGACACATTGCAATGAACAACGAACTCAGTTCCTCGCAGTCGCCGGTGCCATCGGTCATGGCTTGCTTGGCGCCCTTAAGTGGGCCGTTGACGTATTCGATATTCTCTCGCACCCAATCGTAGATCGCTTCCACCTTGCCCCAAGCGGACTCAGGCGCGGAGCCGATCTCGACTGCTTTGGCGCGAATTTCACGATCCGCCGTTTCAATGTAGGGGCTGGGCGCGAGATAGCTGCGGAGTTCGCGATTCAGCTTTTGCGGCATCCGAAAAACCGCAGGGCTTTCCGGAGCGTCCAACACATATTTGGTCACTTCGATTGTGACCACGGCCTTGGCTTCTCCTCCGGCAGGCAAGTTCGGCACTTGCACAACGTATTGATCAGCGGACCCGCTCAACGTACGGAACGAAGTCTTGCGAACCATTGGCGAGGTTTCTTCATCAACGATGGTAACCTCTTGCTCCGGCCAGGCTCGCGGGATGGGCACGCTGGCCACAAGGTTGCGGCATGCTCCGTTCTTGCCCGTCAGCACGACACCAATCCGATACCGGACGGTGACATTCTCGCCGCGCCTGGGCCCTGCGCCGGGATCATATTCTTCGTCTTGATTGTTGGCCTGACCTAACGCCAGGCCTCCGTTTGTGGAGGGAAGACCAACCGCGAACAAGCCAACGCAAACCAAGAAAGTCGAAATGATCCAACGCCGATTCAACATCTGTTCCACTTATCTCATGAGGGCGTTCCTGCGGGCAGTATCCGCCCGCGCAATGTCAGAGCAGCAACTTTCCAGTGTACCTCGTGCAGGTGCCTGCGGCGAAGAAATCAAACGAGCAATCTGCGCCCCGATCGATTTTCACAGCGTATGGAATCAGCGAGCGCGAGCGCCGCGGTCGTATGAGCCATCGGATGACTTCAACTCAGCCAGCAATTCACTGAGCCGCTCCACAATGTCCGGATGTAGCGTGTAGAGATTGATCTGTTCGGCCGGGTCATTCTCTAAGTCGTAAAGCTGTCCAAGCGGAGCGTCTTCCGGAGGCGTATAGCGCGTAAATCCACCGGAGTTCTTGCCCAAGATCAACTTCCATTTGCCCTGGCGGATTGCGAACAATCCATTGCCGGAATGATGGATCAAGTGATCGCGAATCGGCCCAGCATAGTTTTCACCAAACAAAGCAGGTCCGATGTCAAAACTGTCTTCAGCCGCATTCTCTGGCAATTCATACTCAATGAGCTTGGCCGTCGTTCGCATCAAATCGGTCAGGATGATCGGCTCCGCACTCGTCGCGCCGGCGTCAACTCGCCCAGGCCAACGGGCAATGAATGGAACGCGATGCCCACCTTCCCAGGCGTCACTCTTCATGCCCCGCCAAGGTCGACTTGGATCGTGGCCGAACTTTTTCACAGAGCCAGTGGGGCCGGACATGTTTGTTCCGTCCCGCTGCGGCGAGCCATTATCAGATGTGAAGATCACAAGCGTATCATCCACCGCGCCGGTGCGCTCTAACGCGTCCAAGACTTGCCCCACGGTCCAATCGACTTGATGCACAAAGTCGCCATACCAGCCGGCTTCGCTCTTCCCCAGAAAATGTGGCGAAGGGGCGATCGGCGTGTGCGGCGCCGTCAAAGGCATGTAAAGAAAGAACGGCCGATCTGGCGACTCAGCCTGACGCTCAATGTACTGCACGGCGTGTTGCGTGAGAGTTGGCATGACGACCGAAAGGTCCCAGCCAGGCAAAGCCGGCCCGGCGTGACCGAACATTCCGTCCGGCTTTTCCGTCGTCGGTAAACCGACGCTGCGTTCATTCTCAATGAAGCAATACGGTGGGAAGTTGGGAACGTCATCGCCAAAGTAAGTGTCAAACCCGCGCGATGTTGGGCCGCCGCGGGTCGGTCGAGAAAAATCGACGCGCTGGCCAAACGCCTCGCGTTCATTCGGTGGAATGGTGTGGCCGTCGAATTCATTGGTGATGAAGCCGCCCTCCTGCAATGGCCAATCCCAACCAAGATGCCATTTGCCGATGCACGCAGTGGCGTAACCGTTTTCTTGCAACATCGCCGGAAGCGTCAGCCGATCCGGCTCAATCAATGGCGGATCCCAGGGCCAAAGCACACTGCGTTGCAGCGGCGTGCGCCAGCAATATCGCCCGGTCAGCAGCCCATACCGCGTGGGCGTGCAAACGCTCGAAGGCGTATGGGCATCCGTAAACCGCAAGCCCTGCTCGGCCATGCGATCAATATTCGGCGTGGGGATCTTAGACCGATCGTTGTAGCAATGCAGATCACCATACCCGAGATCATCGGCGAGAATGATCACAATGTTAGGCTTCTCCGCGACCGCGATCGGCAACAGCGGCGAGGCCACGCTGATTGCCAGCGCGAAGAGTATGGCAGGTAAGGCTGACTTCATCGCAAGCTCCCGCGTTTCTCATCGAATTTGCTCGTCGCACGGCCAACTAACCCAGCCTTGCGGCTCATTGCTGCTGGAAGAAAACATCCGTCGTAACCACATACCCGCCGTGCTCGCTTGCATTGGCGTGGATGTTGATTTTTGGCTGCAATTGCTGGCGAAACTCGTTGTGACTGATCACCATCGTGAGGTGTATGGGTATTGTCAGCGAGCTCAAATAAGCGATCGGCTCATTATCTTCTTGTGGAAATAGGCTTAGTTCGCAGCCATCGATGCGATCAACGGTAATCGTCTCAACGTTTGCCGCCGGATGCTGTTTTTGCAAGATTTCCGTCAGATGGTTGTGAGGGAACTCACTCAAGCCAACCGAGATTCCAATGTGACAGAGCAGATCTTCCGTTGCAGCGATTTGATCGCGCAGAGTGGAAGGATTCCCGCTTTCGTTCGGGCTCACGTTCATGGCATTCCCGCATGCCCAGGCAACGATGGCACACTGACGTGAACAAGCCCAATGGCACTGATCACGACTTATTACTACCCGCCCACTTCGGCCGGTTCTTGCTCTTCCACTTCCGGGCCGAGAATCTCTTCCACGCTTCGCGGGCTGTTGTAGACGCCGAAGTCATTGAACCAATGCTTCTTGGCGAAGCGATAGAACCAGCTTTTTTCTGGGATCTCGTTTCCCATGTCATGCTGCGAGGTCCGCGGCTGCATCGCCTGAAGTTCGGCCATGGCTTCTTTGCGGGCGGTGGCGTCTTTCGCGCCGTGCTTGTTCATCAGCCGTTGCAAGAGGTCAGGGCGTTCCAGCACAATGCAGCCTCGCGTGCTGGTGGCGGCCAGGTCGCGGAAGTCGCGAAGGAACTCTGACTCGATGAAGGTTTTGTGGATCGGCCGTTCGTCGTGGATCGATTCTTTGGCGAACTGCACAATGGGGCACGGCTCGACATCACCCCACGGATTGATGTGATGTGAAATGCCAGTCGCCGCCGGGCATAACGCTTGTCCGGCATGATCAAAGTAAGCATCGATCACACCGATCGGCTTCTTCGCACGAATATTAACCACAAACTCTCGGACTTGTCGCTGCTGATCCGGCGTGAGCGCCAGCTCCGGACAAGCATCCGGGCCCACGGGGCGATACGTGTGGTACCACATGTACATCGCGCCCAGTTCAATCAGCCGATCAACCCAGCTCTCTTGCAGGAGGTCATCGAAGTTTGTCTGACACAAGCTGGTGGCAATCCCGGTGATGAGCTTATGCTTCACCGCGTTGTGAAAGCCTTCCATGGTTTTGGAAAGCACATTCTTATGGCCGCGACGTTCATCACTGATGATCTCCGTTCCTTCAATGGAAATCAGCGGTGACGCATTGCCCAGCTTCTTCAACTCGCGTGCGACTTCATCTGTGATGAACTGCCCATTGGTGAACACCTGGAAGTAACAGTCCGGATGAGCGGCCAGGATCTCCATCAACTCCGGATGCATGAACGGCTCGCCGCCCAATAGCCCAAAGAACGAATTGCCCAGTTCCTTGGCTTCGGAGATCAGGCGGTTCATCGCCTTGAGGTCGATGGTTTGTTGCTTGGCGGCGACATCGACCCAGCAGCCTTGGCAACGCAGGTTGCAGCTGTTGATGATGGAAACATACAGAAACGGCGGAAAGTACTCGCCCTGCTTGAGCCGCTTCTTATGCTTCTGCACAGAACGCATGCCCTTCCAACCGGCATTCCACGCCAGCTTCCAGAGCAGCCGCTTGTTGGTTTCAAACATCAGCCGTTTGGCCATGCGAAAGAACATGAAACGTCCTGCAGTTGTTTGTTATTCTCTCCAACAGACATTGTCCGACGGGTGCCACTGGTAACTTGTTACCAGTGCTGTTCGTAGTACGTTGGACGTTGTCGTTGTCTCTTGATTCCGGAGTCCTCTCCCCCATGGGAGCGAGTACTCAATGTAGTGGCACACATTTACACCAATCAGTATAGCAGCCACATCCTTCAATCACATGTTGGCGAAAGCACGAATCCGTAGCGATTCCCATGGATTGCCAGCGGGCGGATAGGCGGCGATAACGGGCACGGGGCTTGCCGGCGGAACACCATCGGTCGCCAACGTCGGTCGCCATCGTCGCCGCAAACTTACAGGGAGCGAACTGTGAACACCAACCTCGGCACGGAAATTCTGCAATCCGCTATTGCGGAAATGCGGCGCTATAAGAGCCTGGCGGACAGGGCTTTGGCTCAAACATCCAGCGAGAATCTGCACAAGCCGCAGGACGAGAATACCAATTCGCTGGTTGTGATCATGAAGCATGTGGCCGGCAATTTGCGTTCGCGCTGGACTGACTTCCTGACCAGCGACGGTGAGAAGCCTTGGCGGAACCGCGACACGGAATTTGTGGACGACTTTACCAGTCGCGAAGAGTTGTTCGCCTTTTGGGAGGAAGGCTGGCGCGTGGCGATGGAATCTCTGCAAGGCCTGACGCCCGCGGACTTGAACCGCACGGTCACAATTCGCGGCGAACCGCACAGCGTGCCGCTGGCGATGGCCCGCAGCCTGGCTCACACGGCTTATCACGTGGGGCAGATTGTGCACGTCGCGCGACATTACGCCGGCGACAACTGGGAGACGCTGACCATTCCGCGCGGAGGATCGGAAGCATTCAATCAGGCAATGCGTGAAGGCAAAGTGTGAATCGGCTTGAATTCGGCATGGCGATCGGCAACAACGGTTGACGAATCAGCAAGACTCCCAGGGACCAGACTCCTCCACGCGAAGACCCATCATGCCTGTTTATCTGCTGGCGACGCTCGACACCAAGGGACAAGAAGCTGCTTTCGTTCGCGAGCGATTGCAAGCCGCCGGCGTGGATGTGCGATTGGTCGATACCAGTTGCATTGGCACACCAGCGGTGGCGGCGGATATTCCTCGCGAGGAAGTTTACAAGGCTGGCGGCGCGGATCTGGTTGAAGTGCAAAAGCGCGAAGATCGCGGCGAAGCCATCACTTGTGCGGCGAACGGAGCGGCCAAACTCGTTAGCGAAGCTCACGCCCGTGGCGAGGTCTCCGGCGTGTTGGGTTTGGGTGGTTCGGCCGGCACCACCATTGGCACGTCCGCCATGCGAGCGTTGCCGCTGGGCGTTCCCAAGTTGATGGTCAGCACGCTGGCATCTGGGCAAGTGCGGCAATATGTCGGTGACAAAGATATCCTGATGCTCAACTCCGTCGTGGATATTTCCGGCGTCAATCGCATCAGTCGACTGGTCTTAGGCAACGCCGCGGCTGCCATGGCTGGCATGGTTAACGCCTCGCCTGCGGAAGCGGCCGAAGACCGTCCGCTCATTGCCGCGAGCATGTTTGGCGTGACCACACCTTGCGTGGAAGCGGCGCGCAAGATTCTGGAAGACGCCGGCTATGAAGTTTTGGTTTTCCACGCGACTGGCAATGGCGGCATGGCGATGGAATCGCTGATTGCCGATGGGCTCATCGCCGGCGTGCTCGATATCACGACAACCGAGTTGGCGGATGATCTCGTCGGTGGAGTGCTTTCGGCAGGGCCGGATCGTCTGACGGCAGCCGCCAATGCCGGAGTGCCGCAAGTGATCTCCGTGGGCGCACTCGACATGGTTAACTTCCACGCGCCGGACTCCATGCCCAAGGAATTCGCCGAGCGAAAGATCTATCGCCACAATCCAACAGTCACTCTGATGCGAACGACCGCCGAAGAAAATGCCGAGCTTGGCCGTCGCATTGCCGCTAAAGCATTGCAGTCCACAGGTCCGGCTTGCGTGCTGTTGCCGCTACAGGGAGTTTCGGCCATCGACAAAACCGATCAACCGTTTGATGATCCGACCGCGCGCGGGGCGCTTTACGATGCCATTCGCGGCGGGATGACTTCCGCTCCCGCCAACGTGGAACTTCGCGAACTTGACCAGCACATCAACGATCCGGAATTCGCCCAAGCCGCGGCTGAAGCGCTGTTGGCAATGATCAAGCAATCGGCCTAATTGGTCTCAGGCAAATTAGCCTTTGCGCTGTGGTCCGTCCCACTCAAGCGCCGTGCGATCCCAATCCGCACAATTCGCCGCGGCTTCATAAGTGCTTTCGAAGAACGCCAGCAAGTCATCCTCTGGCGTGGCCGATTCTTGCACGGCCGCATACGGTAGCACGAACTCGCCCATCTCTTGGCTGTAGCTGGCCGCTTCCGGCAGCGCAGGCTGTTCCGCAAACTTCTCCGGCACCGGATAAGCATATGCATAGAAGAAGGCCGGATTCTTGCCATCGCTTGGCCAAAATCCGCAACTGGAAACCTCGTGCGAGTAAGCTTCTCGCGTGATCCAATCCGGCATGTGCGGGAATCCGCCGGGATGCGGCGGGGCCGGCCGA
This sequence comes from uncultured Planctomycetales bacterium, assembly GCA_937982665.1. Taxonomy (GTDB): domain Bacteria; phylum Planctomycetota; class Planctomycetia; order Pirellulales; family S012-138; genus CALJLD01. Next base: position 61,144 of record CALJLD010000296.1, read on the forward strand.
CCGGAAAACCGAGTCACAGCCATGTCAAAACTTCCCCAGAAAAAATGCACAGGGCTGCATTTGCCGACGAAGCCGGCGCGAAACTTGTTCATCACCCGGTCCGTGCTGACAAGCGCTCGATGCAAGTTCTTGGCCCAATCTTCATCATAAGCGTTGTGCTGGTCATCCTCCGCAAACGGAATCGGTTCGGTGACTTCATTCGGCGCGCCGTGAATTCGCACCGGCAAGTCCAATTCGCCAAGTTGCTCCATCGTCCGCTGAAAGAAGTCGGCCACGCTCATGGATTCCAGCGCAAAGCCAGCTGTGGCACCATCGTCTGCCGTAATCAGCAAAGCCGGTTCTTGAAAATCAAACTCAATCTGAAAAGAGCGATCGCCGTGCGGCATGTTGAGTGTGGTCAGCCCCCGCGGAGTGGTGTACAGCGTGCAATGCCAGGAATGATTGATCCAAGGCATCTGCCGCGTGCGGATTTTGCCAACAATCTGCGTCCACATATGCAGCGTGTCGCGGGCGTTGGCATTTCCGTCAAGCGAAATATCGGGCCAAGGGGCGACTTGCGATTCAGCCATGACAGGCTCCGTGTTGCACGAGTGATTGCAATTTTGATTTGCGGCTGCGAATACTTCTGCCGTCATTCCCGCGCAGGCGGGAATCCAGAGAACGCAATCGAGCGTTGGATTCTCGTCTGCGCAGGAATGACGAAATGGTTGGTTGCCTGCGAATAGGCCACCGCGCAACAAGTACGCACCATCTCGAAAACCGCATCGCCAATGGTACCATTTGTTCCTCAAGCCGACAGCAAGCAGGAATCCCCTTTGCCGAGCGTTAACAATCGCGTCACAATACCCGCATGGCTCCGCATTCGAAAATCCGTGAACGCGAAAACCCGCCGGAGAAAACGGCGATGAAGGTTTCGCGCTGTCGCGAATTACTGGATTCGCAAGATGCTCAGTTCGTGTCGGCCGTTCGAGAGTTGCAAGATCATTACGCGGCCGCGGAAGTGGCCGAGTTGTGGAAAGCCAACTCTTCTGATTGGGCTCGCGAGCAACTGGTGCGCTATCTCGATTTTCCGTTGGATACTTATGGGCAGGAGCCCATCATCAAGCGGATGTTCAAACACGCGGAATCCAGCGGCGACCACGTGGGAGTCGCCGCGTTCCTGGTGACGTTTGACCGCAATGTCCGCCGCGATTGGAAAGCGACTTGGGACTTTGCAAATTATTATCGCGGTGGTTCGCTGGAACGCATCGAATTGTTGAAGCCACCGAACAATCGCATGCCGCTGCGGAAGATGGAAACCGCGCATTATTACCACGGCACGTATCACTTCGCCTCGCGGATGCCCAAGAACGCGCGGTTGTTTAAGCATCGCACTCGTTATTACCTGCGCCGCAGGGCATGGCGATACTTCCGCCGACTTGCCCATCAACAACCTCAGGCCTATGTCCCGGCCGCGTGTTTCGCGTTGGCGCGATACCGCGATGCCGACCTGGCAACGGGCGAGAACATTCTGGATTCGCGGGGCTTGTTGCAGATTGCCTTTGGCGAAGATGCGTCGCTGAGCTTTTCCGATACTCACGCCCAATTGTCTGTTGGCGCGCAGATTTCCAAGCTGAATCCGGCCCCTTCTTTTTCAGCGTTGTGGAAGGACGAGAGCGCGTGCCTTGAGCTTGTGGAATTGTTGACCCGCGCCCAGTCGCACTTTGTTCGCCGTTGGGCAATGCTGATTCTCAAGCAAGACCATGCACCGCGGCTAAAGAACCTGTCGCTGGAGCAGGTCCTGCGCTTGTTGCGGATCAAGGATCCCGTTGTTAATGAACTTGCCGCAGAAATCTTGCCTGCGGCAGCAAGTCGTGAAGAGCTTTCGCTCGATCAGTGGTTGGCGTTGTTGCCCGATGACAATCCTGGCGTGGCCGCGCAACTGTGCGAGATCATCGGCCAGCGCGTTGATCCGACCGACGTGGAGTTGAGCGTCGCCGTGGAGTTGACGTTGAGGGCAGATCCGTCGATCGCCCAGTTGGGCTTGACGTTCTTGCAACGGTCGGAGCTTGCTCGCCAAGCGAAGTTGGAACACGTGCGAGTACTCTCGCAGTTGGCAACTGCCAGTTGTGACGTCGTGGCACCACGGATTGTGCGTTTCGCGCTCGTCGGAATTGAGAGAATCGCCAGTGCACGTGCGGGTGAAACTTCGTCGAAAGAAGAGTGCAGGGCTGGCTTGCTCGCCTTCTTTGAATCTCCGCGAGAATCCATCCGCAACGCCGCAACCGAATGGCTGGAAGCCCATGCGGAACAACCCTTGATCGCCGAGGACGCGGTCTTCTGGCAACGAGTGCTGGAATCTCCATTCGATGATTTGCGCTTGCGGCTCGTTTCCGTGCTCGACAAGCAACTGCTCGCTTCCGAAACCGCGCGCACGCAAGGCGATGTCTGGCGACAAGTGTTGATCAATATTCATCGTGGTGGCCGACTCAAGCCGTTTGTGATTGAGCGGCTGCGCGAGGCCATCGCCGCAAGTCCACAATCGAACGATGCAAGCCTGCGGGCGTTGTCAATCGCCGCGAGAAGCATTCGCGCTCCGGAGAGTCGCCAGGCCTTGGCCGCGATTGTGCAGCTCGCTTTGCAGAGCGAAGAAGTCCGCAATTGGCTTGAACGCGAGATGCCGGAACTGAAGCTCAAAACCGTCACGCAATGACCACGCTCATGCAAGTTGCATATCGCTATCAAGGAAAAAGCACAGTCACCGCGGCAGGCAGTGCGCGGCAAGTTCGTTTCGCGCCCAATCTGGCCCGTGACGTTGTTTCCTTCGACGGCGTGTTGCGACATCCGCTGCGTTTCCGCGAAGCGATTTCCGCGATGCACGATGTGGTCATTGCTGACCTGAAGTATCAGCCGCGCGATAAGACGGCTTATCTCGAATGGAAAGCCCAGGAAAAGAAACGCGAGGCCGCCCTGCGACGGGCGACATATCAAGCGGAAGTTGCCAGGCATGCCGCCACGCATGGCGAAGTCAGCCCGGAGCTGAAGCGCGAGCATGCTGCGTGTGCGCGCGAGTATTGGAAAGCCCGCAACCGCTTTGAATGGCAAGTCCGGAGAGAAAACCTCTCCGTCTGGCAGCGGCTGTTCCCGCTCGATCCCGTAGTCACGGTCGCGGATGATGTTGTTTTCTTTGAGTTGTTCTCGCGAGATGAGTCGAGCTACGCCTGTTTGACTTGCGGTCGCGACGACTGCTTCGATGCGACGGACAACATCGCATTAGGCACAACAAACATCGATTACTCCTGGGACTTGTACGATCACTTTCAGACGTTGCGGAGTTATCGACAAACGCGGCTGACCGTTGATCCGGCTGGCGTAACGGCGGAGACAGCCGATTCCGGCCTGCGGATGGAAAAGATTGACTTGCCCAACAGCTGGCTTTCCGGCTTTCTGCAAGTTCAAGCGGCCATGACGTTAGCCAATGTTCGAGTGGAACTTTCCACCGACGCGGTTTACTCCCTGCTGGCCTGGCTGAGACGACACCGCGCAAATACGAGCCCCAGGGCCATTCGCTTTGAATTAGAACCAGGCAAGCCGGCGCGAATTGTCTTGGAACCTTGGGAGCAAGTGATCGAGTCGCACGGTGCTCCCTATTCCGGTGAGCTGCAAACAATCCGCATTTGGGGGCGACGGCGGTTGTTGACTTTGGCCCGATTGTTGCCGCTGTTGCAATCTGTGGACGTTCACTTATTGGGAACGGGCTTGCCAAGTTTTTGGGTGGCAAAACTGGGCGAGATGCGACTCACGCTGGGCCTTTCCGGCTGGACGGCCAATGATTGGACCAGCGGTTCGGAGTTGGATGCCCTGATGCCGCCTGGCGAGTTGGAAGCAGAATTTGCCAATCAAATGGCCGCGAATCTGCAAGAACGACGGGCAGCGAAACTAAAAGAGCTTTCGCCAAATGGCGATTCCAATCCACGTTCTCTCGCCGCGCTCATGCAACTCGCCCGCAGCGGGCAAGCCATTTGTGACTTGGATGCCGGCGTTTATCGGTGGCGGCAAATCCTGCCGGCTGCCGTTGACTGGCATCGATTGGAGGAAGACAGGCCGGAGCGTGCCGGAGCGCGGGAAATCCTGGCTCGTAACCAGGTTGAGTTTGCCAATCGAGAGTCGACGGATTTTGGCGAACAGATCACGGGTCGTTCCGGTGGCCGCAATGTGGAACTCCGCCTGAATCCGGACAGCCGGATGATTGGCGGCAATTGCAATTGCTCACATCACTTCCGCAATGGCCTGCGGATGGGACCGTGTCGGCATCTGCTCGCAATGCACCTGGCCAACACAAAACAGGAACGCACCGCGTCGCTCTTTGAACGTTTGGTCGGCAAGAAGCGGTGATCCGGGGTTTCGCCGCGATAGTTCAAGTGGGCGTTCTTTCGTCCACGTTTTCCGGCCATTTGTGGTTTCTTGCGGGTTCCCAGTTGCGCGAAACATTTGCCGCCAGAATCGGCCGCTGAGGTTTTTTCAAGAAAATCTTGAAATGACCAATCTTGCTATTGGGCACTGATAGCTTTCTTGCGAATTTGCCTTCCGCAAACCCAGCGTCTTTGCCAGACGATGAGCTGAATTCCCGCTGAGGGAGCTGCGCATCGTTTCCGGCCATTGAGCGCTTGGGCATTGATCCCATCAGAATCTAAATCGCAAGCCAATGTGCTTAGGGTCTCCATGCGCGCGAACAGCAAACCAAGAAGCCAGGCATGAACACGCTCGCGACGTTAGAAAGAAACTGCCCGAAAGGAAAGCGCGCCGCGCGTTGCTTGGGCGGCATGCGTCAAGACATCCCAAACTGCCAATCGCTTTCACTGGAAACCTTTCCTAACGCGTCGGGAAGGTTTCGCATGCCTTCGGAAAAGTTTCGGCCGCATGCGAAAATGTTTGGACGCGTGGGGAATGGTTTTCAAAGCGTGCAAAAATGTTTCCAGCACAAAAGAAAAAGATTCGCACGAGCATCCAACGTGGAAAGTAACGCACTTTTGCGCCGCTTTCGGCGTTTCATCAACTCAGACGGTAACGTTCGAAGAGAATCTTCCCACACAAAGCATCTTGCCAAGCGCGCCAGCACGGGCTTGCTAGCACGCTGATCGATCTACTTCCACTTTGCCAATTTCCGTATATTCCTTCGCACCATGGACCTGCGCCGATCCAGCTTGACGGCCGACCGCCGCCGCCGGCTCTTAACAGAAGAGTCTGGCCTGGCTCCTACGCGCGATGAGTCCAGCAGCGCAAAGTCGTCGGCGTCCACATCGCCACGCAAGAAAAAGCGAAACCGCAAGGAACGTTACACGCCGGACGCGGCGTGGGAAGCGCAACCGCGGATCACGGATCTCATTCCTCGGCGAAAGCTAACCATCACGGCCTGGCTGACGCTTGCGGCGTTGTGCGTTGCCGGATTGGAATGGCTGTATGCCTTGATGCCAACCATCGCACAACGAACAACAGACGGACGCATCGCGGCGTTCGATCTGGACGGGGAAGGCAGCCTGGCGGCGTATTTCTCATCCATTCTGCTGTTCCTTTCAGGCGGAGCCGCCATTCTGGTCTATATGCTGCGGCGACATCGCCTGGATGATTACCGCGCGCGATATCGCATTTGGCTGTGGGCGGCCGCGGCCTGGTTTGTGATGTCGATCGATGAATCCGGCAGCCTGCATGAAGGCTTCAAGGAATTCATGGCCTATACCACAGGCGCCCGGCTTTACGGCGATGGCTCACTGTGGTGGGTGATTGCCTACGGTTTGGCGCTAGGTGTCATCGGTCTGCGATTGCTGTGGGACATGCGGACATATCGCCCTTCCACAATCGCGCTTGGTCTTTCGGCGATCAGTTTTCTCGTGGCAGTCATTGTTCAGCTGCAACTGGTCATGGCTGATCGCGGTGCTGTTGCTGTGATGGTGGAAGAAGGTTGCGAGTTGGCCGGGGCAATCTTCCTGTTGCTGTCCATGGTGCTGCACGCGCGGTTCATGATCTTCGACATCGAAGGCAAATACAAACAGAGCAAGCCCAAACCAGCAGAGCAAAAAGCCGAACCTGAGGAAGAATCTTCGCCACAAGAAGATGAAGTTGTTGAAGAACAACCCAAGCGGCGAACCGGCTCCGGCTTGTTGCCCTGGCGTATTGGTCGTCGCCGACGGGAATCTTCCCAAGACGTTGACGAAGAGCCGAGATCCAAGTCCCGTCGCGAAAAGCCAACACGCAAAGTTCAGCGATCGAGCGAGCCGAAAAAGAAGCCTGAACGAGAAACAACAAACGACGACGAGCAACAACTCACGCGTCGCGAGCGCAAGGCCATCGCCAAGCGAGAAAAGCGCGAAGCCGCCGAATTGCGCCGCATGGAGAAAGAAGAGAAACGCCGAATTGATAAGGCCGAGCGGCCCAAGTCAAAACGATTTGGCCTGTTGCGTCGTAAGCGGCGCGAAGACGTGAGCGTTGCCACGGATGAAGCGCAAGGCAAGAGTCAATCGGCCGCTACAAAATCCACAAGCGAGAGATCCAACAAGACAAAGAAGTCCAACAACAGCGCAAAATCCTCCGGCAATTCCAACTCGGCTGGGGGTGGCGGCGAAAAGCGACAACTCACCAAAGCCGAACGCAAAGCTTTGCGGCGTGAGCGGCGTCGCCAGGAACGCGAAAGGGCCGAGCAGGACGAATAGCATGTGCAGCAAGACTGACACACGCAAGTTTCAGATATGGGGGCAATTCCTGCATGGGGGCGATCAAGCTGGCTGGCGCATTCGCGCTTCGCGTCATTCCCTTGCGCGCGGGAATGCGACAGTGGCTTTGGGAAACCCGCCATCGCGGAATGTTTGCGAGCGGTTTGCGGCGGGCGAATTCGCCAAGAAACCCGCAAAAGTGCCGTCTTTTCTCCCGAAAGCATCCAAAGTTGGGGGCTTGGGGTGAGCTATGTTTTTCCAAAGGCCGTTTTGTCGACGGTCGATAGCTAACAAGTCAGCTCTCCCATAGCACCATTCCAAGAGGAGCAGGACATGCCGCGGAAAATGAGTTTGTTGTTCACAAGCGTCGCAGTCTTCGGCGTGTCGGTAGTCACTTTCGCCACCACTCGGCAAAGCGATCAAGAACCGAATTTCGGACAGGACATTCAAGCAGTCGGCTCGGCCATTGAGCGAGCTGGCAATGCCGACTGGACGCAACAAGTTGCCGCCAGCCGCCAGGCGTTGAATTCGTTACGTGAACATGCCGCGACTGATGCCGAAGCCGCCGCGGCCGCAGGCATGCTCGATCTCGCTTTGCAGCGCGAAGGATTCCGCAACCAGCCACTTGAAAGCGTGTTCGACAAGATTGCAAACGCAGCTGATGAAGCATCACGCGAAGAAGCGTGGCAAGCATTTGAAAATGAGATTCACGATCGCGCGAATCACTTGCTGAAAAGTTTCGAGCGCGGCGAGATTGACGTGGAAGAAGCCAAGCGTTTGTTGGATATCGCCAAGTACGCCTCTACGTTGATTGATGACGCGAACGATGCGAACCCGATCACCGGCGGTGATTCACGGTTGACGAAGATGATCAAGTTGTTGCACGGCATTGCCGGTGGGACTGAGGGAATTGAAACGGCTGACGCCAGCGAGTTGATGGAATCTTTCCGTGATCTGGCTGCTGCGTTGGCACGCAAGGTCAGTGGCGCGCCGCTGACGAACGCGGCCGAGGCTTTCGAGATTCCCGCGGCTGTTTCCGCCGCGATCATCGATCACAATCGACGCGGACTGGAAGCGATTACCGAGACGCTCAACTTCTTGCCCGCGGCAATGGATGGCGATCCGCAAGCTTTGCAAGACATGTTGGCCAGCTCGCGCCGCGTAGAAGAGATCATCACCGGGCACGCATATGGCCGCGCGATTTGGGATGCCATGAACGGCCGGATCATTGACCGCATTCCGTTCGCCCGCACGCTGGCCAACTGGTTTGGAAACGACGTGACCGAAGAATCGATCGCCATTTGGGTGGGAAACTGGCAAACCGATTGGAACGATGTCCGCATCACACCGGCGGGACAGATCGTTCCCACTGGTAGTGGCCTTTTTGCTCGCCGTGGCGGACGGATTTTTGCCCGCTATGCAACCGATGACACGTTGGGCGGTACATGGGATTTCCGCGTGATCGGCATCAGCGGAACGTTCGAATGGAAGCTGACCGAGCTGGACCGTTTTGAAGGCTTCCGTCAGGAAACGAATCACCCGAAGCTGCGCTGGGATGGCCACCGCATCTTTGAAGACCAATAGCATTTGCGGCCGAACGGCGGTCGGCGGGGACGATGTGTTCTCGCCGACCGTTTTCGTTGCTACTTGTTCCCAGCGTCACTGACTGAAAGCGTCAAGCCATCGGGATCGAGATACTGCGCGATCTTCACGCCGAACGTTTCTTGCGGCTCCTGCACGCAAGTCACATTGTGTTCGAGCATCCGCTGATGGAACTCGTCCAGGTTTGGCACCTGAAAACCGGCCCGGCAGGTGCCAGGCTTTTCTGATCCAGGCGGCTCAGCTTCTAAGTTCGAAGTGTCGCTCTTGTGCAACGCCAAGGTCGCCCCTTCGGTGGCAAACTCCGTCCAGTGCGGCGTTTCGTACTTGAGCGGAATGCCGATCACGTCACGGTAGAACGCGACCGAGCGTTGCATGTCGCTAACGAAGATGATCGAGTAGTTGATCCGCATGGCGAGTTATCCCGGAAACTCTCAACCGAAAGAGATCCTTCGCCTGCGGTTGAGCTTAGGCTAGCGAATAAACTTCCGTGCCGACGTGCTGAGTCACAATCTGTCCAAAGAGTGTGAAAGAGTTCGCATCGTAGATGTCGACTGGCAAAATCTGCCCGATCTGGCGGCGGTTGCCTTCAAAGACGACGATGCGGTCACACATGGTGCGGCCGGTCAATTGAAGTTGCGGTTGCCCATCATCCGCCTTGGCGGCAGCCTTGCTGGGGCCTTCGACGAGGATCTCCACCCGACGCCCAAGGAACGGCTGGTTGTCCTCTTCGCTGATGGCGTTTTGAATGGCCAGCAACTCATTGTTGCGACGGCGTTTGACTTCGTCGGGGATGTCGTCTTCGTAAAGTTCCGCGCCCTTTGTGCCGGGGCGAGTGCTGTACTTGAAGATGAAGCTGTTCTTGAAGCGACATTCACGCACGAGTTCGACGGTCTTCTCAAAGTCTGCTTCCGTTTCGCCGCAAAAGCCGACAATGAAATCGCTGGTCACGGCGGCGTTCGGCAGGATTTCGCGAATGTTCGTCATCATCTCGCGGTAGTCTTCCACCGTGTAACCGCGCTTCATGCGGTTAAGCACATCGTTGGAACCGCTTTGAGCCGGGACGTGAAGGTACTGGCAAACTTTCGGCAAGTCACGAACCGCTGTGAGTAACTCTCGCGTCATGTCCTTGGGAAAGTTCGTGACGAACTTGATCCGGTCGATGCCGTCAATCTCGTGGAGCTGATGCAGCAGGTCAGCCATGCGAGTGGTACGGCCATCGCCGTGACGGAAGCGATAACTGTTCACGGTTTGGCCCAGCAGCGTGATCTCGCGGCAGCCTTCATCAGCCAGGCGGCGGGACTCAGCCAGAATGTGCTCCGGATCACGGCTTTGCTCCGGACCTCGCACGCTCGGCACAATGCAATACGTGCAGAACTTGTCGCACCCGATCATGATCCGCACATACGCCTGATAG
>CALJLD010000297.1 GCA_937982665.1 uncultured Planctomycetales bacterium
CTCGCAAATAGTGCTTGATGTTTCTTCGCCCGCACTGCTCATGTGTCACACGCAACGGGGCACATCCACCAACGTAGGAGAAGACACATGGCTACGAAGAAGCGCACGACCAAGAAAGCTGCTCCCAAGAAGACCACAAAGCAGGCAACTCCGAAGAAAGCAACTAAGGCTCCCACCAAGAAGCCCGCGGCCACGAAGAAGCTCAGCGCATTGGACGCAGCGGCAAAGGTTCTCACCGATTCCAAGCAATCTATGACCACCAAGGAGATGATCGAGCAGATGGCGGCGAAGAAACTGTGGACCAGCCCAGGCGGTGCGACCCCTCACGCCACGCTCTACAGCGCGATCCTGCGGGAGATCAACGCCAAGGGAAAAGACGCTCGGTTCAAGAAGACCGAACGAGGGAAGTTCGCCGAGGCCTAGCGGCCAGACTTCGCCCACAACGCCCCACGTTCGCCACGTCGGGGCGTTTTGTCGTTCGTCGGAGGCCTTTTGCCAATTCTCCAATCAACGCGACACGGGCCAACGTCGCGGCACGTTTGCGCAATCGGTTTGCTAAACCTGTTGGGAGCGGTAGATTGAATGGGTCCAACATCGTTGGATATTGCCCGGTAAGGTCCCTGCCCCGCCTTGCCGGTTTTTTATTGCGCTGATAGCAGTGATCCACCCTCAACCGCGCCTGAGACCACAGCCGATTTAGTTCTAGGTTTGGTTTCCCCAAAGGAGACGCTGGTCTGTTCGGACCCCTTGCGCGGATGTTGTTTCAGCCGCGCGAGGGGTTTGTCATGCGATAGCAGTGAAGCAAGTTTGCGATTTGGTGTCGGTGCGACGATATGTCATTAAGGTCGTCTACCTTCTGGCCTGTTCTCGCGCAATGGAATTGGCCACAGTCTCCCCGGCATGGTGCTCCCCGCCATGCCGTTTTCTTGCAACTTCCAAGGCGATTATTCTGTAATATAAGACATCTGGAATTTGCCAATCAGGAACCACCTAAAATGTTCCGTGTGACCGACTCAATCAAAGTCGTCACGGATGACGGCAACGAGGTAGTTATCAAAGAACACACCTTCTTTCAGGGCGACACCCCTGGAATGCGGCAGTACCGCGCCTCGAATGGCGACGCCGCTAAGCGCATCTCGGCTGATGAGTTCGAGATCGCTGGCTTCGCAGGTGTAGTTCGAGCAAGACGCATCGTGGCTGCTTGACGGAACATCGAGCCTTGCGATTCTATGCTGGTGACAATCTTGCATCTGAATTCCTTTGGGAAGTCCGGGGCGATGGCCAGTTGCTGCGGGTGAACATGCCACATGCCGTTCCGATCAGCGCCATGCCGGGATGAAAAGGGGAATGATGCCGAGAAATGGCAAGCAATGCGCAGCAGTGTTATGATTGCGTCGCTAGAAAGCCGCAGACGCCGAGCGCGTTGCGTGGAATAAACGATCCTTATGCTGCTAATCAGCGAAAACATCTTGATAAGACCGCGGACTACGTTGCTAATCATCGCCTTGCTTGTACTAGGCTGCTCTGGCCCGGCCGATGATGATTCCGCGCGCGAACGTGCATCCATTGTTACGAATCAATGGGGAATGGATTTCGTTCTGATTCCAGCTTCCGGCAATGGTTGGAAGGAACATTGCGAATCTCACAATATTCTTTTCCAACCGATTTCGTCATTTTACATGCAGCGATCGGAACTTTCTCGGATGGAATTCGCCGCAGCATTCCCAGACAATCCTCACGTCAATTTACTGAACGAAGTTCATCCTTCGCAAACAATCCCGTCTTGGATCGACGCGGTTAGGTTGGCTCATACACTGTCTGCTAACGACTCCGTGTACGAATACCGCCTGCCGTCAGTCTCTGAATGGCGCTACGCGTACTACTTAATTCAGAAAGGTGCTACAGCTGGTATTGCGGACATGGCCGGCGAAAACTGGGAGTTTGCAGTCAAGGATAGAATGCCGACTACAGAGGCCGCTCGGAATGAGCATGATCCCTCTTTACAATCACAGAGCTTCGTACTTACAGGTTCTCCGCCCGACTACGAACGTTCGACATTTGCACAGTACGCCAGCCCGACTCCCGTGACCGGGGATGATGCAATCGATGAATACACAGGCGTGAGATTGGTGCTCGTTCCCAATTTGGCCGACGCTCCGTGAATCGACACTCCGTAGTACATCGACCGACACAGGCGATGCGCAGCAACTGCGAGGTTGCTAAGTTGATAGCGCCTCAAGAGTCACAGTCCCGCGGGAAGCCACTGCAGGCACTACGTGACACTTTAGTTGAGCCGATCAGAATATGTGGGGAGTTAGAGGCAAGAGTGGGTCGCAAAGATGACAAGCTTTGCGCGGCTACGCTTCAACTGCTTCGTCGTCACGTGGCAACATGAAACAAGCCTAGCGATCACGATTCTCGAGTGGATGGGACTGAGCTTCGAGGATGCCTAACTGCCACCCTATTTGACCATAAGGTTGCCCGGCGTACTCTTGGTCGCTTGCGCCTTGGAACACGAACTGGAGCGAATCCAGTTCAATCGTAAGCTTCTGGTCGTACCCCACACGGATCAGCTCACCGTGGCTGTAGGATGTCGTCCACGACTCGTCTTGATTGATGATGTTCTGGGCAGAAGCAAACGGTTTGTCGTAGCTTGACGCAATTGGTTTCCATTCTCCCTCAAGTGATTCCGCCATGAATGCTTTATAGTATCGCCGCCCTCGGCCTTGAGCTTCAACAACTGTGAGGAATTGCTGCTCGCCTTCAATCGCGTACGTGTGACTTGCTTCAAATATGTCCGCTTGAAGCGCAACGACTGGTTTGGTCCAACCTTGATCAGGAAACTTCTCGATTGGCGTTTTCGCGCGCCACATCCGCCCATCGAGCGAACTGTAGAACAAGTAAGCTGTCGTCGCGTCGCAGATCACCCAGTAGTCTAGTCCCGCCGGCGTACCCTCCGGAACGGAATACAGCGGCTCAGGCAACGTCCAGTCATCGGGCTTGGTGATGTCGTCATTCGTTGAGAAGCACGGCCCATATTTTAACCCCCGGCTTGAGTCCTCGGCCTGGTAGACCAGATACCATTTCTCGTGTGGCTCAAAGTAGAAGACTTGAGGAGCGCCGTGATATCCCGTGGTCAATTCCAAAATTGTCCAATCGGCATCCTTCGCGGTGGTCCATTCCTTGAATCGCAAGTAGCCGATCCGAATGCGCCCGTCTCCCTGCCTGTCTTTGCGCAGCGAACAGAAGAGATGCCAATCATTGTTGTACCGGACGATGCTTGGATCCTTGACCGATACCCACGGATGCTCGGACTCCGGGAGTCGCATCTCGTCGACGCTGAGGATGGGATCCGCACTGACTCGCCATGAGAAAACAGCGCTTTGATTTTCCTGCGAAACAGCGCGGCTAGCGCAGAATCCAAGGAGCATGGTGAAAAGCAGGTTCAATCGTGGCGTGACCATCAACCTTGCCTTCAATTGTGGAAAGAGGTGTCGCGCCAATTGTATGACCATTCCGGTTGTAAGTCATTTACCTTTGATTCGCTTCGCTTTTTTCCCGCGGAAATGCTCGTAGCGCTGCACAACGACGTCCGCGTACGCGCAATCGAGTTCCATCAGGTAGGCACTACGTCCGGTTTGCTCCGCCGCGATGAGCGTTGAGCCGCTACCGCCGAACAAGTCCAAGACATTCTCACCCGGTTTGGATGAGTACTGGATGGCACGCACGGCCAGTTCGGCTGGCTTCTCCGTGAGATGAATCATCTTTGCTTGGCTGACCTTCTTGACGTGCCACAGGTCGGAAGCATTGTTCGGTCCGTAGAATTTGTGGGCCGCGCCTTCCTTCCATCCGTAGTATGCAATCTCGAACGCGCCCATGTAGTCCTTGCGCGTTAGGACCGGGTGCTGCTTATCCCAGATGATGCCCTGTGAAAAGTACAAGCCATTCTTTTTCAGGAACGGTGGATAATTGCCGAGGTTGCCATAGCCACCCCAGATGTAGAACGAACTGCCCGGTTGAAGGACGCGCGCAATGTTCCCAAACCAAGCGTCAAGCAACTTGTCGAATTCTTCGTCGGTCAAATAGTCGTTCTTGAGCGGTCGGTCCTTCGCGCGCATCTTCATGGAAGTTGGATTCGCCTTCTCCGGATGTCGTGCGAGATCGAATTGCTTGTGATTGTTCTTCTTCGTGGGTTTCTTGTTGGGGTTGGAGAACGATGACAATCCAGCGCTGATAGCGTTATTGCTGCGCGGTTCAACTTTGACGTTGTAAGGCGGATCCGTGTTCACGAGATGAACCTTCGCGCCATCGAGCAGTCTGTCCACGTCTTCCGGCTTAGAACTGTCACCACAGAGCAAACGATGGTTGCCGAGAATCCACAGGTCGCCGAGCTTGGTGACAGGATCATCAGGTGGTTCGGGAACCGCGTCCGGATCTGTCAGCCCCTCTTCCACATCGTTTCCAAACAGTTTGGCCAGTTCGTCTTCACCGAATCCCAGCAGGTCGATGTCGAAGTCGAGGTCTTTCAAGCCCGACAGTTCTAGCGCCAGCAGTTCATGATTCCAGTCAGACAGAGATGCCGATTGGTTGTCCGCGATTCGGTACGCCTTGATCTGCTCGGGTGTTAACCCGGTTGCGACATGCACTGGAACCTTTGCCATGTCGAGCTTCTGAGCAGCCTTGTATCGCGTGTGGCCGACAACGATCACGCCCACTTCATCTACAACCAGTGGCTGCCGGAAACCAAACTCCTTGATGGAAGCTGCCACGGCATCCACGGCTTGATCATTGACGCGTGGGTTCTTGTCGTAGGGCTTGATGCGGTCGAGTGACCAGAGCGTTGTTTTCATAGCGGAGCGCACCTTGTGCACGAGGTTCGTGCTGGCGGGCTCCGAGATGCGGAGTGCGGCTCTTACAAGCGGCGGGCCGAGGCGCCAGGATGCCAGGGCCACTGACTTTGCACATGGCACGATGAGACACTTCGCCCCACTTCGTGTAGTGCTCTACCAAGAAATTGTACGGTTTTTGAGTGTAGAAGTAAAAAGCTGCGCGAATCATAGTACCCGAGCGGGGCTTACAACACATCGCACCTGTAGAGGGCATACGCAATGATTCGAGATCGACTAAATCGCGCCTGGTCCTTCCTAAAGGCGTTCGGCACTTCCCGCTTTGGAATCTTTGTACTAACCAACCTGGGCGTATTGACGGCTGCACTGACGCTCACGTTGTTCGCCAACTACTATGGGGGGCAATTCGCGCAGGTATTGGGGACATACCTAGCGCTGATCTCCATTACGGTTGCGCTAATCGCGACCATACTACAGACATTTGCTCTTAAGAGCATCGCCAAATGGGTGGAGAAAGTCACATTCAATGATGTAACCCTCCAAATATTCTCAGAGATCCAGCGCAAGGACACGCTAAGCCGACGAATGCGATCTGGAGAAGTGCCCATCAAGCAGCAAATCGCGCAAGCCTTGATGAACATGCCTGTAGAGCTTGGAAATAAACAAGAAACTTCGAATGCATTTGCTCAGATGTTTCTTGAGCAGAACATTTTCGTCGAATCTGGCTCGACATACGCGTACATCGCCCTCGAGCTTCGCAAATACTTAGACGAAAACCCGCGAAGCGCGGATAGCGTGGCGAAGCATGTTTTCACAAACAACATACTCGCATACATGGCGCTGATCTTCCAGCGACAATGTCGCTTGTGGTTGTATCCCGGGACGCCGTCCGGAAAGTATGGTGCAACATTTGGACAAAGTTACATACCGCGCGATGATAACTTTTTTGGGAATTCAAAGAAGCCTAGTAGTATCAACGAAATCGAGTTGCGGGACTTCCTAAATGGGGGGTGTATTCCTGGCAGAACGGATGATAGCGCATCGCACAAATCTGCCAAGCAAACACGCGTGTCAAAGAGCGTTCGCGACTCGACATGCGTAGACATCATATTTATGGCGATTTCGCGATTACATCTTGCTCGGGGACCACATGTAGGCAGTGAAGAGAATGCGTCTTTCAAAAGAGGCTTGCTTAGCTATGCGAAAGACCAAAACGTGCCGGTTGTGATCATGATTGACTGGTCTAAGGTCGAGGAGGAAGATGCCCATTTCGACGGCAAACGTTGCGTTGCCATTTATCCTGATACGGAAAACACGACGCAGTTTGGGGACTTTGTGTCGGACATCGACAAAGGAAATGTCTTTCTCTTAGTCGGATACGATGGAGCGCGGATTCCCCCGAAGGTAGCTGCCCTTGAGGAAAAAATCGCCCAGATAAACGCGAATGGAGATGTCGGTGTCATGTGCCGCGAAGTGAGCGGTTATCCAATTTCGCTTGTGGCTGTCTTTGCAGCTCATGAATCTAGAGTCACGACCGGGACGCTCGGTGTTCACCTGCAGAGTATTCTCGCACTACGTGCCGGAAAGGCCACGAAAGAGGCGACGAGCGATGAGGCATGACTCAACCCTGGTCCTGCTTCGCATAGAGCTCGATCCTCGCTCGGCGTCCTTTCCGGCCAACAAAGCGTATGACAATTTCAGTTTTGTCAATGCGAAAGGTGTGAGCAGCGCCCGGGGAATACCAGTGCTTAGCACGTAATTCGCGAGTGTTCTCCTGGGCGGTGTATTTTGAGGGCTTACTTGGCACCTGGATTCTCCTAAGCACTAGAACTTGCAGATGACGCTATTTCGATCGCGTGACGACAGTGTTGACGTTGACAGAACCTCGCAAGACCGTGCAATTACGAGGTTGTGTCAGCGTCAACACTGTCTACCAATCGAAACTCACGGGTTGGCTGTCCGCCGCGGGCGCCT
>CALJLD010000298.1 GCA_937982665.1 uncultured Planctomycetales bacterium
CGGTCCGGCGGTGGACTGTTCGATGCCGAAGGTCGATTGATCGGCGTTTGTAATGCAGCAGATCCAGCAGATAACGAAGGACTATACGCCGCGCTGGGTTCAATTCATGCACTGTTGAACAAACATGACCTGACTTACGTCGCCAAGGCGGACGGCCTACAGAATCTGAATTCTAATGCCATTGCGGCGGCTCCCGCAGCGACTGCAAGTGCAATGGATGCCATGGTTGCGGCGGAAACAAACAATCCGCCATCGATGTCGGCCGATGCACCTGGTAATCCATTTGCTGCCGGCGGCGCGGCATTCAGCTTTCCAGGAGTTACGACGGGCATCGCCCGAGACAGAGCTGAAACCACGGAAACTGAGTTCACGGACAGCACGGAGATCATCTGTTTGATTCGCTCCAAACAGAATCCCATGGCGCAACCAAGAGTTGTGGTCATCTCCAACGCAACTCCTGAAGTGCTGGAATGGCTGGCCGAGCAAAGCATCAAAAGCCAGACGGAGCCACAGCTGACCACGCAGAAGATCCACCAGGTGCAACGGCCGCGGCTTTGGGAACCTGTTCTCCGCGTTCGCACGCAACAGCAGCAATCGCGTTCGCAGTTTGACACGAATAATGAGACAACCGCACCGGAGCGAGTCGCCCAGCCACCGAGCGTTTCACCGGCTGTCCAGCCCGGACGCAACGATATCCCTTGGCGGCCTGCGAATGTAATTCCCAACCCCGCGCGGATCCGTTAGCACGAACATCCCGGAACCATCCTTGGCGAGAGAATGCCATCCGTTCCCCGAGAGCGCCCGCCAGTCGGCGGGCGTTCTTTTTTTGCGCGTCACACAACAAGCTTCATCTCAACCACGCGGTGGCCGGCTAAAGAAGCTGACAATCAAGCCCAGGATGACAAAGCCGGCGGACCAGAATGACTCGTAGATTGCGCCCTGCTGCTTGATCGCGTAGTTCAAGGACGAATAGATAATTCCCGCGCAGACCAAGGCGAAGATCACCGGAGTAACTGGGTAGCCGGGAATTCGTAATGAAACTGAAGTCTCTACCGAGCGTCGGCGGTAGTAGAAACTGGACAACACGACGAGAACAACAAAGAACCAATACGCTGGCGCGGTATACAGCACCATACGTTCGAAGCCATCAGCAGGACGGAAGTCAGGGCCGACGTCGCCTTGGAACAACTTCGCCCAAAAAGCACTGCCAAACAGCCAGGTGAGTCCGCACGTTACAACTCCCTGTACAATCAACGAGTTGACGGGCGTCGAAAAACGCTTATTCCATTTGCCGAGCCATGAGAACATAGCGTGGTCCTGCCCGAATGCGTAGTAAATCCGCGATCCCGTCAAGACAATGCCGTTCAGCGCGCCGGCCGATGAAATCAAAATCAACGCGGAAAGGAAACGCTCCCCCCATTTGCCGATTGCAATCTGAGCAGTTGAGGCAGCAACTGTCCCTGACGCCTTGAGTCCATCAAAGCCAAGGACTCGCAGATACGAAAAATTCATTAACAGATAGATGGCGGTGATAATTGTAACGCCAATCAGCATCGCTCGAAATGCGTTTCGCTGCGGACTTTGAACCTCCGAACCGACGAAGGCGATGTCTGTCCAACCGCCAAAGGCGAACATCACAAAGATTAGCGATTGTCCAATGGCGAGTGCAAACGCTCCAATCACAAAAAGGTGATCAGCCCAGGTCTCGGGTGCCTCGGCTTGGGCTGACGGAGCAACGTTTGCATTTTGAGCGGCAGGCGCCAAAAGCGCGCAGACGAAGATGGCCAGCATTCCGGCGACCTTCGCGCATGTCAGCAAGTTTTGCGTTGTTTTTCCAACTTTGAGGCCAAGCACGTTGAGTATGGTAATTGTGGCGATGAGCAGAATTGCCCATAGAACGGTCCAAATGGGGCTGTTAGTTGGTGTGAAAGTCTGATGCGCGTACTTCGCGAAGATGAACGCCATTGCTCCTATTGAACCCGGTCTTACGACCCAGAACTGTGTCCAGGCGAAAACGAAACCGAGATTCCGCCCATAACAGCCTTTGAGAAAGTGATAATCACCGCCTGCTTTGGGAAACCTTGCAATCAGGTCCGCGTAACACATCGCGCCCATCAGGCTGACCGCGCCCCCAACAGCCCAGCAAATCAATAGCCACGTGCCGCTCTCAAGCGGCAACGCCGCCAACTGCGGAGTGACGAAGATTCCCGTGCCAATTACGATGCCCACGATGATGTTGACACTATCGAACAGCGATAATGCGCGGCGTGGCGACTCGGGATTGATGTCCGATGGCATAAGACCGAGACACGAAGGAACAATGTAGGCACACGGCGGAGAAGCTCGCACCGCCGAGATAATCGGCGGCTACAATAGAAGGCAGCATCTTACGTTTAGATTTGCTCAGAGTGAATGTAGAATGCAATCATTTGCCGCTTATCCTAAGACTCTCGCAACATTCGCCTGATGACTGACTCGACGAAAGGCACGCGGCAACCCAAGCACGATTCAAAATTCCCGCAAATCGTCACAACACCCATGGCGCCGCCGCTGTACACGGCTGCCGTTTATCAATGCGAGAGTCCCCAGCAGGCGTCCGCGCTCTTGAACCGGGAGCAGCCTGGTTATGTGTACTCACGTGACGGTCACCCCAATGGCGATCAGTTGGCCGCAATGTGTTCGCACGCGCACGCCGTTGGAGATGGCATAGTCTGCGGTTCTGGAATGGCGGCGGAATCAGCGCTGTTGCTGGGGATGCTGAAATCCGGCGATCACCTCGTCGCGAGCAACCTGCTGTATGGACAAACGACAAATCTGCTCCGGAACGAAATGCCAAGGCTGGGCATCACAAGCACGGAAGTCGATCCTTGCGACCTGACGGCTGTTGAAGCCGCCTTCGCTGACAACTCCAAAGGACTGCTTGTGGAGACCATCAGCAACCCCATGCTGCGAGTGATTGACATCGCCGCTTTGGCCGAAATCGCGCACCGCCACGATGCCTGGATTGCGGTGGATAACACCTTCGCCAGTCCAGGCGTTTGTCGCCCGGCGGAACACGGCGCGGACTTTGTGCTGGAGAGCATCACCAAGATCATGAATGGTCACAGTGACGTGTTGCTCGGCTTTGTCGGCGGCGAAGTTGAGCGCATCGACCGTTTGCGAAGGACGGCCATCACTTGGGGATTCACGCCAGCTCCGTTCGATTGCTGGCTGGCAACGCGGGGGATGGGCACGCTTGATCTTCGCTTGGAGCGGGCATGCGCGAATGCGCTGCAAGTCGCCTGGCTATTGCAACGCCATTCGCGTGTCGACTCGGTTTGTTACCCAGGTCTGTCTGATCATCCCGATCACGAACTTTGTCGTCGGCAGTTCTCGGCGGACAGGTTTGGGCATATGTTGTCATTCACGATCGGCGGTGGGTGGGAGGCGGCCACAAAGTTCATTGCAGCGGCCAGGCGAATTCCATTCAGCCCGTCCTTGGGAGATCTCGGTACGACGTTGAGCCATCCCGCTTCCACCAGCCACAGGAAACTCTCGCCAGTTGAGCGGGCCGGCTACGGAATCGATGACGGGACGCTGCGACTTTCCGTAGGCGTTGAGCCGTTGGACGAAGTGATCTCTGCCATCGATGAAGCGCTCTCCGCGTTGGATGCGTAGTTTCGCTGCGACGAGTTCATTCTCGCGAATTCGACCCACCCTGAAGTGCAATTGCCGACCCTTTCCGGCTGTGGTAGTTTGTTCCGTTCTTGCCTAAATTCACATTGTTCGGCCGGTTGTTTCCTTCGCACGCAATCGGCCGCATCGATAAGGAAACCACGTTGAGTCACGCCACCATCGGGCCAATTGCCGTTTACCTGCCGGCGATGGTGGAGTCCAACGACGAGTTGGCCGCACGGTTTCCGCGCTGGGATATGGAGATCATCCAGCAGAAGACGGGCATCGCCCGACGGCACATCGCGGCGGAAGACGAGTGCGTTTCCGACCTGGCCGTGGCGGCGGCGGAAAAGCTCTTCGCTGAGAATGACATCGACCGGCAATCGATCGATTTCATCCTGCTGTGTACCCAAACGCCGGACTATCCGCTGCCGACAACCGCGTGCCTAGTCCAGGATCGTCTGGGACTCGCTCCATCGACCGGTGCATTAGACTTCAACCTCGGTTGCTCCGGCTTCGTCTATGGTCTTTCGCTGGCCGAAGGGCTGATCGCCTCTGGTTCCGCCAAGCGAATTCTGCTGATCACTTCCGAGACCTACTCCAAGTACATTGATCAGGAAGACCGCTCATTGCGGACGATCTTTGGCGACGGCGCGGCCGCAACGTTGATCGAAGCTGGCGAAGAGCGTTCTCTGCAATCCTTTCGCTTCGGCACCGATGGCAGCGGTGCGGACATGCTGATGCTCACTCGCAGCGGAGTTCGCACGCCGGAAACTGCATTGCAGCCAAGGAAGCGGCATCGCTGGAAAAGCGATCTTTATATGGATGGACAAGGCCTGATCTATTTCACGCTGGAAAAGATCCCTGGCCTGATCGAAGAGATCATCCGCGACGCGGGAACCTCGCGAGAAGAGATCGACTTGTACTTGATGCATCAGCCAACGAGGCTGCTACTGGAGAAGCTGCGCGAGACACTCAAGCTTGATGACAAGCAATTGCCAATGGACTTGGAATACTGCGGCAACACAGTGTCGTCAACAATCCCAATTCTCATCAATGACCTGCGCACCTCAGGCGATTTGAAACCCGGCATGAAGAGCTTGCTCGTCGGATTTGGCGTTGGGCTCTCCTGGGCCGGATGCCTTTGGACGGAATCGAACTCTTAATGTCGCCAGGCTTCTATGGCTCCGTGATCGTCTCCGATCCTCTTGTGCCTACGGCGCCGGACGCGAATGCGATTGGCCCATCCAATGGTGCGATAGCCATCTACGGGATCAAGAACACCAATCCCGTTGAAGCTGCGCCTTGATAGAGGGCACCTCGCCACGACAGCGGTAAGGGGTACATCAACTTCGGCGCACAACTTCCCGGGCGATAGTATCCCAACGGATAGACGCAATCATGCGGATGCTGCAAGCCCATCTTGTAAGGGAGCAGCGGAATCGCCGCAAAGAAGTGAGCCCCGGAAACAAACGGCTGCACAAACATGCCGTGCGAATGTCCATACCGCTCCAAGGCAACATCTTCAAAGTACAGCGGCTTGTGACAGATGGCGGATGCTTTCCAGAAGAAGTCCACGTGCATCCAATGGCGGGGCACCCAAGGTTCGTCGAACAACGGACAATCTTGTGGAGTGGGCTCGTTCGGCGAAATATCAAGTCCGATGGTCGTCAGATTCCTGATGCCCATCTCGGCTTTGGTCGGGCAATGGAACTGATCCTGAGTGCTTCCTTGCGGAATGGGGGTCACCGGCGCCGCGCCTGGTTGGGCATCGTCCTGACGGCGAAAGAAATTCGGCGGTGGAGGCAAAACATCATCATCGCCAAAGTTGTCGTCAGAGAATGTTCCGCCAAAGAAGTCGTCGTCGGTCAACGTGTCATTGGCAACGCGCGGCGAGTCGTCGTCAGAGTATCGATCCGCATAACGATCTTGCTGGGTCCTAAATGCTGCCGTCACGACTTCGCCAAGTTGGCTGCTGTTTTGCTCAGCTTCGTTCTGTTGAGCAGCGTTGGTTTGCGAGACTGGCGGTTTTGCCTGGCTCTGTTGGCTGGCAGATTGTGTGGCAGCGCCAGCCTGGCTAGCGGCATTGGCTTGCGATTCGCCCAGGCGGATACGCGATCTGCCGCGCTCGACCGACTTGCTGCCTGGCGGCCGGAATTTTAGTTGCGATTTCTCCGCAGGCTTGTCTTGAGCGGAGAGCGAGCTTGAAAGCACGAGTGCCGCGCAGAGCGCAAACACGCCGTTGCGCTTGAAACCAATCAATGCCCCCCGGCATTCATCACGCGCCGTCGCCGGAGAATTCGGTTGAATAGTTCGGCGCTTCCTGAGTGATGGCGATATCGTGCGGATGGCTTTCGCGAACACTGGCAGCGGAGACTTGAATAAAGCGCGCATCCTTTCGCAGCTCCTCAATAGTACGGGTTCCGCAGTAGCCCATTCCGGCCCGCAGCCCCCCCACAAGTTGATAAACGAACGGACTCAGCCGTCCTTTGTACGGCACCCGGCCTTCCACGCCCTCGGGCACCAGCTTGTCCGGTCCCCGATCAGGCTTTTGCCGGTAGCGTTCTGTGGAGCCTTTGACCATGGCTCCCAGCGAACCCATGCCGCGGTAAATCTTGAATGTTCTTCCTTGGTAGAGAATCTGTTCGCCTGGGCTTTCGTCCAACCCCGCGAGCAGTCCTCCAATCATCACACTGTCCGCTCCGGCGGCGAGTGCTTTGGTGATATCGCCTGAGTAACGGATTCCTCCATCGGCAATCACCGGAATGTCTTTTGGCGCCGCGGCTTGCACGGCGTTTTGAATGGCAGTGATCTGTGGCACGCCCACACCGGAAATCATTCGCGTGGTGCAGATCGAACCTGGACCAATCCCAACCTTGACGGCATCCGCCCCGGCGTCGATCAAGTCGCGAGCCCCTTCCGCTGTCGCCACGTTGCCAGCAACGACATCGATGGGGTAGCGGCTCTTGATCTCCTTGACGGTGTCCAAAACGTTGGAGCTGTGCCCATGGGCGCTATCGACCACCAACACATCCACGCCTTTTTGCAACAGGCACTCAATCCGCTCAAAGTCTTTGACGCCAACGGCAGCACCCACTCGCAATCGGCCTTGCCCATCTTTGCAGGCCTGCGGAAATCGCTTCATCTTGTCAATGTCTTTGATCGTAATCAGCCCTGTCAGTTTGTAGTTTTCGTCAACCAGTAGAAGTTTCTCGACCTTATTTGCCATCAAAATCGTTTCAGCTTCCTCAAGCGCCAAAGTCCCCTGCGCCGTGACCAGATTATCACGGGTCATGACTTCGCTCACTTTGAGGTCTGACGATTCCAAAAACCGCATATCGCGGCGGGTGAGAATCCCCAACAGCTTGCCATCTGGCTGCGTGATCGGCACGCCCGAGACATTCTGCTGATTCATGATCTCGCGGGCTTCCGCAACCGTGGCGTCCGGTGGCAAGGTCACGGGATCAGGAATGATGCCGTTGGCGCTACGCTTGACGATCTCAACTTCGTCCGCCTGATCCTGAATGGGCATGTTGCGGTGGATGATCCCCAGCCCCCCTTCCTGGGCCAGGGCAATCGCCATCTCACTCTCCGTCACGGTGTCCATCGGTGAAGAGATGATCGGAATCTGCAGCGAGATGTTCCGCGTCAGCCGCGTGGAAACATTTGCGTCCGCCGGGAGCACATCGCTCAACCGAGGAAGCAGCAGCACATCGTCAAAGGTCAACGCCCGCGGAAAAGATTTTTCGTTTGCGTCGCTCATGCCAGCCTTTCGCGCAATTGTGGCAAAAGCCAATTATGCAGCGAAAGGGGGAGAATGACGAGGGGGTGGGCAACTACACAGTTCAACCCGTCAATTTCTTCGCCCGCGTGGCAATGAATGAATCGATGTAATCCGCAATCGGGTCGCCTTCGTCCGGGCCGCAACTGTCTTCAAAAAAGCCGTCGATGACAAAGCCGGCTGCGATCTGCCCGCCAATTTGCTCGGCCAGCGTGTGGCTGTATTCCAGCGGATCGTCCGCATCCGTGAACATGCGGACTTCCTCGTTGGAGAGATCGCCAATGTCCGAATAGGGAATCTTATGCCGCACGACGAGCTTGCCTCCCAGGCGAGCTTTCTCGTCGAACAGGTATCGCATGGGGTTAGAAAAGCCGGCCATGAGAATGCCACCCGGCCGCAGTACTCGGAACGCTTCGCGCCAGACCGGCAGGATCTCAGGGCAGAATCCATTCGAGCACGGGTGAAAGATCATGTCGAAAGAAGCGTCGGCGAGCGGGGAAAGCTCGCGCATATCGGCCTGCACGGTCTTGATCTCCAGTCCTTCTCGCTCCGCCACAAGACGGTCCTGGCCGAGTTGCCGTTCCGATCGATCAACCACCGTGACGTTTGCACCGACTGCCGCCAGCACTGGCCCCTGCTGTCCGCCGCCAGAGGCGAGACACAGCACATCAGCGCCCTTCAACTCCGGATACCACTCAGCCGGAACCGGCTTCTGTGGAGTGAGGACCAGCGCGAATTCACCGCGTCGCGCGGCAGCGATGGTTTCCGCATCAACCGGCAGCGTCCATTTGTTGCCGGATTCCACCTGGGCATCCCAGGCTTTTGAGTTGTAATCAGCAATGTCGCGTTCGGCGGGAGGTTCCACAAGTTCGTTCCTGAGTGGCGATGGATTGCGGTAATCGCAAGACATGGAAAGTCGTCAGCGGTTCGCGTATTCTCCAGAGAATGAGAACACCGTGTCCGAGTGAATTCCATGAAGATTAAGATCCTGACAACTGGCGGAACAATCGACAAGCTTTACTTCGATGACATGTCGGAGTTCAAAGTCGGCAGTCCACAAATCGTTGAGTTCCTCAAAGAGGCCAACGCGACGTTTGATTACGAAGTCCAAACGATTTGCCGCAAGGACAGCCTGGACTTGACCGACGAGGATCGGCAACAGATTCACGCGGCTGTTGCAAATGACTCGGAGAACGAGCGGTTCCTGATCACGCACGGCACGGACACAATGATCCAGACCGCGCAAAGCCTGGCCGATATCGCTGGCAAGACGATCGTACTGACGGGTTCCATGAACCCCGCCCGATTTCGCGTGAGTGACGCAGGCTTCAATGTTGGCTTCGCGGTGGCGGCGGCGCAAACCGTTCCGCCTGGCGTCTACATCGCCATGAATGGGCAAGTGTTCGATCCTGGCAACGTCCGCAAGAATCGAGAGCGGCACTGCTTTGAGCGGATTGACAGCCAGCCCAAATGAAACGGCAATTTAAGCCAGGGCAATCCTACGCCAGATCACCGGCTCTTATTGCGTCGCGCGAAAACTGTAGAGCCGCTGTTCCGTGCGCAACAACAGCCTGTCGCCAACGATTGCTGGTGTCGCCATCACAAAATCCTCTAATGGATTTGTGTGAGACAAGTTGTATTCGGCCGCCGCGTCAAAGACATAGGTATTCCCTTGTTCGCTGACGCAAAAGACCTTGCC
Organism: uncultured Planctomycetales bacterium; assembly: GCA_937982665.1. Taxonomy (GTDB): domain Bacteria; phylum Planctomycetota; class Planctomycetia; order Pirellulales; family S012-138; genus CALJLD01. The sequence continues at coordinate 9,135 of CALJLD010000298.1, forward strand.
GTTATACGCCCACGGGGAGGAAGTGAAATCCGCGGCACCGCCACCGCTGATGCGGGCTTTGAAAGTCTGTTCGCCGGTCTTGGCATCGATCCGGATGGCGATCCCGCTATCCTGCACGATATACAAAGCACCTCGGTACGCGACTGGCGTGGGAATGTAGGTTCCCGCGCGGGGGACAGACCAAACGACAAACTCGTTGCTGTCCTCGCCCGGCTGAGGCGTGATGTCACCCTCGGCTCCTGGACGAATCGCAAAGATGGGCTTCGTTTTTCCTCCGTTGAGATACAACAATCCATCGTACGCAAAAGAGCTTGACGAAGGCGCGGGAGTCATGTCGCTTAAGCGCCACAGTTCTTGGCCTTGGGTGTCGTAGCTGATGGCGACACCCGGAGAAATGGTGATGATTTCGGTGCGCAAGTCATTCTTCCAGATGTAAGGCGTTGACCAGCCAGACTTCGGCAACTGCGTCGCGTATTCATCCGGAACGCTTCGCTCTGTTTGCCAGACAACTTCGCCATTGGCAGTGCTGTATGCCGTGATTGTCGAGCGTTCTTCGTTGTCATCGACGATGATCAGCATGTCATCACACAGGACAGGCGAAGTCCCCGTCCCAAACTCCAGATAGATGGGGTGGTTCTCAAGTTCCGCGCGCCAGACCTGGTTGCCTGAGAAATCATACGCGAACAAGCCCAAGTGAGTTGCGTAGACATAGATCAGCTTGCCGTCAGTGACCGGTGTCTCAGATGCAAAGCTGTTCTTGCGATGTCGACCACCCGGCGGCTTGCCCGCATGGTATTCCTGCTTCCAGATCTCGGCGCCAGTGCTGAGGTCCAGGCAAACCAGGTAATATTGCAGCGAGACTTGATCCGGCATCTCAAAGTCACGGTCCATGACTTTGCGCTCGACTTCTTCATCCGAAAGTCCTTGCGCCTTGAGTTCCGCAACGTAGTCATTGCTGTAACTCGTACCGGATTGGGGCTTCTTCGATTCGCCATCGGTCACAACCGAAGTCAGGAAGATCTTGCCATCCACAACAATCGGCGACGACCAACCTCGGCCAGCGATCTCCTTCGACCATTCCACGTTTTCCGTTGCCGACCAATGCTCTGGCAGCGCGGAGTCATCGCCAGTGGGATTGAAATCCGCTCCCCGGAATTGTGGCCAGGTTGACTGTGAGTGGGTTTCTTGGGCAACAGTCTGATTCGCAAGCATCAGGCTGATGGCGAAAACGAGAACCTGACAGAACCGTTGAGAAGTGATACTCAGCATCGCCACACTTTCTGGTCGCGGAATTAATAAAGTCGATCAGGCGCAGGCTGTCTGCTTGAAGATTCTAGCAACTGGCATCCCCAGTTTGGTGAACTGTAGTACAAGCACGCGGCACTCAGCATATCCTAGCCAATTGTCGGTAGAGATCGCACGCCAACTGGAATGGGTTGCCATAGTTGGACAGCCGGCTTGGCGGCCCATCCCTTTATTCTTCCGTCGCCCGGACAAACTTCACGCGGCCGTTCTTTTGGTCGAGGGTCATGGCAAACTGCTTAAGGAGCCCAGAGCCGATGTTCCCGGTGCGAAAGATCTCGGCGAATGTGATGCGGGGGTTCTTGATCTCATGCTCGCCGATCAGCACCGAGCCATCCAGCGTTGCGGCTTTGATCTCAATTTCGTTAGTCACCGTGCGAGCTCGACCAATGACTTGAGGCTCGCCTTGCAGCGGCAGCTTCTCGGCCAAACTGGTTGGCACAACGATCTCGCCTGCCATGTTGCCGGAATCGATGTGGCAAAGCAGTTTCTGGCCGCCGACTTCGATTTCCAATGCGGGGACCATTTGGTCAGGCACCAATTCCACCACGGATTTCCCATCTGGTTCTGGCAATTCGCCCGGGGATAAGCGTAGCTCTTGGCCGGGGTAGTCCAGCGTGAGCAGATGGTCCTGAAACAGGTGAATCCCAAGAATCCCGTCGATACGCTCCACGCGGTCACTGCGGTTGTAGTCTCGCGAGGCAGCGTCCAAACCTTTGAAGACAGCCTCGCCCAGTTGCAATTCATCGAGCCGCACGACATCCATCGTCCTTGTGCCTTGCCCGCTGCCGTCACTTGCTTGAATGTCACCGATCTTCTCGAGCTTGAGCTTCTCAACCAGCGTGACATCCGCGCGGGCCAGGCCCATTCCGCCGGTATCGAGCGCAAAGAAAAACGGTCCCTGACCGTTGACCATGACATCAAATGCCGGCATTGAGCCGCGAAACTTCATCGGGACGGTGATGCCATCTGGCGGGACTTCCACTGACTCTGGCTTTGGCACCGTTTGCAAGGTCCGCGGTTGCTGGCAATGTGCTGGATTGGCAACGGACAGAAAGCTGACACAGCAAATCAAAAGAGCAACGGATTGGCGTGACATGAGTTGTGTTGGCAAGCAAGAGGTAGTTGTTTGAGAAGACTCCGGGACGAAATCAGAGAGAGAGTTGCCTTGACGCTTCAACGTCTGGCAGAAAATCAGCGAGCAAACCTCATGCATCTGACATCGCTGGAAGTGATATGCATGAGTTTGACAAACCAGCCGACATGGATCGATATTCATCGATGTGTTGGTACTGGGGGCCGTAGCCTGCCGGACATGTCCAGTTCGCAACTTATTGTCATTTAACACTTTACGATGTTCACTTGAAACTGAACAGACTCCGCGCCTAGGATGAAATTGTCCAGGGAAGGTCCCTACGGAGAGCATTTTCACGATGGCAATTCACCACCTGCAAGATTGCAGCGAAAGGACGCATAAGGCGGTCACGGTCCCTTTGGGCATTGCGCAACAACATGGCAAAGAAGCACCAGAAATCTTGGAAGCAAAAACCCCAGCAGCGAAATTCCGCTGCCGCGGCAAGTTTGCGCACCAAGCAACGTGCTTCCAAGGCCTTTCTGCGGCATCGCGGTGGTAATGGAATTGAGCAAGGTCCGCTCATCCCGCCGGAAGATTGGCACGAGCCGCAAGGACACGGCATATGTGAGTATATCGTGCAAACCGCAGGCCGTGGCTACCGGCATGTGGTCACGCCAGACGAAGTTCGGGCAAGGCTTGCCGAACTGCCTGAACGCTTCACCGCGCCGCTGGAAGTCGTGCAATTCTCGCGGATGACGCGCAAAAAGCGGAACTATCCCTGCTACGGCATGCAATGGGGCCCGGCGATCTACTTGTATCCCGTCGAGGCCGATCTTGTGGAGCATTTCTCCAAGAAGCCCAAGCCTCAACAGTGGCACGAAGCCCGCATGTACGGCGGCCGCTGGGAACGGCATGGCGCATGCGGCTGGCGGCTGATTTGGTCCTTGCCAGCCATCAAGGATTACTACTTGAATAACATCCTGATTCACGAGCTAGGCCATTTGCTGGATGAAAGAAACTCCAGCTATGAAGACCGCGAGAAATATGCCGAGTGGTTCGCGATTCAATACGGTTATCTTCAATCTCAGCGATTCGACCCTTATCGCCGTGGCCGGAAGACCACCCGCCGCCACCACAGTTGCTAAGCGCGGATCGCGTTGGCTTCTGCTCATCAATCGCCGCTCTTCAATCGCTGACGCTTAGCGCTTGTTGCTCACTTCAATTGGCACCCGGAAATAGCACGGCGCACGAAAAAACCCCGCCGTTCGCGAACGAAGCGGCGGGGCCGGAACAGAGAAGAGGCCGATTGTCTGAAGTTGTCCCGGAATAATGGCAAAGGAATATGGTGGAAGGCAGCAATCCAGACGGCCCATAGGGGGTTCCCCCGCTACGGAGCGGATTTCGCCTCCACATTTGATGATATCAGTCCGCGGCGCATTGTCCAGCTTTTTGCACGAAAAATAAGGCAGGACAACAAGTTACGTAACAGCCACAACCGAATGTTTTTGTGGACAAAACCCCGAATGTCCACAAATCGCGAAGAGACGCCGTCCTGCCGCCGTGGGACATCACACACTTGGCCGCTCGGCCCGTTGACCTGCAAGTTCAAAACTCGCAAGCTGGCAAGGAA
>CALJLD010000299.1 GCA_937982665.1 uncultured Planctomycetales bacterium
AGTTAGTTTTGATAATGATTGACTTAACTGGTGGTTGGTGTTCTGATATTATTTTTATTTCGTTACTTTTTATTACATCACATTTCTCAATCACGTTATCACCTGCAGCTGCCATCCATCTCCCATCTGGGCTAAAACTTACCGCTGAAACAAAAGGAAAATACGAACTGTAACTTAAGACAGGGAGTTCCTCGCCCGTGTCGACAGCCCATAGACGCACCGACTGATCTAAATCGCCGACGATGGCAGCGATGCGTCCGTCAGGGCTGAAAGTCGCGCTTGAGATCCGACCACTTGCTCCCAACAAACTGCGCATTACTTGGCCGGAATCAATATCCCAGAGAGTGCATTTGTGGTCCCTGCTTAACGCAAGAATCCACTTCCCGTCAGGGCTAAGTGTCGCGGTGTTCTTAAGCAGGCTAAATGAGATTTCGAAGCCGAGCAGCTCGTTGCCCGAGGTTGCATCCCAGATCTTGACCATTCCATTGTCGTCAGCAGAAACGACCCGAGTGTTGTCGGCACAGACGCTGACGCTATGAATGCTACCTCGTTCTTGTGATATCGTTTGTCGAACATCGCCCGTTGCTGCATCCCAGATCTTGATCGTAAGATCGTTTGCTGACGCGATCCACTTTCCGTCAGGGCTGAAACTCAAACTCGTAATGCTACCCACGTGCTCATCAAGTGTCTGGAGCAATTCTCCCGAGCTCATGTCCCAGATTCTTATCGACGCATCAGCGCTTCCAGAAGCAACGAGTTTTCCATCAGGGCTAACGGTGATGGCATTCACATGATCGGAATGCCCGTAGCATGTCAGGTCGCTCCCTTGAAACTGGCGCTTGGCAAAATGCCATTCAAAATGCCTGTGTTGCTCGGGCACTTTGTCGAGCAACACATTCGCGTCCCTCGCGCGGTGTGCATTCCACCTGGCTACAGCGAGGTAGTAATTTGTCCTCGCCAAATTTGCCTCCAAATCTTCTTTAACTAAGTCCAAGTCAGATGCTCGCGCGCTTGCTAACTTAGCCTGTTCGTCCGCGCGGTCCCGTTGCCGCTCCACTTTGGTTTTTTCGTTGGAGACTTCGACTCTTGCGTGATTGGCATCTAATGCGAACCAACTGGAGACTCCAACGGCGGAGACGAGCAATACCGCAATAGCACTTGCAGGGGCAACTATCGCTTGGTTCTTTCTCACGAATTTGCGCGTGCGATATCCGATCGATGGTGGCCGCGCAATCACGGCTTCGTTGCCTATGTAGCGCTCCAAGTCCTCCGCAAATCCGGCGGCTGTTTCGTAGCGCCTTGTGCGGTCCTTCTCCAAGGCCTTCATCACGACCCAGTCCAGTTCCCCGCGCAAGACTTGTTGGAGCTTGCCGGGGGTGATCCTCCGTTGTGCGGAGATACCGTTGATGGCTTCCCCGGAATTGCTGAGCCTTGCACTTGGCCTTGGCGGGTCCGTTTCTTTGATCGCCGCCAACAGTTGCAGCAAGGCCTTCTCCGCCAGCTTTTCCTTCTCGAGCGGTGTGCTTCCGGTCAAGACTTCATAGAGCATGACACCGAGAGAATAAATGTCTGTGCGCGTGTCCACGTCCAGGGCGTTCATCTCGGCTTGTTCCGGACTCATGTACTGCACAGTACCGACAACCTGGCCGAACTCCGTGAAAACCGTCCTGTCAGTCAGCCTTTGTTGAAGCTGCAGAGCCTTCGCCAAGCCGAAGTCGATCACCTTGGGGACCGGCTTGCCATCATAAAGTGTGACCAGCACGTTGGACGGCTTTAGGTCGCGGTGGATAATCCCCTTCTGGTGAGCATGCTGCACGGCCCGACAAACGGGGATAAACAATTCCAGACGTTCATTGAGTGAGAGTTTGTTGTCGTCGCAGTATTGCGTGAAGGGAACTCCTTGCACGAGTTCCATCGCAAAATATGGCCGGCCGTCTTCCGTCATGCCGCCATCATGAACCTTGGCGATGTTCTGATGGTCCATCATGGCCAAGGCTTGTCGCTCGGCTTCAAAGCGAGCAATGACCTGCTCTGAATCCATGCCTGGCTTGATAACCTTAAGCGCGACGCGCCTGCGAACAGGCTCCAGTTGCTCTGCCATCCAGACTGTGCCCATGCCCCCTTCGCCAATTTGCTGCAGAAGCTTGTAGGGGCCAATCTGCGCACGCGTAGGTTTGCGAGCAGTTGAATCGCCCGCATCCTCCACGGTCGGCGATTCATTGAGCTGGAAGCGTTCAAAGCCTTGGCTCGCAGCATTGATTCTGTCCGGAAACCGCTCCGCATACTCTTGCCACTGGGGAACGTCCCCCCGTCCGATCCGAATTTCGGCCTCTTCCGTGACCAGCTCGGCCAAAAGTTGATCGCGCAATGCCTCTGGGGCTTCCTTGAGCAACGCCTCGATCGGACTCGGCTTGCCAGAGTTCAGCGCTTCGCGAAGTCGCGCACAATACTGATCAATCAATGCAAGGGTGTCATCCACGGAGATCGACCCTGACTGCAAAATGGTGAATGGTCTTGGTCCAAGCACAATCGACTCAACGCGTCACAAAACTAAGAAAGAGACTATCCGCGATTTGACGGCAATTCAAATTTTGCGAGTCAGTTTTGACAGAGCCAGGTTGAACTGGATCCGTGACGATGAGTTATCACATCTGGTCCAGCTGATCTCGAACATCCATCAGTGCGAAACCAAGCAGGTTCTGGCCATTCCATGTTGCCGGGTCCTTTGCTCGATCATCGTCAGCAGCAAGGCCGATACCCCAGATTCGGTCATACGGACTTGCTTCGACGAGAACCATATCGCCAGTTCCCAGCAGGTAAGTTCTGAGATGCTCGTTTTGACTGAACTTCGCCAAGTTGCCTTCGGTGACGATTCTGCGTGCATTTGCTTGCCACACAGCTCCATCAAAGTTCTTGACCTTGCGACCCAGTGCTTTGGCTGCTTTGGGGTCGTGGACGTCGAGGATACTTCGCAATGAGTCTTTGTCATCAAAGAGGCGAGCCTTCTCGGCCATCATCCAATGTTCGGCCGTTGGATAATATGCATCCTTAAGCTGGAATCCAGATTGATGCCATTGGCTGAGGCACGCCGTAGTCATTTCGCCCGTTTTCGACGGACGATGGCTCCAGAAGTACAAGTATTCGTGCACTTTGCCATTGGCGCATTGTCGTCGTAGTGTGTCGAGATCCAGCATGTCGGGAGCTTACCTGTTTCTTGTACAGCCCTCCTGACATGATACGGTCA
>CALJLD010000300.1 GCA_937982665.1 uncultured Planctomycetales bacterium
AGATTAACGCCGTACATCCAGAAGTCGTGATCGCGGCCTTCGGTGGTGATGTAATAGCTTGCGGAAGCGGTGAGCCGCAGTTGTGATGTCATCCAGAAGTGGACGCCAACTTCCGGGTTGACCGCGCCGAGCACGCCATCAATGGTGGTTTTTTCTTCGCCCAATTCGTCGATCGCTCCGTCATCGTCGTTGTCGCGGCGGTCGTTGTCGGCCGCTTCCGTGACATCGGAATAGCCGCCGAACATGCCCACTCCGGCAAACGGCGCGACCCTGCTGGGCGTTTGCACGCGGGCGCCCAGATTGGCGCCAAGGAAGGAATTGTCCGCGGCGGAGCTTGCCAGCCAGGCCAGGCTGGCGCGGCCTTCTGTATGTTCGTCAAAGTAGTGGAACACGCCCAACTCGGCCCCGGCGGCTCCGGGATCGGTCTGGCCGGCACCGCCTGCGTAGGCTCCACTTCGTCCGGCGACAAACCGCGCGTCCGCGGATTGTTTGGCCTTGCGAGCGAGAGTTTCGAGTTCGTCTTCCGGATACGGTCGCGAATACTTGGCGTTGTACTCCGGCACGTCCATCGCCCAGCGCGACGAGCAACCGCCAACGACGGCCAGCACCGCGCAGCAAGAAACCGCCAGCATGACGCGATAGCAACGCATGGGCATTTCGCGAAGAAGGAAAAAGGCCGCGGACGATACGCGAATGCGAATTGGCGGTCAAGATGTGCCGTGTTTGGCGGTTGCTTTGCGGGCCGCGCTATGCCGGAATTGGGTGCCACTGCTGGCTTGTCCGGCTTGTCCAGCAGTGCTTTTCGTCCGCCGCAAAACTCCGCTTGGCAGTTTCGACTTTGAGAATTGGAAGCGATGAGGTGTGTGCATCACGTCTGGACTTTCGCGCAGGCGAGCTCGCAGCCAAAGGCAAACCTCAGGCTGCACCAGGCGCGTTTGATGTCCGCCGCTTTCCGAGGCTGCGCTACGCGGGACTTTGCACTGTCATGATTGCCGCGACAAGAACGGCCATCAACGTGAACAGCAAAGCAAAACAAGTGCCGATGGCATACATCGCCAGGCTTCCTTCGTCCACCTTCTGTTTGGTCTTGATCATCTTGTTGGCAATCATGTTGGCCACCCACTTCCAATGCAGCACAACGTGCTCAAAGGAAAGCAAAGTGAAGACGCACAGCGAATAGAATTGGATTTCCGACCACTGATTCAACGACATGCCCCATAGCGTCCAGCCATCGGCTTGTGTCGGCGGCGGAAAGACAAGCCGCATCATGGCCGTGGTCCAGATGATGAACAGAATGGCCAGAAACAATGTGATATCCAGAACCAGGTTGAGCTTGGTCTTGGATGACATCCGCCGCTTGGGCTGAGCCTTAGCGTTGGGGTTTGTTTTCGATTCGACAGGATTTGGCGATGTTGTTGCCATCATCAACACGCTTGATTTGCTAACTTTGTTGCTCAGTCTGTGAGGTGGCATCCGTGAGGATGTTGCACGTCACCATCGCCAAACTGCCCGCGCGACGTTCCGTTGGTATGTGCGATCTTGACGCAGGCAATCATAGCTTGCGCCTTTTAGCCGCGGAATGTGCGAAGACGCACGCTTGTCTCATGGCATTTGCCGCGAAATATCGAGTTGCAGAAGGGTTACGTTCGCGGCAAGTGGATGCGCAAACGAAAACGGGCCGCGCTGCTGATGAGCGCGGCCCGTTTGAATGTTGCAACAAGACTCGATAACCAGTGCTATTGGCCGCTGGTGACCGGTGTCAATTCACTGGACTTGGATTCGGCCGCGTCACCGCCGCCGACTTCCTCATCCTCTTCACCTTGCTCGAAAGCTTCGTACATCAACTGGTTGTTGATGAGCGCCGCGGTATCCATATCCGGATAGTTAGGGTCGCCTTCAACTTTGAGCGGCTGGGTGTAGGTTTCCCCATCCACTGTCAAAGTGAGCAAGTAATCGCCAGCGGAAACCGCCGGGCCACGTCCACCGCGACCACCACGTCCGCCTCCACGCCCCCCACCAAAATTTCCACGTCCACCGCGACCACCGCCACCACGGCGGAGAGTCCAATTGACGCGATGCAGACCAGGTTCGGTGGAGCCTTCCAGCTGCGCGATCTCGTCGCCGCTGATGTCAGAGACCGTCAGGCTGACTTCTTCAGCCGCTTCGGCCAGTGAGTAATAGATCAACGAGCCGGTTGGTGGGTTTTCGCCAACAAAGCGACGTGTGCCGCTGGAGGCCTTGCGCGGTTCCGGCTTCCACATGATGGCCGGGTGCGGGCGGTAAAGGTGCACATCCGCGGCCACCGTTTCCGGAGTCATTTGCCGCAACATCGAGACATCCGTGATCCACAAGGACCGACCATGCGTCCCGGCGACAACTTCGCCAGCGGACGGATGAATGGCGAACTCGTGAACTGCCACCGTTGGCAGATTGCTGTTGAAGCGAGTCCAACTCTCGCCACGGTCAATCGAAACCCAGCAAGAGAATTCACAGCCTAAGAACAGCAAGTTCGGGTTCTCGATATCCTCACGAATCACTCGCGTGGAACCGGCGCCTGTCGGCAGGTTCGCACGAATGGACTTCCAGGTACGACCGTAGTTCTCCGTAACGTAGACGTGGGGTTCGTCATCGTTGGAGCGGTGCCCATCGAAAGTTGCATAGGCACGGCCTGCTTGATGCTTGCTGGCTTCCAGCGAGCTGACCCAACGACGGCCAGGCAATTGCGAGGCGATCGATTCGCCTTCGTCTTCTTGAGCGCCGCCCCGGCCACCTCGTCCTCCCTGACCTCGACCGCGACCCTGGGCAAGACCAGCCCGAGCTGCGCGGGTGGCGGAGAATTCGATCTCGAACGCGCCGTCACCAGCGGTCAATGTGCCGGTGAAGGTGTTGTTCTCAATCTTGCCGACGATGGAAGCCGTTTCCGTTTCCAAGGTGATCTCGTTGGATTCGGGATCATAAGAGCCCGTCAGATCACCAACAAAGGCTTCGGAATCAAAGTCGCCGGTGATTTCGTTTTCGTCGTCCATGCGCAGACGCATGGTGAATTCACGCTCTTGGCCTTGGATTTCAAACGATGCTGTCCAGGCGCCGTTGACGGGATTCGTGGCAGCCTGGCCACCACGACCTTGGCGACCTTGGCCGCCTTGACCACCACGACCGGCAAACTGGCCCCGACCTTGGCCACCGCGACCGAATTGGCCCTGGCCGCCTCCAAAGTTTCCAAATCCGCCGCGACCACCGCCTCCGCCACCACCGGCGGGAGCTTCGACATCATCCGGGTTCTCCCAAAGGTCCGTCCAGTTTTCACCACCATCAGTAGTCACCCAGAGGGAACCATCGGTTGTGCCAACGTAGAGGACGCCTTCGCGGACGGCCGATTCCGAAATCGCGCTGCCGGCGCCGTTGTCCGAATTGGTGATCTCAGGGCTGATCGGTCGTGCGCCATCGCCCTGCGCGACGGAACGGAATACATAGTTACCAGCGCTGTAGTGAATCTTGGAGTTGTGCGGAGACAGGATGAATGGCGTTTTCCAGTTGAAGCGGAACCCGCCACCTCGTCCGCCACCTCCACCACCTCGTCCGCCACCAGCATTCCCACGCGGACGCACGGAACTTCGTTCGCCGGTGTGGATGTTGTAGCGGGACATGTTTCCGTTTTGACTCTCGGCGTAGATCATCTTCGAGTCATTGGGATCAGCAAAAGCGATGAAGCCGTCACCGCCGTTGATGGAGATCCAGTCAGAGTTGACCGGGCCACCTTGACCGCCGACGCGATGAGGGCCGCCCCAGGTGCCGTTGTCTTGCAGACCGCCAAAGACCCAATAGTCACGGTCAGCACTGACGCCAACGTGATAGAACTGGCCGATGGCCACATGGTTTTGGTGATCCCAGTTTTCGCCCCAGTCCTTGGTGATATAGATGCCGCCATCATTACCCAGAATGATGTGATCGCCATCGTTGGGATCAATCCACAGGGCGTGGTTGTCGACGTGGACATCGCCACGGCCGAGACCGTCACCAGTAAAGGTTTCGCCACCGTCATTGGAGCGATAGAGAGAAGTTCCGCACAACCAGATGCGATTGTTGTCGCTCGGATCGACGCGGATTTGGCTGTAGTACATCGGACGCGGGTTCAACGTGTTGATACGTTCCCAGGTGTCGCCACCATCGGAAGAACGATAGATGCCGCCATGCTCGTAGCCTTTGGGGCCTTGGCGACGTTGCTGGTTGGCGTTTTGGCCTCCGAGAGTTCCCACAAAGCTGACGCCTCCGCCACCTCCTCGGCCACCACGTCCACCACCCCGCTGTCCTCGTCCGCCGCCTCCACCGCCGCGATTTCCTTGGGGGCGTTCAGCGAATTGCAATGTGATCTGCTGTTCTTCTTCTTCGCGATAGATTTTCAATTCGACGGAATCTTCATTCGTCTTGCTGAGGAAGGCATCCAGCAGTTGATCGTTGTTGGCGATCATCTCGCCATCGACCGAGAGGATGATGTCATCCGCTTGCAGGCCGGCGGTTTCGCCGGGGCCTTCTTCTTCAAGTTCCGTGATCCGCATGCCAACGTCGGCGGATTCCACGCTGAATCCCCAATGGGGCATATCCGGAGCCGGCTGACCGATGAGTTCGGATTCGACAACCGCGTAAATGTAGTTGGGGTCTTTGCGATAATACGTCAGGCCAATGCGACCTTTGTTGACGGTGGGAAGTCCCGCTTCCAGTTCCGTCCAATTCTCGCCACCATCGGTTGTCTTGAAGATGCCGGCGCCTTCGCCGTACTTCACTTCCGGATCATTACCATCAAAGCCATCACGCTTTCGTTCGTAAGCGGCGATGATCAAGGTGTTGGAATCGGTGGGATGCATTTGCACATCGATGACACCGGTCTTGTCGTCAACGTAGAAAACCTTCTCCCAGGTTTCGCCACCATCGGTTGTCTTGTAGACGCCACGCTCTTCGCTGGGCCCCCACAGGCGGCCCATCGCGCCAACATAAACCGTGTCGGGATTCGTGGGATCGATCGCAATGCGGCCGATCTGGAATGTCTTGTCCAAGCCCATGTGGGTCCAGGTGTCGCCACCATCTGTGGACTTATAGACACCATTTCCCCACGAGACGCTGTTTCGCGGGTTGGCTTCGCCGGTTCCCACCCAAACAATGTTGGGGTCACTCTGGCAGACTTGCACGTCACCGATCGAAACCGTGGCTTCGTGGTCGAACTGGTGTTCGAGCGTCATGCCATCATTGGTGGTTTTCAACAAGCCGCCTGAGGCCGTCGCCGCCCACCAGACTTTCGAGTTCTCTTCGTAGATGGAGAGAGACGTGATGCGGCCCATCATGCTGGCGGGGCCAATGGAACGCCAACGCACGGCGTCCATCCAGGCTTCCGGCAGCGTGCCTTCGGCTTGGTCCTCCTGGGTTTCCTCCTGGGCAGAGGATTCCGTGGAATCCTGGTCTTGTGCATCCTGGTCTTGGTCTTGTGCAACCATCCAGGCCGCCGTCAGCGGGACACCGCCCACCGCAAACGACAACGTGACAATCAGGGCAGGGAGCCACTTTCGCCGAATCATACGGACACTCCTCGAGAACCGGGGCGAGATAAGAGATGAGGCGGGAAATACCAACCCAGGCGTTGCAATACGTTAGGGCGGGCAACGAGAACGCGCCTGAGTAGCCACAAGATACTGGCGGGCTGGGCGCTCTTCAACGAAAAAAGAGCATGCGGAAGGCATTCCGATTGATATTTCGGCCAGCTCCAGCCCTATGTGACCCTGCCCGCTGCTGTGATCGGCGGTTGCCCCATCCACACGTGGCCACAGGCAGGTGGGGTGATAGATGGCCTAACTAGGGCATGACCAGGAAACTCGACCGACCTACAGATTTGCCACACCATGATGGCTGCCCGGACGGCGGCATCTTGC
>CALJLD010000301.1 GCA_937982665.1 uncultured Planctomycetales bacterium
GCTTTCCTTCACTGGATATTTGCTGCCGTGGGATCAGTTGGCCATCTGGGCGATCACGGTGGGTTCTAACATGGCCCGAGCGACGCCAATCCTTGGAAATGAAGGTCCGGGGCAGCAGGTGCTTAGCATTGGCAGTATCGACATGATTACCAACGCCTCCGATGCGCGCTTTGCGCTCCTCGGTGCGCGCTTTGTGGGCGAGGAAACGCTCAATCGGTTTTACATTTTGCACTGCATTGCCATTCCTTTGGCGGTCGCCTTCTTGCTGGCGATTCACTTTTGGAGAGTCCGCAAGGACGGTGGCATCAGCGGGCCGCTATAGCGCGAAGACTGCGCGGCAGCGCGGAAGGCTTCGCGGTTGGGCGTATGGAAACCTATTGGGCCAACCCTGCAATTTTGGAAAGAGTTTGGACGACGTGCCCCTTTCAGGCCAGGTCTTCATAAATGCACCACGGTTTTGATCCGAGTTTTGCCGCTCGCTCGGCTGAGTTTCTCGGCTATTTCTACCTTGCGCTGGCTTTGATGAACGCCACTGCGGCGTTCTATTTGTGGCAAGGTGGCAAAGATCAAGCCGGCAATGATAAAGTCCGGACCTGGTTTCACGTCGGCGGTGTGGCCATCACTAACGTTCTTGGTTGGCTCACCTTGTCGATGTTGTGCGTTATTCTCTCCGCGGCATCCATGGGCGGCGCTCCGCCAAAACTGCCAGAGTGGTTCATTCGATATGCGAACGCCGCGTTGACAGGCAACCCTGGAGCTATTGTCTATACATTGGCGACGACTGCGGGCTTGTGCGCTGCGTACTATTGGCGGCGCTTCTTTGTAAAGCCGGTTGTCGCCTGGTCGATTTTCAATGCTTCGCTGTTGTTGATGGGGCTGGCCATGACCAATCGTCCCTTCTGGGAGATTGTCGCCAAGCCGGACAATGTGCCGATCGTTGCGCTTGTCTTCTTGCTGGGCTTCTTCACTTGGTTGGCGACCTACAAGTCGGTCATCAATGATGATCGCGCGGCCGAAGGGTTGCCGCCGTTAGAGAAAGAGGACAACGAGAAGGTCCTCGTGTGGCCGGACTTGGTCTATACGGAACTCATCTGCATGATCGCCCTCACGGCGCTTCTGCTGATTTGGGCAATACTTCTCAAAGCCCCGTTGGAAGAACCTGCTTCGGCGGTGAAAACCCCCAACCCCTCGAAGGCCCCATGGTACTTCCTGGGCCTGCAGGAAATGCTCGTCTACTACGATCCCTGGATGGCTGGCGTTGTGCTGCCAAGTTTGGTGATTGTGGGCTTGATGGCCATTCCCTACTTGGACTTCAACAAGAAGGGCAACGGATATTACACGATCTCGCAGCGTCGATTTGCCTACATCATTTTTCAGGTTGGCTTCCTGGAACTGTGGGTGACGTTGATTGTCTTGGGCACATTTTTACGCGGGCCAAACTGGAACTTCTTTGGCCCGTTTGAAGAGTGGGATGCGCACAAGGTCCTTGTGCTCAACAATATTGATCTGTCTCAGATCTTTTGGAATGACCTGATGGGCACCAGTGTCCCAACGGTGTCCAGCGATATGGGAACATTTGAATCGCTGGGCGTTGTGATTTATCGGGAGTGGCTTGGGCTGCTGAGCGTAGCGCTTTACTTCATTGTGCTTCCGCCGCTTTTGGCCACCACCGTGTTCAGAAAATTCTTCATCAGGATGGGCTTCATTCGCTACATGGCGATGGTTGTCCTTCTGCTGTTCATGGCGTCGCTGCCCATCAAGATGGCGCTGCGTTGGGCATTCAACTTGAAGTACATCGTGGCGATTCCGGAGTTCTTCTTCAACATTTGATGTCACTGCTGATCAGCAGTTGATTCAATCCATACGGCATCAGTAACAATGCCTGCAACAGAACAAACCTGGTACAACCAAAAGCGGATGCACATCATCTTTGGGATTACATCCCTGTTGATGTTGCTGTTCACCATTTGGATGTTGGTGCAAGACCACAACCGTGAGTGGAAAAAGTACCAGGAGGAATACTACGGCAAGCTGGAAGTTTGGGATCTGGAATCTCGTATTCTGGCCCAGACGATGGATGACGCATTCACATATGGCATGGATGCGCGTGAGGATGTCCGCGACCAGTTTGCAGCGCAGGTTCCGGCCCAATCATTGTTGGAACTGTTCTATGCTGAGATGCGCTATGACGCGGCGCGTCGAGCGGCCGAAGCCGAAGATGCGCTAACAGGCCTCAACGAGAGCCGGGCAATTGCCCAAGCGGAACTCATCGCAGCAGTGCGTGAATCTGGCCGGTACTCGCAACGGATTGCTCAAGCTGCAATTGATGTTCGCATCGCTGAGTTGTCTGGTGGCGATGCCGCCGAAGCAGTCGCGCGCCGCGACCGCAGTCAGCTTGCCAGGGATGCTGTGATCGAGACGTTAGCGGATGAGTCAGCGACATTCCGCGCACAAGCCGCGGATAGTAATGGCTCTTCCGAAGCCGAGGGTGCGATCAATGATCTGCAAGCCGCTTACGAAGTGTTACAAGGCGCCGATGAAGAAACCGCAGCCGAGGCTCGCGTTGATTTGAGAGAACTGCTGGCTGATGCCCGAGCTGAAGCCATGTTCCGCGAGTCAAGTTTGCAGCAATCCTTGAAATTCAAGCGAGCGGAATTCGATGGTGAGAACAGCTTGCTGGGCATCGCGATCAATAATGGTGATTCTCCGGAAGCCGTGGCCGATCTGCAGGCAAGCGTTGATGAAATTCAAGCTGCGGTTGTTGACCTTAACGCTCGATACGAAGCGGCCAACCTGCACCGTTTGACGTTGGATCAAATCATCGGAGTGATCGACAGCAACCTTTCCACGGCCGAAAAGTCGATCGATTCATTCAAGCTTGACCTCGACAATCTGGAAAAGGCGTACGAAGCTGCCGCCGGCGCCTGGGATGATTTGGGGCGTGACGTCGTCACACTGCCGATTTTGGACGCGTTCAACAACTCGGACATCGAAGTCAAGCACATTTGGCTTCCTGATCTGACACAGAACTACAATCACAAGCAAGTGGCTCGCTTTGACCGTTGCATCACTTGCCACTTGGGAATTGACAAAACGGCGCCTGGCACGGCGACAACTCCCAATTACGAGCCAGCGTACGTCATTGAAGGGTTGCAACTGGCGACCCCAAGTTCCCCGCCGGATGTCGAACCGGACAGTGACTCGCGCGATCTCCTCGTCCGCTTTTATGGAATCAGCCTGGCGGACAGCGGGATCTTTGACTCGGAAGACGCTCTCATTGATCTGGTGATGCCGCGAAGTGCGGGAGCAGATGCATTGCTCAAGCGTGGCGATGTCATCGAGCGGATTTATGTCGATGGGTCGAGTGTCCGCATCACATCCATCGAGCAGGCCTACTCGTACTTGCTGGATAACGTCAAGTGGGGGGAGCCAATCGTTTTGGATGTGCGCCGCGGCGTCCCTCAACCGTACGGCGCTCATCCGCGTCTTGATCTTTACGGCACGGATTCCAGCCCGCACCCGTTCAAGGACATCGGCTGCACGATCTGCCACGAAGGCCAAGGTAACGCGACGCAATTCAAATGGGCGTCGCACTCTCCAAGCAATATCGCCGAGCTGAAATCTTGGTCCCGGGATCATGAGTGGTTTGACAATCACCACTGGATCTACCCCATGTATCCGGAGCGATTCCTGGAAAGCAGTTGCCTTCGGTGCCATCACTCGGTCATGGAACTCAATCCAAGCGAGAGATTCCCGGAACCGCCCGCGCCAAAGTTGATGGCCGGTTACGATGCTGTTCGCACGTATGGATGCTTTGGCTGCCACGAAGTTAATGGATACGCCGGGGGCGGTGGCACCATCGGTCCAGACCTGCGGCTTGAACCCAACTATGTTCCCGCAGCACAGTCCTTGCACGTGAGCTCGCAGTTGGATGATGCGGCCCAGGCGGCACGTGGTGATGAGATCTTCACAGCGGATGCACCGGAAGAATTCAAGTCGCGCATTCAATCGCTTGCAGGACGGTTGGTCGCCAGTGTTGATGATGATGTCGCACGTCGCGAATTGGTGGCGTTGATTAATGCGGATGTACGGCGTGCCGACCCCTCTAGCGATGAAAATGCGTATCTCAATGGCAACTTGCACGGTCTGGCTTCCGTGCTGGCGGATCAGGACACACCTGGCGCAATGCGCAAAGTTGGACCAAGCCTCCGCTACCTGAACGCGAAAGTGAATCCGGAATTTGTCTATGGCTGGATCATGGAGCCTAGCGATTTCCGACCCAGCACAAGGATGCCGCAGTTCTTTGGGCAGTACGGTCACTTCCTGCCGTACACGGCAGAGGAAAGCGAAGACTATAACGAGCCAGGCCACACACAAAACTTGGAGCAGGTTGAAGCGTTGGCGATGACGCACTATCTGCAATCCATCAGCCAGGAATTCGGCCACGACGCACAGCCGACCGTCGATGGCGATTTGCTGCCGCCGGATGCGGAACGAGGAAAGCTTCTCTTTGAAACCAAAGGCTGCCTGGCATGCCATGGTCACGGAGAATTCCCAGAAGCGAATCAAGATCAAGGGCCGGACTTGTCCAACCTTGGCGCCAAACTCAAAGGCGAGAAAGGTCGGCAATGGCTGACTTCGTGGCTGCGTGAGCCCAGTCGCTACCATGCTCGCACGAAAATGCCTAACGTGTTCCTGCTGCCGGAACCGGATGTTGGACCAACTGGCATTCCCCATGCCGATCCCAATCTGCCAGAAGGTGCAGCGCAGAATACGGATGTTGCTTCGGCTCCGCTGTATGATCCGGCAGCCGATATCGCCGCGTACTTGCTATCGCAAGACAATAGCTGGACGCCCAAACATGCTCTGCCGGACATCGAGGGTGCCGAATTCCAGGAGGCCATGCGTGAATTGGCAATGGAGTACCTGGCCACGACCTTTACCGGCAGCCAGGCAGCACGATTCTACGAAGAAGGAATCCCGCTGGAGTTGGAAGCGGAACTCAAAGGTGACGAAGTTGAACTGGTGGGCGCATATGCCGGCGACGCGGCTGCCCAACAGGAACACGTGCTCAACTATTTGGGTCGCAAGTCGATCGGCAAGTATGGCTGTTATGGCTGCCATGACATCGCCGGATTCGAGTCCGCCAAGCCTATCGGAACAACGTTATCAGATTGGGGGCGGAAAGACGCTTCTAAGTTGGCGTTCGAGCAGGTCGGCCAGTTGATTCACATGACCGACATGAGCAAAGACCACTCAGGGCACTCCGCCGATGGTCATGGAGCCCTCTTTCATGCTCCCGAGGTTCACGTTGGCGAACATGATGAACACGATGCGCTCGACATCGAAGACGTTGCCGATCGTGATCCCGATCAGGGCTACTACTTGAACTCGCTCCTGGCACATCAGCGAACGGGGTTCATTTGGCAAAAGTTACGCGCTCCCCGGAGCTATGATTATTCCAAGGCGGCTCTCAAGCGCTATAACGAACGGCTGAAGATGCCGATGTTCCCGTTCGACGAACAGCAGCGGGAAGAGGTGATTACGTTCGTTCTGGGGCTCGTCGCGGATCCGCCTGCGGAGAAATACGTCTACGCTCCAGACGCGCGACAGCAGGCAATCAACGAAGGCAATATTGTTCTCGAGAAATACAACTGCGCCGGATGTCACGAACTCGAGATTGATCGATGGACATTCAACTATGATCCAGCAACTTTCCCGGAAACGTCCTTCCCGGCAAACGAGTACGAAGTCTTCCGCCAATTCCATACGCAGCAAGAAATTGCCGCCAGCAGAGAAGTTGATGCGCGTGGTCTGGGAACGGCAACCGTTGTCGGTCGCAAGACACGGGATGAAAACGGCAATGTGCAACAGATTGAAGGGTTGGAAGAAACTGATCCGCCAATCGAGTTTATCGATTTGTGGGAACCGGCACTGATCAACGGACAGACCTTCCTTGCTGGGGATCCTGTCGACGTTCGCTCAGACCGATACGTTGGCCATATTCCCGCGCGCGGTGGTTTCTTCGCCCGATACTTGCATGACCGCGTCTTGGCTCGGGTCCGAGGGATTGATCCGCCGGCAACCTACGGCGTTAACCCTTCTGCCAAATACTTGGATGCGTGGGGTTGGGTGCCACCGCCGTTGTTCAATGAAGGCGAGAAAGTGCAGCCCGAGTGGCTTTACAACTTCCTTCTAGAGCCAGAGCCCATTCGGTATGCGGCCGTTTTGCGGATGCCCAAATTCAACATGTCGCACGGCGAGGCTCGCGCACTAGCGAACTATTTCGCGGCTCGCGAGAACACAAATTACCCGTACGAGTTTGAAACCCGCAGCGTCTTCCAGACTCTGGAAGCTCAAAGCAGCACGTCAACGCTTGCCCTGGAAGGTGACGCGGCAACGGAAGCACGGCTGAAAGATGCAATGACCATTGTCACCAACGGCAACTATTGCATTAAGTGTCACAAGATTGGCGACTATTCCCCCGGCGGCGATATCACCGCACTTGCGCCCAACCTGGAAAATGTTTACCGACGGATTCGGCCAGAATTCCTTTACCCCTGGTTGGCCAACCCCAAGCGGAAACTTCCGTTCACAGGCATGCCTGTCAACTTCCCGCAAAACCAGCCCATCCGACCCAATCTCTTTCAGGCGGACGTGCCTAAGGGAGATCTGATTCACAATGGGCTCTCACAAGAACAATTGGAAGCAGTTGTGGACTTGCTGCTCAACTACGACTGGTACATGCGGCGGCAACAGTCAATCGTGCCGCTCATTAACCAGCCACCGGCTGGCGTCACCACTGACGGTGCATCGCCGCAGCCAAACGACGAATGAAAGTGAGCAAGCAGATGAACTATTCAAAACTTGCATCAATCAGAATCGCACTCGTTGTCGCGCTGGCACTGATGTGCGCAGCCAACAATGCGAATGCGCAAGAGACCGGCAGCCTGAGCGGTCGGTTCATCTATGACGGAACGCCGCCAGAACGCGTCGAGATTCTTCCAACCAAGGATCAAGCTGCCTTTAAGCAAAAGATCTGGGATGAGACCTTGATCGTTAGCGAGGACGGCGGCATCGCGAACATTGTCGTGTACGTGCGCAGTCGTGACGTTCCTTTGCCTGATGGATTGCCTTCCGGGATGCCAGAGCGTGTTGCCATGGACAATAAGAATGGCGCGTTTGTTCCGCACGTTCTCCCGTTTTGGCTGGGCAAGCAACAGTTCGTTGCCACAAACGGAGACACTGTTCCGCACAATTGCAACTGCGCGTCAATCGGTGACCGCACAGGCACATTCAACCAACAACTCGCCCCTGGAGCGGAATATCTGGCCACATTCCAGCGAGAGCAACGCACTTTGCAGCCGGTGAGTTGTAATATCCACCCCTGGATGAAGGGCTATATCTTGCCGCGTGCCAATCCGTATTTCGCTGTCACGGGCGAAGATGGTCAATTCACCATTGAGAATATCCCTCCAGGCGAATGGGAATTCCAAGTCGTTCATGAGAAGTCGGGCTACCTGGCCATCGACGGTTGGGAAAGAGGTCGCTTCACAATGAAAATCGATGCTGGCGAGAATTCGCTGGGCGATGTCCAAGTCCCAGCTGCCATCTTCGAGAAGTAGTTCAACACGGTTGTCAGTAATCAGGCAGCGAACTCAGAACAAAACAACAGATCACCGCAGGGCAAGCATAAGGGATCAAGAATCATGAAATCCATTCTTCTTGGACTGACCGCAATCATTGTCGCCGTTCAGCTTGGTTGTGGCGATGACAAGCCTGCGCGACGAGCGCCTAGGGCGGCAGCCAGCAAGCCCAAGGCTGGCAACGGCGACACAACCACGCCGCCTGCCAACGCTGAGCCAACTGGTTGGGCCACTTTGACTGGGACATTTGTCTATGATGGCGCCGTTCCCGAGCGTGAGGCCATCACGGTCACCGGCGATAACGCGGCTCAGTGTGGACCATTCAACCTTCGTAGTGAATCGCTGCTGGTCAACGAAGCCAACAATGGCATCAGCGATGTCTTCGTGTTTCTGCGAGGCATGGTTGATCACCATGAGTCATACAACGAGCAGGAAAACGCCAGCATTCAACTGTCCAACAAAGATTGCCGCTTTGAGCCACATGCGCTTGGCATTTGGTTGCCGCAAACCTTGCGTGTCACCAATGATGACCCCTTTGGCCACAACACAAACATCAACTCACCCGGCGACCGGGAAGCGAATTCCAACATGACGGTGCAGCCAAACAGCGAGCAAACGACACAGTTTACGCGGCGGCAAACCAGCCCCTTCCCGGTTACCTGCAACATCCATCCGTGGATGAGGGCTCTCGTCCTGCCGTCCGAGACTCCTTACTTCGCCGTGACTGATGAAAACGGCAAGTTCACCATCGCCAATGTTCCCGCAGGAATCGAGTTGGAATTCCAAGTCTGGCATGAGAAGTCCGCCAATCTCAATGCCGACCCCAGTTGGAACAATGGTCGCTTCAAGGTGACGTTGGAGCCGGATCAAACCATGGACTTGGGTGAAATCAAGGCTGTCGCGGCGTTGTTCAACAAGTAGTTCACAAGACAAATCACTTTCGAGCGCTGACTTACGTCGAATCGAAACCTGTCTCAACAGCAGATGCTCCCCAAACGGGAGACCAAATCATGGCCAGAAATTTCAACCCGCAAATCCTGCTGTGCTTGATGCTCATCGTCATCAGCGCATTCGGCTGTGCGGAGGATGAACGTCAATCCGCGGCCGTCTCTGATGATGTCTACAACGAATGGGTTGTCCCGCTGCGTCAATCAATGGCATCCGCGGAGTCTGCTGGAGGCGGGGGCGAAGTCGTGCAGTTGGACCCCACCGGTTGGGCAACAATCACCGGCCGATTTGTCTATGACGCTCCGAGTGCGCCCGTCGGAGTCGCATTTTCGACGACATCCGATCCAGTATGCGGAGCGTTCAATATTCGCGATGAGTCACTGATGGTTAACGCCAACGGAATGGGCTTGGCGAATGTGTTTGTGTACCTGCGCACGCGTGGGTTTGGTGATCCGCACGAATCGTATGTACCCGGCCAGGAGATTGTCCTCGCCAACAATGGTTGCCGGTTTGAGCCGCATGCCTTGGCGATTTGGATGGAGAACAAAATCAAAGTCACCAATGAAGACCCAACCGGCCATAACACAAACTGCACAGCGCCGGGTGACCCCAAAGGTTCATTCAACGAGTCAATTCCCGCCGGCGCGTTCATCGTCAAAGAGTTTGGGCGCAGCCAGCCGCGGCCCAACGAAGTCAAATGCAGCATTCACCCGTGGATGTCTGCCAAAGTCTTGCCGCGTGAGAATCCGTATTTCGCAACAACCGATGCCGATGGCAACTTCCGCATTGAGAACGTGCCCGCCGGAATCGAATTGGAATTCCAGGTCCTTCATGAACTCTCTGGCAACCTGAATGCTGACGCCAGTTGGAATAACGGCCGGTTCAAAGTCACTTTGCAAAATGATGAAACGCACGACATGGGCGTGATCTCAGTTGGTCCGGCCTTGTTCGGTCGCTAGCCGCCAGTCTGATGCCAGTTGATCGTCAATAAGAAAGATCTAAGCACCGCCGGAATCGGCACCGCCATTAGCAGGAATCATGTTTCCACATTCCAATCCCAGGACAACACGCCA
This sequence comes from uncultured Planctomycetales bacterium, assembly GCA_937982665.1. GTDB lineage: Bacteria > Planctomycetota > Planctomycetia > Pirellulales > S012-138 > CALJLD01. The sequence continues at coordinate 9,668 of CALJLD010000301.1, forward strand.
GGCGACGCTACTCTGCTGCCTGGCACTGGCAACAATCTTTACCGGTTGCGGCTCCAGCGACGGTGTTGAGTTTGTGCTGAACACTGAGGGCGTCCCCTCGTTTGAAACTCAGTTGGCGCAACAGTCGGAAATCCTCGCTTCGCAGGCGGAATCCAACGCAGACATCAATGTTGATGAGCGGTTGGATGAGTTTTCGGACAGCTACTTTCGAAAAACAGACGAACTTGCCGCCGCACTGGAAGCGCTATTTGGCACGCCGGATGATCCCGCCCGTCCACCACAAACCGGGCTTGATATCGATCTCATCCGCCGAGCGGCTGGTCCCACTGGCGGTGCCGACGTCGAACCGCTGCTGGACGAAGACGGCAATGTGATTGCGCCAGGTTATCACTTGGGTGGCTTGTACCGTGAACATTGCGTGCATTGCCATGGCATGACTGGGGATGGCGCCGGACCAACAGCACTCTTTCTCAATCCTTACCCGCGTGACTATCGCCAGGGAACGTTCAAGTTCACATCCACGCAAAGCAAAGAGAAGCCAACCGACGAAGACTTGCGGCGAACAATCGAGAACGGATTGCATGGCACACTGATGCCGGCATTTCGCGTCGCATTGACTGCCGACGAAATCAGTGCCCTGATCGAATACGTTAAGTACTTCGCCATGCGTGGCGAGGTGGAACTCTTCTTGCGTGCGGAGTTGTTTGAAAGTGGCGAAACATTGTTCTTTGAAGATGGCACATTCAACGGCGAGTTAATCAACACCAACGTCGAGCTTGTTGCCAGCCTGTGGAGTAACGTCACAGTCGTTCAGCCCGTCCCACGTCCTGGTGGAAAATCTTGGGAAGAACTGACTGCGGCGGAAAAGCAAGAGTCGCTGGAAATTGGCGAGCGGCTCTTCCGCAACGAAGGACAATGCATCAAGTGCCACGGTCCCGCCGGGCTGGGCGATGGCGGACAACTCAACTATGACGATTGGAATACACAAAAGGCGCTGGTCGAAGACGAAGCGGAACGCGCCGAGATGTGGCTCTTGCCGCTGCAAGAATTGAAAGCGCGCAATCTGCAATTGGGCGTGTTTCGCGGCGGCCGCAGACCCATCGATATCTATCGTCGCATTCGCAATGGCATTACCGGCACCCCCATGCCCGCGGCCAATGTCGGTGGATCACCCATTCCAGATCCTCTCAATCCCGGCCAAATGATCGAGCCGATGGAAGAAGAGCAAATCTGGCACATTGTTGACTACGTCCTTTCATTGCAATACCAGCGAGGTTTCCGTACTCCATCGCCGGAAATGAACGCTCCCAATGGCCGTTGAGGATCAATAGCGGAACGCACATTGTGCCAGCGGCACGAATAAGGACAGCCCCAAGAAATCGACTGCGAGAATCGCAACTAACCAGGAAATCCCGTGAATCGCTTTTGGACAATCTTGTTCTTGCTGGTCCCCATCCTGGGTGTGGCGACCTTTGCGCTCGCGCCCGTCTATGGGCATTGGCTGCCGGATGATTTTTCTGAGCGCGGCGTGAACATTGACCGCCTGTACTATTTCATCTTGTATCTGACAGGCGCTGTTTTTGTGGTCACGGAAGTTGTGATGTTTTGGTTCATGTGGAAGTACGACGCCACTAAGACTGACGAGCCAACCAAATTTACGCACGGTAGCCACAAGTTGGAGATCATTTGGACCATTGTTCCTGCTGCGACGCTCTTATTCATCGCGCTGTATCAGATGAACGCCTGGGCGGACGCCAAGATTGATAAGCCGGACATGGTTCCCACCTGCAAAGTTGTAGCCCGGCAGTTTGAATGGCGGATTCAATACCCTGGTCCGGATAACGAACTCGACACGCCGGACGACATCTACGCGCCGCCAAATGAAATGCATGTTCCGGTGAATGAGGAAATCCTCATCCACCTGGAGAGTGACGATGTGTTGCACAGCTTCTTCCTGCCGAACTTTCGCGTCAAGCAAGACGCGGTGCCCGGCAGCATGATCCCTGTGTGGTTTCGGGCGACCGAAGAAAACGAATATGACCTCGTATGTGCCGAGCTTTGTGGCTGGGGACACTACAAGATGAAAGGGCGGCTGACGGTAGAAAGCCGTGAGGAATTCGACGCCTGGTTAGCCGATCAAGCCCGCGACAATATGGCGACGCAAGAAACCGTCAGCCAAGACTCAGAAGATCAATAGTTGACGTTCAATAGTTGAGGACTCAATGAGCGCGACCGCAGTTGGAGCGCACGGACACGCGGATTCCCAATCGATGTCGATTGGGAAGTTCCTGTCCACGTACGTGTTTTCGCTGGACCACAAGGTCATCGGCATCCAATTCCTCTTCTCTACGCTGTTGTGGTTCGTCGTCGGCGGACTGCTCGCGCTGGGCGTTCGCTGGCAGTTGGCCTGGCCCTGGGAAGACATGCCGGTCATCGGCTCCATGCTCTATAGCGCAGAGGGCGGCCAGATTGCGCCTGAGTTCTACACCATGCTCTTCACCATGCACGCCAGTGTGATGATCTTCTTTGTGATCATCCCCATCCTGGCGGGCGCGTTTGGCAACTTCCTCATCCCGCTGATGATTGGCGCGGATGACATGGCATTCCCCGTCTTGAACATGCTGAGCTACTGGTTCATGTGGCCGGCATTCATCTTAATGACGCTGAGTTTTTTCGTGGAAGGAGGGGCCTCCGCGGCCGGGTGGACGAGCTATCCACCATTATCTGCGATTGCCGGAGCTGCCCCGGCGAGTAACGCGGGGCAGTCGTTGTGGCTTCTTGCGCTGATCTTCGTCGGCATCTCTTCCATGATGGGCTCGGTCAATTACATGACCACCATCATCCAGATGCGCGCCCCTGGCATGACGATGTTCCGCATGCCCATGACCATTTGGGCGATGTTCATCACGGCTATCCTGCAGGCATTCGCACTTCCGGTGCTCACCGCCGCGTTGTTTATGCAATACCTGGATCGAGAATTCGGAACCGGATTTTTCGTTCCATCAGGATATGTGGTCAATAACGAGTCCGTGGGTGCGGGGGGCGGCCAGCCGCTGCTTTGGCAGCACTTGTTCTGGTTTTATTCCCACCCGGCGGTTTACATCATGATCCTGCCTGCCATGGGCATGGTTTCGGACATGATCGCCACGTTTTCCCGCAAGCCGCTCTTTGGCTACAAGCCGATGGTGTATTCCATTTCCGGGATCGCCGGTTTGGGATTCATCGTTTGGGGCCACCATATGTTCATGTCCGGCATGAACCCCGCTTTGGGTATGACGTTCATGCTCTCAACTATGATGATCGCACTGCCCAGTGCCATCAAAACGTTCAACTGGTTGGGGACCATTTGGGGCGGCAAGATCCACTTCACAACGCCCATGCTGTTCTCGTTGGCGTTCGTCTCGATGTTTATCATCGGCGGGCTGTCCGGCATCTTCATGGCTGCCACGCCCATCGACATCTTCATCCATGACACATACTTCATCGTGGCGCACATTCACTATGTGCTCTTCGGCGGAACTGCCATGGCCGTCTTTGGCGGGGTCTACTTCTGGTTCCCCAAGATGTTCGGCCGAATGATGAACGAAGCCTGGGGTAAGGTTCACTTCTTCCTTTCGTTCGTCTTCTTCAATGGTACCTTCTTCGCCATGCATATCCTCGGGGCCGGTGGCTTCCCCCGTCGCTTGGCGGACCCGTACCACTACGAGACCTTCAAACATATGCAGCCGCTGAATCAGTTCATTACCATCTGCGCAATTGGGATGGGACTGTCGCAATTGATTTTCGCCGGCAACATCATCTACAGCTTGTTCTGGGGCCCCAAATGCGGACGCAATCCCTGGAAGAGCAACACGCTTGAGTGGACAACACCCAGCCCGCCTGGCCACGGGAACTTTGACTTCCAGCCCATCGTCTACCGCGGCCCGTATGAATACGCGTCGCCGGAAGTTGAGGAGGATTACTACTTGCAGACCCAGCCGCCTCCGGAAGGGGCTGACGCAGAGCAATCCACTGAAGATGGGCACTAACCGCTAGCCGAGAAACTAAGAGTCCGGTTACCAAGCAGACAAGTTCAAAGTAACAACAACTGCCAACGCACAATTCGTGACTGCCGACCCACAACAACTTGACGCCTCGCGATGGCCGCACCGCTTTGCCGTGCTGCTGGTTGCGGCTACCGTCACGTTGATCTTTGTAGGCGGTTTGGTCACAACCACGGAATCCGGCATGGCTGTGCCGGATTGGCCCACAACATTCGGCTATGGAATGTTCTCGTTCCCGCTTGAGGATTGGGTGGGCGGTGGTTGGGAGCTTTTCATTGAACATGGCCACCGCTTGTTGGGCTCAATCGTTGGACTGATCACAATCGCGTTCTTGCTCTCACTGATAAGGTGCGATCGCCGCCGCTGGATGTGGGGGCTCGGCTTGCTCGCACTCGCTGCCGTCATCTTCCAAGGCATCCTTGGCGGAACTCGGGTGATTGAAAACGAGCGCACGTTGGCCATGGTCCATGGCTGCTTTGCTCCAATATTCTTGAGCCTATGTGTTTGTAACGCTGTGTTTACATCACGCCGCTGGCACTTGTCATTTGCTAATGCAGACAAGCGTGTGGTGAAAGATCAAATAGATCGCAAGCCCAATCAGGCTTCGGCGCCACCCGTCAACCCGTTTGCAGGCGCCAAAAGCGGTGCGTTTCTCTTCGCCGCTGCCGTGCTTGTATTCGCGGCCTACGCACAAATTGTTCTCGGAGCTCAATTGCGGCATTTGCCGGCAACCGCCTCGGCCGCAACGGGATTGACGTTCGCAATCTTTCACGTCGTTGCGGCAGTTGTTCTCGTCATTTTCGCCATTGCGATTTCCCTCGCAGCACGGCGAATGTTCAAGGCGGCTGACCTTTCCGCACAGCAGGACAAATCACTCAACACGGGCGTACGCCAATTGGCGCATTGGCTCAACCTGTTGATCTGCGGACAAGTTGCTTTGGGTTGCGCCACTTGGGTGCTCAACTACGGCTGGCCAAACTGGCTGGTCACTGAGCAAACTTCCATCGTTGTAGCGCAAAACTTTTGGCAAACGGTGATCACCACCGGCCACCAAACGACTGGGTCGTTGATATTGGCGGCTTGCGTTGGCGTGTTTTGGCGAAGCTATGCCGTGTCGCGTTCCGCCGAATATGCGCGCTTAATCGGTGAAACCAACCAAAAGGCCGGACTCCGCACTCCGCGAACAAGCAATCAGACGGTATCTGGCGCCTTGGCGGGAGGAGTTTCATGAGCACCACGACGGCTCTTCCCTGCACGGAATCAACTGCTTCCGCAGCTAGCCTGGCTCCGAGCTTAAATCGTGTCGGCCTTTTGGCGCGAATGCTGGCGTTCGCGGAGTTGACCAAACCACGTATCGCTGTCCTGGAACTTGTCGTCGTGTTTGTCGCGGCGATGATCTGTGGCAGCAGCCCACCTGCGGGTTGGGTCCTGCTCAACACATTGGTTGGAACGGCGTTGGTCGCCTCCAGTGCCAGTGCCTTCAATCAACTCCGAGAACGGCACGTTGACGCATTAATGCCGCGGACATCCACTCGCCCTATGCCTTCTGGCATTGTTCAACCTTGGGAAGCCGTGGGGTTCGGCGCTGTCTTGGGGCTAGTCGGTGCCGTGCAGTTGGCCTTGTTTGTGAATCTCACAGTCGCGCTGTTGGGCGTGCTTTGCTGGTGCTTGTATGTGTTGATCTACACACCGCTCAAGCAGCGCTCGCCGGCCAATACCGTAATCGGAGCCATCGCCGGGGCTATCCCCGCCTTGATGGGTGCGGCTTCCGCTAGTCCGCTGGGACTTCCTGCGTTGGCACTGTTCATGGTTTTGTATCTTTGGCAGTTCCCGCACTTCATGGCGATTGCCTGGTTGTATCGCGATGACTATGCCGCTGGCGGCATGAAGATGCTGACCGTGGTTGATCGTTCTGGTCGACGTGCGGCCAATCAATCACTGGCTGGAGCTTTGGCGATCATCCCAATCTCTTGGGTGCCGCTGTTGGGCGTGCCGGCCGGCAATCTGTATCTGCTTGGCGCAACCGCGTTGGGTGTCGCGCAAGCCGCCTTCGCGTTCCACTTTTTTGCTCGGCGAGACGACAACTCCGCACGCTGGCTGCTTAGGGCCAGCCTGGTCTACTTGCCCGCTGTCCTGATTTTGCTGCTGCTGGGCCCAATCCTTTAGCAGCCATTTGAAACAAGAATCCAAACGGAATCGATTCCCGTTATCAACGAACTCCCCGATGGCCGACGAAACTCAAACTCCCGATGACGCCGCCCAGGATCATGCCCACGATGATCACGGAAATGGTGATCACGCGCATGACGATCACGGGCATGGCCACATCAAGCTGCAATATCAGCCAGGGCTGCCCATCCCCAACGGCAAGCTCTTTCTGTGGTTGTTTCTCTCCACGGAAATTATGTTCTTCGCCGCGCTGATTGGCGTCTACATCGTCATTCGCTTCGGCGCGCCAACATGGCCAATGCCGCATGATGTTCACCTGAGTGAGATCATTGGCTTCTTCAACACGTTTATCTTGATTTGCTCCAGCGTCACCGTGGTGCTTTCCATGGAGGCAGCCAAGGGAAGGAATCCCGGCACCGCAAAGATGTGGCTCTTGGCCACCTTTGTGCTGGGCTGCGCGTTCTTGGGCATCAAAGCGTTTGAGTACAACGCCAAGTTCAGCCATGGCATCTATCCAACACTGCCTGTGGATGGCCGTCACCACCAAATCTATACGGAAGCGGACGATTACTACGCCTCGGCAATCCGTTACACCACGGGCGAGATCCTTGCCGAGATACAATTGCAAATCACTGAGATCGATACTGAGATTCAAAAACTGCAAGAGGCCGGGGGTGGCGCTGAAGAGATGCAGAGCCTGCAAGACCAGCTGGCCGAATGGACGGAAAAGAAGCGCGTTTGTGATGAGCAGATTTTGCAAATCGCCAATGATCCGGATGCCGTCACTCCGCGCCCATACCTCGGGCTGCATCTTCAAGAAACGGACAACGGGCTTCGCATTTCCTATGTTGAACCGGACAGCCCAGCGGAACATGCCGGAGTCACATACGGCGCAATCTTGCAGTCCGTGAACAGCACAGCCATCACATCGCCTGCAGCCTACCTGGGCGAACTCGAAGCCGGCACTCTGGGCGGAGTCGGCGAGGAAGTCGTTGTCGAAACTGACTCAGGCGACTTTCAGGTCCACGTTGGCGAGAAGGCTCCGCTCGCCCGGCTCGCCAGCCGCGTCTTGCCAGTACATATTCCTGGTCATGAAGGGGAAGTTCCACTGTCCTTCTCGGAAGAGTATGACTTCCTGCACGGGCTGCCGGTCGTTATTCCCAGCGGCCACATGTGGTCCAGCACATACTTCGTCATGACAGGTTTTCATGCCCTGCACGTGCTGGCTGGGTTGATCGCCTTCGCCGTGTTGTTGTTCAAGCCGCTTACGGTTGCCCGCGGCGGCACCTTGGAAAACGTTGGCTTGTACTGGCACTTTGTGGATATCGTTTGGATCTTCCTGTTCCCGCTGTTGTACTTGTTCTAGTCCACGGCATTCAAAACACACACCAAGCAAGCCGCTCAACTTTCAGGCTTACTCATGGCTGAAACCAATCACAATTCGGACGATCACGGCGAACATGATCATGATGATCATGGCCACGGCAACACCAAGATGTACTTCGCCGTGTTTATCGCCCTGTGTGTGCTGACCACCGCGTCCTTCATGACGTACTTTGATTTCTGGCGTGAGAGCGTCGGTGTGCGGGCAGGTTGGGCGTTGATGATGGCCGTCTCCATGGGCAAGGCTTCCCTGGTGATGTTGTTCTTCATGCACCTCAAGTATGAAGCCAACTGGAAATACGTGTTGACCATTCCGGCCACCATCATGGCCGTGTTCCTGACATTGGCACTCATCCCGGACGTCGGCCGCAGATATTCAGAAATCCTCGGCGGCCGCCAACCCGCGTTGCAGCAAAGGGAATTCCTGCCCAAACCAGCCGCGGACCCTGCGGCGGAAGACGGAACCGCCGCTGCCGAAGAGCACTAGGAGCGCGCTGGCCGGCACATCGCTGAGCCCTTTCGTCGCACCTGCGCAAAGCCAGTCTCCAGAATCACGAAAACTGGAAAACACAGCTTGCGCCGGACTCCCGCCAGGCGGGAATGACGCATCTGCCATGTTACCCTCACCTGCCATCAGGATTGATGACGTCAGCTTTCGCTATGGCGAACGCCAGGCATTGCGGAACGTCAGCCTGGAGGTCGCGCCTGGCGAGATCTTCGCACTGCTGGGCCCAAACGGCGGCGGCAAGTCCACGCTCTTTCGTTTGCTGGCCACTCTCATTCCGCTGCAACAGGGCGATGTCGAAATCCTTTCACTCTCCGTGAACAATCAAGCGGCTGAGATTCGGAAACAACTGGGCGTTGTCTTCCAGTCTCCCAGCGTTGATCCCAAACTGCGCGTCTGGGAAAACGTCCGACATCAGGCCTGGCTGTACGGGCTTTCCGGCCAGCAACTTGTTGCTCGAGGGCAAGAACTGCTTTCCCAACTCGGGCTTGCGGACCGTGCGCGCGATTATGTCGAAGCCCTCTCCGGCGGCCTTCGTCGCCGCTTGGAATTAGCCAAAGGGATGCTTCACCACCCTGCCGTGCTAATCATGGATGAGCCCAGCACCGGGCTCGACCCGGCCGCACGTTTTGATTTCTGGACCTACCTGCGGCAACTGCGAGACCAGCATGGAGTGACTATCCTGCTGACCACGCACTTGCTGGAAGAGGCCGAACGTGCCGACCGCGTCGCCATCCTTTCCGCCGGGGAAGTTGTGGCATGCGGTCAGCCGGATAAACTCCGCCGAGAACTGGGCGGTGAAACCATCGTCATCACGCCGGTTGATGCGGCAAACAACCTGGCAAACAAGATTACGGAACTCCTGCAGATTGAAGCCAGCATTGTTGATGAGCATGTGCATCTCAGCACAAGCGAAGGTCCAGCGCTGGCATCGCGCTTGCTCAACGAATTTGCCGACGAGATCGCGGAACTCCGCATCGGCAAGCCAACGCTGGAAGACGTGTTCATCGCGCGGACGGGGCACCGCTTTTGGAACAGCAACGATCAACACGAGAACACGCACGAAGAGAACATCGCGCAGCAAAGCGGTCGGCGCAAACGCCGCGGAGGCGCGAAAGCATGACCAAAGTCTTGGAACAGGCGGCGGACCAGCCGACAAAGGATGCCGCACCCATCAGCCGGCAATCCGCGCCCGCGCCACTTACTCCCAACCCTTGGCTGGCCGCCTGGTCAATCGCTTCGCGCGAGTGGTTGCGCTTTGTCCGCCAACGGAATCGGATGATCGGTGCAATTGGTCAGCCGCTGATCTTCTGGATTTTTCTGAGCGCTGGGTTCCACGGTTCCTTCACGGCAGCCGGTACCACAAACGTCAAGTACCTGGAGTTCTTCTTCCCTGGGACAGCCATGCTGATTGTCCTCTTCACGGCCATCTTCACCACAATCTCCGTTATTGAAGACCGCCGGGAAGGCTTCATGCAGTCCGTATTGGTGGCGCCCATTCCTAGGTTTGCACTTGTCTCCGGAAAGCTTGCCGGCGGGACGGCACTGGCCATGATGCAAGCGCTGATTTTCCTCTCGCTGGGTTTCATTGGTGGAATCCAATTTCCCTGGTTGGGCATTGTCGCCAGCTTTGCGTTCTTGATTCTCTGCGCAATTTCACTCACAGGGATGGGTTTCATTCTCGCCTGGCGAATGGAATCCGTTCAGGGTTTTCATGCGATCATGAGCATCTTCCTGATTCCCATGTGGCTGCTCTCCGGCGCGGTGTTCCCAGCGGACAAGTCGTGGCTGGCGTGGATAATGACCGCCAATCCCATGACTTACCTCATGGCCGGATTTCGCCGGTTGCTTTACCTTGGTTCGGAAGAAAGAATTCCCACAGGCACGCCCGGTCTCGCGCTCTCGTTGACGGTGAGCCTTGTGTTTTGCGGTCTAATGTTTTGGGGCAGTTGCCACATTGCCAGGGCGAGAGTTCGCGGCGATGTCCGCTCGTAATACAGCAGAAGGTGAAAACAATGAATGGTTCCGCCTACAAATACTTCTTAGGCATGTTGCTGGCCGTTGGCCTTGGTCTTGGGGCGTACGTTGTTTACGGCAGCTACTCCAAACGCGGCAAAGAAAACAAGCCGCAACAGCCGGTCGCGCAATTGAATACGCCCGTTGGAGACTTCACGCTGACGGATCGGTTTGGCAAAGAGTTCCACGCCAAGGACTTGCTGGGCGAAGTTTGGGTGGCCAGCTTCTTCTTCACGGAATGCCCAACGGTCTGCGTGCAGCTAAACGGAACAATTGCGGACCTGATCGAGCAGGACTTCGCCGATGATCCGGTCAAGTTCGTAAGTATCAGCGTTGATCCTAAGAAGGATGACCTGGAAGTTCTGCATCGCTACGCGGCCACCACTTATGTGGAAGCCCGCGGCATTGACCCGGAGCGATGGATCTTCCTCACCGAACCCGACGGCAAGATCTACAAGATTGAGGAGATTGCCAAAGACAACTTCAAGGTCTCTTCCGGAAAAATCACGCACTCGGACCGGCTGATTATCGTTGATCGCAAAGGCGTGATCCGCGCGGCCATCAGTAGCGGTTGGGATTATGAAGTGGAGCGATTTAAGGGAGTGCTTCGCGAGGTGCTGGATGAGGAAGCAGGCGAACAGCCGTCCGCGGACGGGGAGACAGATTCCTCCGCGGGTTGATGCTATTAATCCTGAGTCCCAGTGATTCGTCGCAGCATAATCTTCGACTGCTACTACTTCTGATGATCGAATTCATCAAAGATACGTTTCCAACAATCAACGCCGGGTTGAACGCTTTGGCCACGTTGTTGTTGATCAATGGGCTTGCGCTTATTCGCCGCGGCCAGGTCAAAGCACACCGCCAGGTGATGCTCACGGCCTTCGGCGTTTCCGTCGTGTTCTTGATCAGTTACTTAACCTATCACTACGTTGTTGGCCACGTGGCGTTTCAGCTCACTGGATTCGTGCGAATGGTCTATCTGTTCGTCCTGTTTACGCACATCGTCTTGGCGGCCATCGTCCCCTTCCTGGCGATTGCCACCATCATCCTGGGGCTGAAAGACCGTCGTGTGGGCCACCGCAGGCTCGCCCGCTGGACGTATCCCATCTGGATGTACGTATCGATAACGGGCGTCATCATCTATCTCATGCTGTACCACCTGCCCGGCGCGAGAGGATAACGCTGGAGCCGATTGGGTTTTGCCATAGCCAACCCCGCTGGAAGTGCGATAATCAAGACATGGACAGCCAACAACTCCAAACCGCGCCACGCCAAACGCGATTCTTCCTCAAGTCAGGAGCCGCGTTGTTGGCGGCACTCTGCGTCGCTTGTGTTGCGTCGGTCGCTCAAGCCTGCCCGATGTGCAAAGAAGCGATTGCTGCGGACTCCGGCGGTGGTGACCTCATCAGCGGCTATTTCTGGAGCATCGTATTCATGATGTCCATGCCCTTTGCGCTGATTGGTACCTTCGGGCTGTATGCATATCTGCAAGTTCGCAAAGCGCGAAACGCAATGACGGACGAGACAACAAGTGACTCTCCAGAGCAACCAGAGTAAGAAAGCTTGATTGGCAAGTGGATGCTCATCTTTGCCCGTCGGGTCCGTATCGCTTAGCTCTGCATTCCTTACGTTCGTAGCGGCAGAATTGCGCGCAATCTCTTGCACTGCATGATTCCGCCCAGCCAGGTCAAAATTCCAAACAGCACCGGAAACAACGACAGCCCAAGGCCATCTCCCTTGACCACGTGCGTTGCCACGGCTCCGCCGAAATATCCGGTCAGCAAGACGCAGCCTAGCACCATCGTCTTGGGATAGAGATACAACAAGGTGCTGCACGCCAGGACAATCCCCAAAGGCAACATGGCCGAAACGGGGAAGCCCGATTCTCTTGTCTGTTGGACAACCGACTCTGGCTGAATTATGTTCATTCCCGCGATGAACAACATGAACAGCCCCAGCAACCAACTCAAGACCAGGCCTGTCCGCTGAACGCCTTTTCCGCTGCCGGGTTTGGGTGTGTTTGTTTCTTTGTTCTGAGAAGTGGACGACATCAATCAGCTCGCGAACAAGAACATGGCGAGCGGACCACAGTTTGATCCGCTCGTTGGGAACGGTGTCCATCATACGAGACGCCAATCACGGAGCAAGCTTGGCATGCCTCGTGACGTTGAAGGAGCGCGGCAAGCAGTTAAGACGAAAAGGAGCCCGTAATCGCGCGATGCGCAAAAAAGCAGGATGCGATTGCGACCATGGCAACCGCATCCTGGCGTTGTATTTTTCGCTTGCGACTAATCTCCGCTCAGACGGCGGACGCCTCGCTGAAACTTACAAGGCGATCTTGCTTCGGATCCCAAAGCTTCAATCGCAAACAGCGAATGATCTCGGCGGGGCTCAGCGATGTGCACGCTGGCGTTTGCAACTCCTCAATCGCGGCCATTGCTTCTGGCAGCCGGTAAAAGGGAATCTTTGAATTCAGGTGATGCACATGGTGATAGCCAATGTTGCCGGTCAACCAATGCATGACAGGGTTCATCTTCATGAAGCTGGACGAGATCAGCGCGGCTTGGACGTAATCCCAATTCGGGGCGTGGCGAATCTTCATGCCAGGGAAGTTGTGCTGAGCATAGAAAAGATACGAGCCGATTGCGGAACCAACGATGAACGGAATCAACCAGCCGAAGATCAACGCTTGGACGTTGAACATCGCGAGCACAACGATCACGGCAACGTGCAGTCCCGAGGCAACCAAACCAAAGAAGTTGCGCTTCGGCTCAATCAGGAAAGACTTCAGGCTCAACTCCCAGAAGAAGACCGTGAAGTAGCCAGTGGCGATAATGACCGGGTGGCGCGTGATCAGGTACGAGAGTTTCCCAACCCACGACAATTCCTTGTATTGCTCAACGCTCAACACGGGGAAGGTTCCCAGCGTGGGGCCAAACTTGCGGGCGTTGTTCTTGTGATGGTCGTCGTGTGCGTGCTTCCAAATCGCCGGAGGACTGAGCAACATCACTCCCACAGTATTCATGATCACTTTCGCCAACCATGAATTGCGGAGAATCGCTCCGTGCTCGTAGTCGTGGTACACAATGAACAGGCGAACAACCAAAATCGCCGTGGCGAGGCTTGCCGCCAGGCAAACAAACCAGGGCAAATTCGCACAAGCAATGACCGAGGTGCCCGCAATCAAGGCGAGCGTAACCCAAACGTTCCACCAACTGCGAAACCGATCCTCTTCCGCGAATTGGTTGCTGGCGACAAGCAGTTCTTTTCCAGTACGCATGGCTCTGTGAAAGTCGAGATTATCGTGTTGCAAGTCCGTGTTTGATGCGGGCGATTCCGCATTTAGTGGCTAAGGACTATACGACAATTCGACGCAAACTTTGTCATGCCGACGTTGCACTTCCGTCAAAGTTGTGTCATCGACGTAAGTGCTTGTGCCGCAACAACAAAGCACGCTAGCTGGCGACCAGATGCGGGTCCCGCAAGACCGTCGCGACCGCGATTTTGCGCTGCAACGCAGACCGAAAAGTGCGACGAAAATCTGCAGCGCAGGCGACCGAGGATTTTCAAGCAGCCCGCGGCGAAGCTAGTTGGTGTTTTCCGCGTTAAGCTTTGGCCGGGTTATCTCTTCCGCAATCTCCTCTGCGGTGAGCACTTCATCACCGTTGGCATCGGCGGCAACCAGGTCAACCAGCTTGGTTCGCGGCCATTCGGTTTTTGAGAGTTTCCCGTCCTCATTGGCATCGTTGTGGAGTACGAAAGCTTTCGCATAAGCCAAAGCACGTTCCCACGCTGGCTCGCGCGGAGCTTCCCGGGGAGGCGTATCGGCGGACTTGGCGATTCGTGTCGCCGCTTCGGCAGCAGCCACGCGAATGGCGCTTGCCTCCCGGTTGTCGCCAACGACGGTCAACAGTGCCGGAATGCCGCTAGCCCCTTCCTTCTGCATGGCGCTGAGAACTTCACACGCGCCGATCTTCGCATCACGATCGGCATCTGACTCCAGCACCTCAATCAGGTGCGGAATAGCCCTCTCGCCAAATCGCGAAATACCGCCTGCATACCGTGCGACTCCCAGACGAATTCTCTGTGAGCCGAGATCGCCGAACTCGACACCTTGCTTGACGATGATTGCAAGCAACTCCGGCGAAGGGTCCTCGATCTTGACGAGTCTTCGCAATGCAACTTGCCGCACGCTTGATTGCTCATCTTTCGCGGCGTCTACAAACGCGGCCATCACATTGGGTCGCCCTTCCAGAAACTGCCCTAACAACGACAGCGCCTCTTTTCGCACAGTTGCGTCAGGCGTTTTCGTGGCGTCGACCAGTGCCGCCACCACGGCGTCTGTGTGCGCTTGTTGCGGCGGATTGTCTTGAGCGACCACACGTTGCGTGCCGCCAACCAACAACATCAACGCGGCGGCAAGCAGCAAGTGTGCTTTGGTTAGTACATATCTCGCGCGCATCTTCATGCCTCCCCGATTTTAAGCGGTCGCGTTAGCCGGACGAGTTTGTTGTGCATAGCATCCAACACCGCTGCGATGAGTTTGGGACCGCTGGTGGCCTTGAATTTCTCAAAAGTGCTATCGATCAATCGCTGGCCTGGCGACGCTTGCCACCATGGCGCACGTGCGGGCCCCATTTCCAAGTTCGATTCCGACGTGAAAGAGCGAACGTGCAATCTCTGATGAAAGCTGCGCAACGTGCAAGACGAGTTTCGAAAAAAAGGAACACTTGCGTGTGACGCTGTGAATAACACGGCGACCCACGGTGCTAATTTCAGTTTTCCAGGGGGCGCACCTGGGGAATGAAAAGCGGGGGCTGCCCCAGGTTTCTCCAGAAGGCGGCGCGCCCACAATTTCAGATACTTTTGACAATCAGAGGGCCGGTCAGGAATTCTGCTGTTGACCGATGTCAGTTTGTCTGCCCGAAGTGCAGCCCGATTTCTTGCGACCAACAGTTGGAAACAATCTGCCAGGTTGCAGAGAGGAAGTGAGCAAACTGAGCGCTCCTTTGGATGTTCCGCCAAAAGCGGAAAAGGATCACCTGAGTTAGAGCGCGCGTTGCGGTTGCGGCGAAGCGCTAGGTCTCACGAATCACAATCTTCTCCACCTGCTTGCGGGTTTCCGGCGAGTACCAGATCTCAACAAACGTACGGAGCGATTCTTCTTCCGCGGCTTCAATCGCGCATAGAGTTGCTGCTTTCGTTGTCTGGCGAATCTGTCGCAATGCGGCAGGCTTACTCGTCAGATACTCTTGCGCAATGTCGAACGAGCGTGGAAGCACGTCGTCGGCAGCGCAAGCAACATCAACAAGGCCAATCATCTTTGCTTCATCAGCAGAGTAGAAAGCGCCGAGTTGCGCGATTGTGTCCGCTGTTTTCCCGCCGACAATCCTCTCTAACATGATCGAACTGCCTGCAAACAAACCGGCGCCAAAGCGGACTTCGTTGAGGCCAATCTTTGCCTTGCCTTGAGCCATGACGCGGTGATCACAAGCGATGGCAAGCATGCAGCCGCCTGCGGTCGCATGTCCATTGAGCGCGGCAATTATCGGTTTGGGCGATGCAAAGATCTTGCGATACAAGCCGGTGAATTGCCTGAGGAAGTCCGTGAACTCCTCAGGCGATAGCGGGAAAATCTCGGGAACATCCAAGCCAAAGGAGAAGAACGCGTCTTGGCCGGTAAGTATGATCGCGCGAGCTTGATCGTCGGCGACGGCCTGATCAATCGCGTTGCCAAGCTGAGAGATGGCTTCCGCGTTGATGGCATTCACCGGCGGGCGGGAGAACGTGATCTGCGCGATCGCGTCACTGGTGGATTCGACCGTCACAAAGTTCATCGGCGATCTCCGTATTGATAATGAATTGTGCAGGCATTCAACCGGCAATCGCATCCGCCGCCGGAAGGGTCACACTAAACACACTCCCTTTGCCGATCTCGCTGCGAACGGCAACACTGCCGCCGAACGCCTGGCTCAGATGCTTGACGATGGAAAGCCCCAGCCCGGTCCCTCCCATTTCTCTGCTGCGGGCTTTGTCCGCTCGGTAAAACCGCTCAAAGATGCGGGCTTGATCCGCTTGTGAAATCCCAATCCCTGTGTCTTCCACTTCCAGCACGGCGAAGCGATCAGCCGCTGCGCGCTTCCAACGAATTGTGACTGAACCGCCAGCGCGAGAGTATTTGATACCGTTGTCCACAAGGTTATCCAAGATTTGCCGCAAGCCTTCGGCGTCGGCAAGTACGCTGAGTTGCGGATCAATCGGCTCCAATAAGATCGTGATGTTCTTGGCCTCGGCTGTGTGGGCGTGATGCGTCATGCACTCTTTCGCTGCTTCCGCGGCAGGCTGCGGCAACAGTTCAAGCGGCTCTTCACCAGCCTCGATTCGCGCCAAGCTCAGCAAGTCGAGGATTAGCTGCTGCAAGCGTTCCCCCTGACGTTCTATGCTCTGCGCAAATTCCATACCAATTTCCGGATCATGGATAGCGCCGCCTCGCAGCGTTTCCGCGCATGCCAGAATTGAAGCCAGCGGGGTCTTCAACTCGTGGGAAACATTGGCGACAAACTCGCTACGCAGTCTTTCCAAGCGACGCAATTCAGAAACATCACGAAATCCCAGCACATAGCCTTGGCCTGGATCGCCGGGCATGGGCGTGACGTTTAATTCGATTTGCCGTGGTGGGCCGTCGATTGTCTCGAATTCGATCTGCTGTTTCTTCTTTTCGCGAGTCGCTTGCTCGACGACCTTTTGCACGCTGGGATGGCGCAACACTTCCCATAGCGGGCGCTGTCGCAAATCATCGTCAGGGAGATTGAAGAGGCTGACCGCCGTATCGTTAACAAACAAGATCCGGCCGCGTTCATCAATGGCGATGATGCCTTCGGCCATTCCGCCCAATACGGCTGATAACTCGCTGGCCCGCTGTTGCATCTGTCGGAGTCGCTTATCCAACTGTTTGCTCATTCGGGAAAACGCACTGGCCAGGCGGCTTAATTCGTCTTTGCGATTGAAGGTCGGAATGGAAGCCGTCTTGCCTTCAGCAATGGAGGTTGCCGCAACCTGCAGTTCCGCACCTGGCCGGAGAATGCGCGAAACAACCAAATACGATGCGATCAGGCCGGCCAGGGAAATCCCAACCACAACACTGACAAGCGGTGCGGTCTGGCGGGCCACAAACGAATCGACTTCCGTCAGGGGGAGCGCTGTCCTGACAAATCCAACCGCCTGACCATTCCGGTCGACGCGACGGGCAACGTACATCATGCGAATGCCCATCGTCGCGCTTTCGCGTTCGGCCGTGCCGATTTCGTCTCGAAGTGCCACCTGCATTTCCGTCCGACTCAAATGGTTTTCCATTTGCGAGGGTTCGCTTTGAGTATCGACAAGAACAACTCCGTCCGCATCCACAAGCGTGATCCGCGCGGAAGAAATGGCTGTCAATTCGTTCGCTCGCTGTTGGAAAAGGGCTGCTTCCATGTCCGCGGAAAAGACATCCGCCGCGTACGGCTGCAGGGCCGCGGTGAGTTCTGCCAAGCGTCGATTGAGTTGCGCGATGGCTTGAGTCTCGCGGCGGTTGGCCATCACGAAATAGATCGCCACAGCGGCCAACCCACTGATGAGGATGTACGATCCAAAGAGTCTCCAAAAAAGTTTGGAATGCAGCATGTGCGTTTTGAATCTGCCTGCGAGTGCTTGCTTGGCGCGTTTGGTACTAACTGCGGAAGGGTTGCAAGATTCTCTTTGTGGGTGCTTGCCACGGCGGTTGATTCTTTGCTCCGGTCACACGGCCGCCGCTAGCGTAAATTTTTATGAAGTCTGGATTTCCGCTCAATCATAGGTTGACACGGCCCGATGGAAACCTAAGATAGCCGTAGGTTCAAACGGCTCAAATCGCGAGCCTTCTCGTGGGAATCTCCCACAGTTCTCGGTGGTTTGACCGGTTTGATTGAGATAACGGTCCATTCTTCGGCCCTGATTTTAGTGCTGAAAACGGTGGACTGTCGCGTGGGCATCTCTCGCCCTGGTCGTCCGGTTTCTTTTTGAATTGGACTAGCAATTCTGGCGGAGCCGCAAGCTTCGATTCGGCTGCTTTTCGACATTGAGAGCCGTTGTTTTCTTTGCTGCCAGCAATTCCGCCAACCGCAAAACCGAGTTCCTGAAACGCTTCATTTCAGCCAAAGCTAGTGCCGCGGTTGACTGAGCAATAGGAACCGTGGCGAGAGTTCCCTTTTGGAATACGCCGCGCACGTGAACGGCCAATTGGCTTAACGACGCGTGCTGCGCATTGCGTAACATTCATTCATCTATGGTACACGGTATGGCCAAGAAGAAGAGGAGCCGATCGCGTGGCCGCGGCGGTTACCGGGGACGTCGTGGAGATCGCGGTAAGGGTGGTGGCGGTGGAGATCGTCGGCGAGATCAACGGCCTGATGATTTTGCACCGGCCGTTTCTGAAAACGGTGAACCGTTGCCGCTGGAAGATTTCCTCGGCATCCTTGAACTTCACCCCAATGGCTACGGCTTTATCCGCAGTCGGGAAAACAACTATTCGCGCGAGCGCACGGATCCGTTTGTTCCCGGCACGTTGATTGAGAAGTTCGGCTTGCGGGAAGGCGTGATGCTCTCCGCCAAGGTGCAGCAAAACCGCCGGCAACAGGGACCGCGCGTCAAAGAGATTGTTGACGTGGACGGCATGCCGCCGGAAGAGTACTGCAACGTCAAGAAATTTGACGATCTGACTCCCATCAATCCCGAAGAGTGGCTGCGGTTGGAAACCGGACCGGAGCCGCTGAGCCCTCGCGTGATGGATTTGCTTACTCCCCTGGGCAAAGGGCAACGTGCTTTGATTGTCGCCCCGCCGAGGACCGGCAAGACGATCATGCTGCAACAGATCAGTCATGCCATCGCGGAGAACTATCCGGAAATCCACCTGGTGATGCTGTTGGTGGATGAACGTCCGGAAGAAGTCACGGACATGCGCCGCAAGGTCAAAGGTGAAGTCCTCGCCAGCAGCCTGGACCGCGACGTGGAAAGCCATGTTCGGCTTTCGCAGTTGGTTGTCGAGCGATGCAAGCGGCTAGCCGAGGAAGGCAAAGATGTCTTCCTGTTGATGGACTCCATCACGCGCATGGCGCGAGCATTCAATAAGCTCAACAACAGCGGCCGGACGGGAACTGGCGGTTTGGATATTCGCGCTTTGGATATCCCCAAGAAGCTCTTCGCCACCGCTCGCCTGTTTGAAGAAGGGGGCTCGTTGACCATCGTCGCCACCGCCCTGATTGAAACCGGCAGCCGCATGGATGATGTGATCTTCCAGGAGTTCAAAGGGACCGGCAACATGGAGCTTGTGCTGGACCGCAAGCTGTCTGACCGCCGAGTTTTCCCGGCGATCGATATCTCCCAGTCAGGCACACGCCGCGAAGAATTGCTGCACGATCCTGACACGTTGCATGCTGTGACGATGCTCCGTCGTACGCTTTCACAGATGCATCACGTGGAAGCGATGGAGCAACTCACCACGCAACTCACCAAACGAAAATCCAATCGCGAGTTCATCGATTTGATTTCGAAGGCGCGCGTCACGGACTA
>CALJLD010000302.1 GCA_937982665.1 uncultured Planctomycetales bacterium
GATGATGGCGTCCACATCATACACGCAACCGCCCCAGGTTCCGCCGCCGGCTTGAATCAAAGCGGCCCAGAGCCTTGTGTCTTCCGGTAACAGCGGATCAGCCGACAGGTCCGAGTGCGGTTCACGCTCCGCCAAGACTTGTGCACCCACCTCGGCATTCACGCGGGCGTCGCCAGTGCCGACGAAATTGATGCTCCCCTGCAGCTGCTTGCGATCGACGATGATCTCAATCAAATCGCCATCACGAAGTTTGCTCAACGGACCGCCGGCCAGAGCTTCCGGGCCAACATGTCCGATACACGCACCTGTGCTGACGCCGGAGAATCGTGCGTCAGTGATCACGGCGACTTCCCTGCCCCAGGAGAGATGCTTGAGCGCGGCGGTAATTTGAAACACTTCCTCCATGCCGGCGCCGGCTGGCCCACGACCGGCCAGCACAAGCACATCGCCTGGCTGAATGGCGCGTTGCCCCCCCTGCCCTTTCACGGCGGCAATTGCATCTTTTTCTCGCGTGAAGACTCGCGCCGGGCCAAGCTTGCGATACACGCCGTCGGCATCAACCACCGCTGGATCAATTGCCGTGCTCTTGATCACGGAACCCTCTGGCGCCAGGTTGCCTCGCGGGAAACAGACCGTGCTAGTCAAGCCGCGCGAGCGTGCCGCCGCTGGCTGCATGATGACGTCATCCGGGTCAACGCCGTCACTTGAGCGCAGCACTTCGCGGAGTTGTTCTCGTCGCGGCGAGTTCTCCCAGGTGTTCAAGTTCTCGCCCAAGGTTTGTCCGCTGACGGTCATTGCATTGAGGTCCAGCAAGCCCAACGTCCGCAAATGCAGCATCACTTCCGGCACGCCGCCGGCGAGAAAGACCTGCACGGTTGGATGCCCGACCGGCCCATTGGGCAAAGCATCCACCAACCGCGGCGTGGCACGATTGACTTCATTCCAGTCATCAACATTGGGCCGCCGCAAACCCGCGGTATGCGCAATGGCCGGAATGTGCAGCAGCAGATTTGTTGAACCGCCAAAGGCTGCATGCACAACCATTGCGTTGCGAATGCTCGCGTCCGTTAAGATATCTTTGGTCGTCAGTTTCTGCTCAACAAGCGCGTGCAATGCCAGACCACTGCGTCTGGCCATATCCAGCCAAATGCTTTGCCCTGACGGCGCGAGCGCGGAATGCGGCAACGCCAGCCCGAGCGCTTCGCCCACCACCTGGCTGCTGGCCGCTGTGCCCAGGAATTGACAACCGCCTCCTGGCGAAGCGCACGCGCGGCACCCGGCCACAGCCGCTTCTTCCAGCGTGATCTCGCCATGCGCGAAACGCGCGCCGATTGATTGAACCTTACCGGCGTCTTCACCGTCCTCAGGTGGCAAAGTCACTCCGCCGGGAACAAGCACCGTGGGCAAGTCTCGACACGAGGCCAACGCCATCATCATCGCCGGCAAACCTTTGTCGCAAGTTGCGCAGCCAATCACGCCCCGGCGAGTGGGCAACGAACGGATTTGCCGGCGGAACACGGTGGCCGCATCATTGCGAAACGGCAAGCTGTCAAACATACCTGGCGTTCCTTGCGTGCGACCGTCGCACGGGTCGCTCACGGCAGCCGCGAAAGGCACACATCCGCGTTCGCGCAACGCATCGGCCGCAGCGCGGACCAACAAGCCCACTTCCCAATGACCTGTGTGAAATCCCAGCGCCGCAGGCGAGCCGTCTTCGTTGCGGACGCCACCTTGCGTGCTGAGGATCAATACTTGCGGCCCCAACATCTGCTGAACGTCCCACCCCATCCCCGCGTTCTGCGTCAGCCCGAACAGATCTCCACTGGGGGCATCACGCAACATCTCCGCCGTCAACGGCAGAGCGCCGGCGGGCCCGGTTGCCTTGGTGCGAACTTCCTGCCGCGCTCGTTGCGAGCCATCGCCAAAGCCAGCCAAATCAAAGTCAAGAATCTCAGCGACGCCTGCGCTGGCTCGCTTGGCTTGTTGCTGGCGAGATGGTTGGTCCGCTGAATTCATGATCGATTTCCGGGAGTCAAAGCTTGCGCGGTGATGTTTGCAGCAGTGGTGTTCGCTGCAGTTGTGTTCGCAGCAGCGCATGGCTGGCAAGCACGCGCTTACAAGTGTACCAACGCCTGAGGTCGAGCGAAGGCAGACACGATGAATGCTGACACTGTTGCGTAGTTGCCAATCGCGCGGAGTTGTGTGGCAGAAGCGTTTCCGTGGCTGCGTTTCCCGGCTGCATTTTCGTGGAGGCTCTTCTGTGCTGGGCGCTTTCCGCACTCGCTGACTATCACTCGTCAATGCCAAACCAAAAATCGCTCCATCGCTGGCCTGTCATGCCGGGTGTAACCCCGCAAAAATGGCTCGCAACGCCGGGCGTAATCCCGGATGTAACCCCGGGTGTCAGGCGGGCGTAACCCAGGGTGTAACCCCGGGTGTAACGGCGTTCGGCTCCTTTTCGGAAGCCACTCGCGCGGCTGCCAAAATGGCTCGATGCTGGCCTCCTTTTGTCTTCTGATTTTTGTCGGAAACACGTGTTGCACGCTGCGCAGCTTTTGTCCGAAATTGCACTTTCGCTCTTTGGCAATCTGGAATTTTCGTAAGCAACGTGGCGGCTGACTCGCGTGTGGCGCAGCCGTGGCGGTGTCGTGAATTGTCAGCAGGCGGCAATGTTAAGATGTCGCGCAAGTACGTGATCTTCACGTGCGAACGTCGACGCCTTGCATTTGTGGGCCGTTTTGCTGACGATGTTGCAGCACTGCCACCTTGTTGCAGCACCATGAACTTGCCCACGCACAAGGCTCACGAGAACTCGCTGTTTCCCGCTTCATGAACACGCAAAAACGCGATCGATGGGTCGGTTTTGATCTCGGCGGCACCAAGATGCTGGCCGTTGTTTTCGACAATCAGTTTCAGGTTCTCGGCAGATCGAAGACCAAGACCCGCGGCGCGGATGGTTCAGATGCCGGCGTAGAGCGAATTCTCGACACCATTCGCGAGGCTCTCGATAGCGCGGAAACAAGCAAGGCGCAATTAGCGGGGATCGGCGTCGGCTGTCCCGGTCCACTTGATCTCGATGAAGGCATTCTCCGCAAAGCTCCCAACCTGGGGTGGGAGAATGTTCCGCTTAAGGCCGAGCTTGAGCAAGAGTTTAAGTGCCCTGCAATTATCGCCAATGACGTTGATGTTGGTGTCTATGGCGAGTATCGCTTTGGGGCTGCTCGCGGAGCCTATTGTGCTTTGGGAGTTTTCCCGGGGACGGGAATCGGCGGAGGCTGTGTTTATCGCGGCGAGATCCTGCGCGGGAAGACAGGTTCCGCAATGGAGCTGGGACATCTGCGTGTTGCTCCCGAGGGTCCGCGTTGCGGTTGTGGGCAAAGAGGTTGTCTGGAAGCGGTCGCCAGCCGCCTGGCAATCTCCGCCGCCGCAGCTCAAGCCGTCTTTCGTGGAGAAGCTCCCGCCTTGGCCGAAGCCTGTGGCACCGACCTGGGCAACATTCGCAGCAAAGCCCTCGCGAAGGCAATCGCCGCAGGCGATGAATCCATCGAGCGGATTGTGCGAGATGCAGCCAAGACCATTGGCACGGGGCTGGCGAGTGTGATCGCCCTGCTCTGTCCGGACTGTGTGGTCTTGGGAGGAGGCCTTGTCGAGGCGATGCCGCAATTGTTCGTCAAGGAAGTCAGCGCCGCGGCTCGCGATGCCGTGCTGCCGCCATTTCGCGATGAGTTCGAGGTTCGCGCGGCTGAGCTTGGCGATGATGCCGGCGTGCAAGGCGCCGCGGCACTGGTTCGTCAGCGAGTGGGATGAGAATTCATGACGCATTCCCAGCTTGTCGATGATCCTCGCCTTGTGGAACATCTTTCCAGCGTGCTCGGCGTCAATCGTGTCTCACCGCGTCGATCGCGGCGGCGTCTTGAGCCAGAACTGAGCTACGGCCGCCATTTAGACCCGCCACATGCTGACGCAAGACCGGCCGCTGTGGCCATCTTGCTGTACCAGGTGAATGGCGATTGGCATATTCCCTTTGTCTTGCGACCTCAGGCGATGCGGAACCACGCCGGGCAAGTAGCATTTCCCGGCGGCCAGGTTGACCCCGGCGAATCCACCGTTGAGGCGGGACTTCGCGAACTTGATGAAGAACTCGGCATCTCGCGTCTGGAACCAGCAATTATCGGTCCGCTCTCGCCAATGTTCCTTTTTGTGACGAACTTTGTTGTTCACCCTTGGGTGGTGACGTTGCCGCACCGACCCAGATTTGTGCTGTGTCAGCGCGAAGTCGCGGAAGTGCTTGAGGTGCCGCTATCACACCTTGTGGAGCCAGCGAACATCGAGACCTTGCAAGAGCGCCGCAATGGTATCGAGGTGAAGACGCCATGCATTCGCTGGCAGCAACACAACATCTGGGGCGCAACCGCGATTGTGCTCGGCGAGTTTCTCGACGTCTTGCAGACGCTGGCGCAAGACGGTGAATGATTGTAGTCGTTAGCTGCTGAGACTGACGCTTTGCTAAGAGTCATGCGCGGCGACGTTGTCGTTATCATCCGCGTCTTGACGCAACAGCAGCGGACCATACCCATGTTCCTCGCCGTCGATTGCGGAGAATTCCGCGTCCAGGCTGGCACGGAACATCTGGTCGTCGCTGGGGCCTGGTGTTGGCGGCGGCGGTTGGTTGGGATCGTAATAGTCGTCGTTAGGAACCGGCAGTGGGCCCATCGCGGGACCAGCGTAACCGCCGTGAGCGGTCAGCCCGGAGAACGCGGACTCCACACGATGGAACGAACCGCCATCAGGGCCATAAGGATCATAAGATCCACCAAAGAGCGGGCCACAATAGTCGTGGGGCGAATCGCAATAGCTACATCCACCAGTGACTAAGCTGACAATTGCGAGCAGCAAGGTGGTCCGCATCATGACTGATCCCGTGGCTGGTGATTCCTGATCGCTTTCGTGAGCACAGCGCAAAGCTGCTGGCTGGGAACATTTCTCCCGCAGAGGTATATTCGGCCGGAGAGTTGACGCAACCCGCAGATTTTCCCAGAAAAGCCATGACTGCATCGCTGGCAGCCGACCGAGTTTTCGGCACGAATGTGCCAGAATCGCGCGGCCATTCATGGCGCACAATCGTGCTCGTCTTCCTGATTGCCATCGCGGCGCGAAGTGCTCACCTCACGCGTCCTTTGTTGGGAAACTTCGCTACGAAGAACGCTGCGTACGGGATGATAGCGCGAAACTTCGCGCGCGGGAACGCCCCGCTCTGGCGACCCACAGTTGATGTGATCATCAATGGCAATGCGGGCGCGCACCTGCTTGAAGTTCCGCTTTCGGCCTATCTCGCAGGCTGGGGCTGGGACACGCTTGGTGGTTCCCTCGACGTGTGGGGACGAGCGCTAACTGTACTGCAAAGCGCGTTAGCCGCCGCGTTGCTCGTGTGTCTGGGAGGCAGATGGTTTGGACGCCAGGCGGGAATGGCGGCCGGTGTGGCTTATGCACTATCGCCGGTCTCAATCATCTATGGCCAAAGCTTCATGCTCGAGGCTTCCGTCACTTTCTTTGCGGTGGCGGCGATGCTTTGTCTCGACATCTGGCGAAGCAAACAACGCGGCGTGGTTTGGCTCGCGCTGTGTGGACTCACCCTGGCGGCCTTGTTTCTCACAAAGATCTACATGCTAATGATCTTGTGGCCCATCGCGTGGCTGGCATATCGAGGCAAGACCAGTGCAGCGGAAGAAACAGAAGGCGGCAAGCAGCAAGAAGTTCATACAGAAGGAACACGCAAAGCAGACGTGTCGCCACGTCGCCGGTTGCTCCTTGTTGGGATCGTCGCGTTTCTGGCCGTGTTGCCGTCGGCCGCCTGGCTGGCTTACGTGTATGACGCCTCTGCTGCTAACGAAGAGAACTCGCACATCTTCTATTCTTTGCGAAACAGCGCAGCCGCACACGCGTGGCCACCGCCCATTTTGCGATCGGCATCGTTCTATCAACGGCTGGTCGATGGCTTCGCCGGGATCGTATTGACGCCTATCGGCCTGGCATTTCTTGTGCTGGGATTGGCCAGCAAGCGCTGGTTGGTGCTCATACCTTGGTTCGGCTGCAGTCTCGTCTTGTTGCTGGCGTTGCCGCTTAAGTTTCATGAGATGAACTATTACTTTGTGCCGATCTTGCCGCCGTTCTGCTTGCTGATCGGGATCGGTTGGCAGAACCTGGCCCAGCACGCCTTGTTTCGTCGACCGTTGTGGCAGGCTTCGCTCGTTGCGGTCGTGCTGTTGTTTTCGGCGAGATATGCAGCGCGGCCTGCGTTTATGACGCCGGCGGAAGATCAGTCAGTCGTTGCCGCGGCGGATGCGGTGCGCGAAGTGACCTCTGCGGAGGACACCGTGGCGACGCTGCACGGAACAAGTATTGACCTCTTGTATTATTGCGATCGGCGCGGCTGGGCTATTTCTGTGCATGACCCGGACCTGCAGGCAAACGTGGCCAAACGCCGCGCCGATGGCGCGTCCTTGCTGGTGATTGCCCAGCCTCAGTCGTTACCAGAGAGTACGCTCGCTTCTTTGAAATCGGATTATCCTGTACTGCGCGAGGTGCCAGGCTACGTGATCCTACGGCTTGCCGGTGAAGATGAATGACCGCGACGCGCGGTACGAAAGTCAACACAACCTCATCCGCCAGTTGCTTTACGCTCGTCGTTTTTCTGTGAAATCACGTCAGGCGTACGCATGAGATGGACTCCCGCTGGCAGACAGTTGACGCTGGTGAATCCAGCAACGTAAAATCAGGCGGCGGCGCGTTCTGGGCTTCTCACTTGCGTGCGTCGGCCACATACCTGACTCCCCTCCTTTCTGCTTGCGACAGGCTTTCCCCTGTGCAAGAGGCAGAGCGCTTCGCTTCATTCGTAACGTGCTTGATTCGTAACGCGCAGACATGGCCTACCTGGAAGTTGCCACCGGAAGAAACGTCGGACAGCGGATCGCGCTGGACGGAGATTCCTTCGTGCTTGGTCGACATCCGAATTGTGACATTGTTCTGGATGAGGGAGCCGTCAGCCGCCAACACGCCAAGATCACGCGCAGCAACGGCAAGTTCCTCGTTGAGGATATGGGCAGCCGCAACGGCACCTTCGTGAATGAAGAAGAGATTGAAGCCCCACGCGCGCTGGTGCCATTTGACGAGATCAAGATCTGTGACCTGGTCTTTACTTACAAAGAGACGATTCCCAATCAGTCAGATATCTTGACGAAAGACGGCGCGACCATCGCCATGATGGTTGATGAGAACACCAGCGGGAATTCGACAATCATGTCGAAGCTGGATCTGTCTTCCGTCGGTGGTTCGCTGCGAGTTTCGGTCAATCCGGAAATCAAACTGCAGGCGCTGATTGAGATCACGCAAGACCTGGCGAACCTGCTGACTCTGGACGAGATGCTGCCTAAGATTCTGGACAGCTTGTTCAAGATCTTTGTGCAAGCAGACCGCGGCTTTATTGTCTTGCGTGACACGCCTGATGGCCCGTTGATTCCCAAAGCGGTACGCAACCGCCGCGACAAAGATTCGGATGCCATCCGCATCAGCCGAACGGTTGTTCGTCGCGTGATGGAAGAAAAGCAGGCGATCCTCTCCGCAGATGCCGAGGCGGACTCTAAGTTCTCAATGAGTGAGAGCATTGCGGACTTCCACATTCGCTCGTTGATGTGTGTGCCGATCATCGCTAGCGATGGCAAGGCGCTGGGTGTGATCCAGATCGACACATTCGAGCGCAGCCGATTTCAAGAAGAAGACCTGGAGGTTCTCGCCTCGGTCGCTTCGCAGGCAGGTTTCGCCATTGAGAACGCGCGGATGCATGACAGCTTGGTCCGTCAGGCAGAGTTTGAGCGCGACCTGGCCATGGCCCGACAAGTGCAGCAGGGCTTGTTGCCGCATTCCGCTCCGCGGATTGATCATTACTCGTTCTTCCACTTCTACGAACCCGCGCGCGATGTGGGCGGCGATCTTTACGACTATGTGGTTTTGCCTGATGCGCGCGTGGCCGTCCTGCTGGGCGATGTCTCCGGCAAGGGAATCTCCGCCGCGATCTTGATGGCCAAGATAATGTCTGAAGCGAGGTTTCATCTTGCCAGTGGGCTTTCCGCTGGCGAAGCGATGACTTTGTTGAGCAACAGTTTTGCGGAACGCGGCTGGGATGATCGGTTTGTCACCATGGTGCTAGCCGTGGTTGATACGCAAAAGCACACGGTGACGCTCGTCAACGCGGGACATATGCCGCCGTTGCTGCGAGACCGCAAAGGCAAAGTGGAGGAAGTTGGCGAGGAATCCGCCAGCATTCCCCTGGGCGTTTTGCGGAATCACGAATACGACGAATTCACGCTCACGCTTCAGCCAGGCTCCAGCTTGACGGCATTCACAGACGGATTCTCCGAGGCCATGAATGCTGAGAAGCAGCTGTACGGGATTGAGCGACTGCAGCAAAAGCTCAAGCAAACCGCGTCCAGCGTTAGCGAGCTGGGCGAGAACATTCTGCAAGATGTCAAAGAGTTTGTGGGCCAAACGCCACAGTCTGATGACATGTGCCTGATCTGCTTTGGGCAAGACGCGGAAGTTGTGCTGCGAGATACCGATCCGCCGGCCGATGACGTCGTTACGTAAAAGCATTGGCGTTGCCAGCGAAGGTGTATCTCCCGCGAAGTTTGCCAACTGCGCAGCAGCGGCGCGGTTCAGACGTGCCAAATCTAAGAATTGCGAAGTGCATGCGATTAGCGCGGCGCACTTTGGCGGTTAACATAGATCGCATCGCAAACGCTGCATGCGTGTGAGCGTGACTAGTTTTTCGCGCCGGCAAAACGACTCGCTGAGCACATGAATTCTTGGCTCAGGCACGGCTACGGGGGAATAATGAGCGCCGATAATTCTCCTTCGGCATTAAGCAACCAAGAGTTGCATGGGCGGCTTGAAGGTCTGACTCGATTGTTGGACGTCACACGCACCATGGCAGCCGAGGTTGATGCTACGGCCATGCTGGAGTCCATCACGCACAATGCTTGCCGCGCTATGGACTGCGAGCGGGCGAGTTTGTTTCAGTATGACCCTGAGACGGAAGAGCTATACACTCGCGTCGCCACTGAGTTAGAGATTCGCGAGATTCGGCATCGTGTTGAGCTTGGCGTGACCGGCGCGGTTGCCCGCTGCAGGGAGATCGCCAACATTCCTGACCCCACGCTTGATTTGCGATGGCAGTCAGGTTTCGATCAGAAGACCGGCTTTCACACGCGGAATATTCTGGCAGCGCCTTTAATCTCTCAGCACGATCATTCCCTGTTGGGTGTGTTGCAGTGCCTGAACAAGCGCGGCCGGGCTTTCGATAAGTTTGACGAAGAGTTGATCGAAGCGTTCAGTCAACATGCCACGGCGGCTTTGGATCGCATTCGCATTGTGGAAGCTGCCCAACGTCGGCAAGAGGTTGAGTTCTCTTTGAATACGGCCAAGGAGATCCAGCAGGGGTTTATGCCGCAGGATTTGCCCCAGCCGCCTGGCTATGAGTTGGGGCTTTGGTGGCATCCTAATGAAGCCGTGGGCGGGGACTATTGCGACTTGATCCTCCGCGATAAAGAACTCTACCTGGTGATTGCCGATGTCAGCGGCCATGGGCTTGGGCCGGCGTTGTTGATGGCTTCGGTTCGCGCCGCGTTGCGAGCGTTGATTATCGAACACCCCACGCCGGATGACTTGCTCACTCGACTGAATGTGGCAGCCTCGGATGATTTGCCAGAAGGCAAGTTTGTCACCATTGTGGTCGCGCGGTTAAACCTTGACTCGCACACTTTGGAATTCGCGAATGCCGGCCACGCTCCTGCGCTGCACTACGCGGCTGCGGAAGATGCGTTCGATGCGTTAGAGGCCACCGGCGTTCCGTTGGGTGTGTTGCCATCGGAAGAGTATCCGCTGGGCCGAACGCGGTCTCTGGCAGTTGATGACGTCTTGCTCCTTTGCACAGATGGCATTGTGGAAGTCATGGATGCCGAAGACCGCACCTTTGGGCTGGAGCGCCTGGAGGGAATCGTTCGCGCGAACAAGCACAACGGAATGCAAGCGATTGTGAACGCCGTGGCGGAAGCCGTCTCGGATCACTTCCACGGCGCGTTCCCAAGCGATGACCTGACGATCATTGCGGCCAAGCGGGTGAGCTGACGCGCGTACGCGGTCACCGAACCCCGTTGGGAACTTCAAAGTCCACCGTGATCGTGTCGTGCCAGCCCGATTGCGTATCTTCAATCGTCAGCAGCAAGTGATAACGTCCGGGGTAGATGCGTTCCGGCAACGTGACAAAGTAGTTGAGAAAGAAATCGCGGCGTTCGTTTTCGCAGATGTCCACAATCGGATCGAGGACTTCTTCCGTAACGCGGTGTTGAGCGTCATCCTGAATGACGTAGCTGCCGCGCAACTCCGTGCGGAAGCCTTCCGGCTCCGGCGTGCTGCGAAAGTTTTCAATCTCGGCGTACAGCAGCACGGTTTCGCCGGGCTGAAAGACATTCTCACTGAAGCGCGTGATGACGCCGTAGCTTTTTACTTCGCGGCAGAACTCGGCTCGTTTGACGCGGACGTTGGCCAGTTCGCCCAACCGCTTTTGAGCTTTGGCGAAACGATTCAGTGCGGCCGCGGCCCTTCGTGAAGCCGTGGGGAATTCTTCATGGTCCAAGAACTCCGCCAGGCCGTACATCTCTTCAATCCAGAAGTCCTGGCTGACTGCAGGGATTCCTTGAATGGGCCGCAAGGCATCTTCCTTGCGCCCGGACATTAAGTACAGCATCCGCAGAAATGCGTGCTTCTTGATTTGTTCATCGCTGCGCGGCACTTCCGTTGTTTGTCGCTCCAGTCGCCAGATAGTTTCGTCCAATGCGTCTTGCCAATTCGCGGTGTCATTCGTGTCGCGGTCGGTAATGTCGCGGTCGGCAAGGTCGCCGTAGCCTGCCTGCCGGTCGCGAACACGCGGCCTGTCGCGGTCGATGCGATCCGTCAGATAGTTGGTGTGAACGGACCGCCCTTCGCGCGGGTCATAGGGCTCGTCGTATCGTGGATTGCGCTGGTCGCGCGGCGGGTATCGACGGTCGCTCTCATCTCGCGATGCAAGGCTCTGACTTGTATTCGCTTGCAGCCGCTCGATCAGTTCATCGTTATACGGGAATGGGGCCGGCTCGCGCTGCGGGGGATATCCCAGCGCTCGGTCGGCAATCCGCTGGGGAGGTTGATTCGCATAGGGACCGCCGTCGCTGATCGTGGCGCTGGGATATCCAAAGCCAGTGGCGGGATCTT
The DNA here is from genome assembly GCA_937982665.1 of uncultured Planctomycetales bacterium. GTDB lineage: Bacteria > Planctomycetota > Planctomycetia > Pirellulales > S012-138 > CALJLD01. The sequence goes on from CALJLD010000302.1 coordinate 11,302, forward strand.
GCATGCGTGGACTGAAGCCCGGCGGTGCTGTTGGATGCGATGGTGTTGGTTGCGATAGTGCCGGTTGAGATGCTGGTGGTTGCATGGGGCCGGTTGCAGGCTTTCCGCCTGCGGCAGCCACCATGGTGAGGATGTGCTGCTTGAGCAAGGGATTGTCGATCTCCGCAAGCGAAGCTTCAAATTCCAGCCGCTCCTGTCGATTGATTCTGCCAGCGCCCTCGAGTTGGTCCAGCGAATAGGAGATATCGTTGGTGCCGGGGGCGGGCGCAATCGCCGCATTTGGCGCGGCAAGGTTTGGCATCGCTCCGCCAGAAGCTGCTCCGCCTGGTAGTGTGGCGCCATTGGCCGTTGCTTGATCAGCTGCGCCTGTCGAACCCGCGGCTTGCGAATTACCACTAACACCGGCCGCGTTTTCGTTCGAGTGCTCGGCGCGCATCAGCGATGACCATGGGGTGTTGGTACAACCCATGAAACCGCTCAAGCAGACAATAGCCAACACAAGCGCAGCGCGCATGTCCAAGGACTCACAAAACAACCTGGGGGAAAAGTGGCGGCGGAGAATAGGAAACCCTTCCGTCGCAGGCAAGGGGATTTCACGCTCGCTGGGGTGAAAAGCAGTTCAAACTGCAACCGCTGGCAAACTTTGCCGCAGGCGGTGATGCCAGCATTGCGCCGCTAGCGGTTTCTCGCGGGCGGCCAATCACTCTGCTCCTTTTGATTGCATTCCGCGCGCGCGGTGGGCACAATCGAGGGCACTTCACCCGCCCTGCCCTTCCCGCCTGAAAATATAAGGATTGCGCATGTTTCGATCTGGTGTCACCGCACTGTTTCTTTGCCTTTTCGCTCTGCCCTGCGGTTTGTTCGCGCAAGAGAAGGTCAAGGTCTTCATCATCGCCGGGCAATCAAACGCTGAAGGCAAAGCCCCCAACGCGCTTTACGATCATCAGGCGACGGACGAAAAGACCAAAGACCTGTTCACCCACCTGCGGAAAGATGGCGAGTGGATTGTCCGCGACGACGTTTTTATCAAGTTTCTCAATCGCCACGGCGGATTGACCCTGGGCTACGGCTCGCGCGATCGCACAGGCTTGGAATTGGAGTTTGGCACCGTGCTGGGCGAGCACTTTGATGAGCCGGTTGTGCTGATCAAGACCGCTTGGGGCGGGCATTCGCTGTTCAAGAATTTCCGTCCGCCGTCCGCGGGAATGCCATCAGAAGAAGATCTGCAGAAAGAGTTGGAGCAAGCTCAAAACCGCGTGAAGCGAAACAATGAGCAACGCAACCAGAATAATCCGCTGCCAACGATGGAAGACATCGTCAGCGTGTATGGTTTGTCGTATCGCAACATGTTGAAGGAAGTGCATGAAGTGCTGCAAAACCACGGCACGCTCTTCCCGGAATTAGCCGACAAGGAGTTGGATATTGCCGGGCTGGTCTGGTTTCAGGGTTGGAATGATCAGTACGGATCCGAAGGCGAGTACGAATCGAACATGAAGCACTTCATCAACGATGTGCGAAACGATCTGCACAAGCCGGAATTGCCGATCGTGATTGGCGTGATGGGCCAAAACGGTTCTAAGCCGGCCAAGGGAGCCATGCTTGTGGTACAGACAGCGCAGTTGGCCATGAATGACGTGCCGGAATATCAAGGCAATGTCAAATCCATTCGTACGGACGTGCTGGCGGACAAAGCGGCTGAAGAACTCTTCCCTGGCTGGCAAGACCATTTCGAAGAGTGGCAAAAAGTCGGCGGCGACCGGCCTTACCACTACCTTGGGAGCGCCATCTGGTTCAACCGCATCGGCCATGAAATGGCGGAGACGATGCTGGAGTTGATGGGCGAAGGCGAGTGAAGCTGACTCGCCCACTTATTCATGTCACCCGCTTGTTCATGTCACCCGCTTGTTCATTCGAGCCGATGCGCCTCCTTCACCCCTGGGTTCTTCCGTAAACGGAGAGGGATGTGGTGGTGCGCCGTGGTGCTGGCTGCATGCGGCGAAATGGCGCAGGTGTTCGTGATTGGCGGTGTTGCGAGGTTACCTGTTTCGCCCGGTTTTTCTCAACTTCGCGCCAGCGTTTGCGGCAGGGCATTTTCTTTTCGCTTTGTTGGTGATTGCCCTTGACCGGTGTTGGCGAGGCCAGTATTTACCGCCTCTCTTCTACCCTTCAATTCAACCGTGGACCAAGGACCGCGCAGGCGGTCCCCTTCAACGTGCGCTTGCGCGCCCTAGCGCGGAGCACGTTGGCGGGGAGAATCTGTCGGTACGTACGCCACGGAAGATACGCCGCGGCAGAAGTAAATTCGGTATTGGCATGCCAAGGACGGGGGAGTTCGAAACCAAGGATAGTTCGTAATGCGATCAACTGATGTTGAACGGGCAAAGGAGTGCGGGCGAACGCACGGTCGCGTTCGTCGGCGGAAACGTGATGGAACCGGAAAGGAGACCGCTTTGAAGACTTGTCGTATTTTGCTTAGCGGTTGCACTGCATTGGCGGTGGGTCTCAGCACGGCCGTCGGCTGGGCCGCGCCTGCCAATCAGGTTGCAATCGACTCCCTGACCGCGTCCGCGGTTGTTGGCCAATGGCCGGGATTCTTGGGTGGTGACTCCACCCCGCAAACCGATGCGTTCACGGCTGCCGGCCGAGGACGCGAAGGCAATCCGCCGATGCAGCAGGCTGGTCCTGCTCCCATGGGCGCGCAGCAACAGAACATGGCTTCGCAAGATGCTCAGATTCTGTTGCAAGCTCGTAAGTGGCTGGCCGTGGGCGACACGCGCCGTGCTGCCGAGTATGTCAACCAGGCGAAAAGCCGTGGCGTTCAATACGGTGCGTTTGGCGATACGCCGCGCAAGATTGAAGACGCCATCAACATGCAAAACAACCTGATGGCCAACCAGGCGCAAGCCGGAAATACCGAAGGCTTCCGCCGGCAATACGCCACGCACTTGCTGGAGCAATGCGATTGGCTGGTCAAATGGGGTGCCATGGAAGAAGCCGAAAGCCTGGCACATTCCGTCAAGGCGATGAACGTTGTCTTCAGCCCCTACGAACGTAACCCGGACATGATGCTGAATCAGATTGCCCAATCTCGTGGGCAAGCGCAACAGCAACAGCCCGGCGCATTCCCCGGCAATTTTGGCGGCCAAGCTGGTCCGCGCTATGACAACGCCGTGCAACAAGCTGGCAACTTTGGCCAGACCGGCGGAGTTCAACAAGCGGGTGGCGCGGTGAATTATCCGCGTTACGAAAATCAAGCCATGTACCAAGGCGCCAACCAAGGCGCCATTCAACAAGTTCAAGGCTTGAACTTCCCCAACCAACCTGCTCCGGCGGTTGGCATTGGTGCCAGTGTTCCTAATGACATGGTTGCCCAGGCGGAAACCGCCTTGCAACAAAACGACGCGAATCGCGCCCGCCAGATTTATCTGCAACTGGAAGCTCAAGGCAATCAGTTGGATCCGGCGACTCGTCAGCGCGTCCAAGATCGCCTGGCATTGTTGGGTCGTGGTCCGCAAGGCACTCCGGGCGCCACCGGCGGCATGGAACCATCCGCCTTGCGTCAGCAAGTTTCCGCGGACTTGGCGGAAGCTCAACGTCGTGCTCGCGAACGTCAGCAAGTTTATCCGCGGGAAGCCCTGAGAGTTCTTGAAGACGCGCGAATTCGCGTGGCTCAAGCTCCGTTGGATCCCGATTCCAAGGGTCAGCTTTTGCGTCGCGTTGATGGCGATATCGCTTCGATGCACCGCTATATGGAAGAGAATGCTCCGCAGATTGAACTCGACGATCAGAACCGTAGCGTGCTGGCCGAGATTGATCGCGAACGTGCGGAACGCGTTGAAATTCAGCAACGGCTGGCCAGCCTAGTCAATGAGTACAACATGCTCATGGATCAGGAACGATTTGCCGAAGCCGAGCTGGTTGCCCGTCGCGCTCGCGACATGGCTCCGCAAGAACCTGTGGTTCAACAGTTGATGCACCAATCGCGTTTGATTCGCAGCATCGCTCTGAACAGGGACATCCGTTCGGATTCGCAAGATGGCGTTCTGCGAACGTTGGCCTCTGTTGATGAAGCCGCGATTCCGCATCCGGACAACGAACCGTTCCGTTTCCCTGATGCTTTCACTTGGGAAGCTCTGAGCCGCAACCGTCGCCCGGCTGGCGCCGATCGCGTTCGCAGCGAACGGGAAATTGAGATTGAGCAGAAGCTCCGCACGCCGGTTTCGCTGCGGTTCACCAATGCTCCGCTCTCGGAAGTGATTGACTACCTTGCTCGCTTGGCTGAAGTGAACATCCACCTGGATCCGCAAGGTATGGCGATGGAAGGCGTCACTTCGGCTGTGCCAGTGACGGTTGAGTTGTCTTCGGACGTTTCGCTCAAGAGTGCCTTGAACCTGGTACTTGAGCCGTTGCGTCTGGACTATGTCATCAAGGACGAAGTTCTGAAGATCACCAGCGAGCAACTTCGTGACGGTGAAGTCTATACTCAGACTTACAACGTTGCGGACCTCGTTGTGCCGATTCCGAACTTTGTGCCGTCCCCCAACATGGGCCTGACCGGATACATCCAACAAGCCTATGAGAATGCGGGCGTCTTCAACCGCGGTTATCGTCAGCCTCCGATGAACGGTCTGTTGGCCGCCAACGGAGCTCCGGCAACCAACGTCGAAATCGATCCGGCCGTGATGGCCAACTTGCAACCAGGTGCCCCGTTCCAAAACCAAGGCAACGCCGGCTTAAATCCTGGTGGTCCTGGCGGCTTGAATGGCGCCACGCAGCCTAACTTTGACGACCTGATTCAGTTGATTACCAGCACCGTCCATCCCTACTCTTGGGATGCCGTGGGCGGTAACGGCACACTGCGCGAGTTCGATACGAACTTGAGCCTTGTGATCAGCCAAACTCAGGAAGTTCACGAAGAGATTGCCGACTTGCTCCAGCAGCTTCGCCGGTTGCAGGACTTGCAAGTTACGATCGAGGTTCGCTTCATCACGCTCAACGATAACTTCTTTGAGCGAATCGGCGTCGACTTTGACTTCGATATCGATGACGACTCGGACATTCCTTTCCAGGTGTTTGGCCGACCGCAAGATGCCGCGACGACGTTTACTGCCTCGCCGCTTAACGTTGGTGCCGGCAACCCGCCGCGTGACGTGCAAGACCGTGACCACGGTCCTTCCGCCACGGTTGGTATGTCCATGCCGGGCGTGTTCAGCTCTGACCTGGACATCCCCGTTGCTCAAGGTAGCTTCCCCCTTGCTGTTCCTCAGTTTGGTGGATTCCAGCCGGGTGCTGGTGCTCAGGTTGGTTTTGCCATCTTGAGTGACTTGGAAGCGTTCTTCTTTATCGAAGCCAGCCAAGGCGATCGCCGCAGTAACGTGCTGCAAGCGCCGAAGGTGACGCTGTTCAACGGTCAATCCGCGACGGTGAGCGACACCTCGCAGACGCCGTTTGTTATTAGCATTATTCCTGTCGTGGGTGATTTCGCCGCCGGTCAACAGCCGATCGTGGCCGTGCTTAACGAAGGCACGCACCTGACGGTCAACGCCGTGGCCAGCGAAGATCGCCGCTTCGTGCGTATGACGGTTGTGCCGTTCTTCAGCACGATTGAAGATGTCAACGAATTCACCTTCGATGGCACTTCGACAGAAGCCAGTGCCGCTCCGACGGCGAATGATTTGCTGGTTGGCAACAACAACACGCAAATCAATACGCAATCCGCGACCACGGTGCAGCTGCCAACGTTCAGCTTCATCACGGTCAGTACAACGGTGAGCGTGCCTGACGGCGGAACCGTGCTCTTAGGTGGCATCAAGCGGCTGTCGGAAGGCCGCAACGAATTTGGTGTGCCGCTGTTGAGCAAGGTGCCCTATGTGAACCGACTCTTCCGCAACGTGGCCATTGGCCGCGAAACACAAAGCCTGATGATGATGGTAACACCACGTATCATCATCCAGGAAGAAGAAGAGCGAATGCTGTTGCAAGGCAACTAACAGCCTGATTGGTTGTTGACTACACAACAGTTGATTGAAAAGCCATCGCCGCGGTTGGAATCTCCAGCCGCGGCGATTTTGTTTTCACACGCAAGAAATGGACATCGAAAGTTGCGCACCGTTGAGGTGTTATGTTGCCGCGGCGCTGACTTCCGGAACGGCGGCTAACGCCTGTTCGAGATCGGCAATCAGATCGTCAATATCTTCAATGCCAACGGAAAGCCGCACGAGCCCATCGACGACGCCGAGTTCTTCGCGGCGATCACGCGGTACCGAAGCATGTGTCATGATCGCCGGGTGATTGCAAAGTGACTCCACTCCGCCCAGGCTTTCCGCACAAGAGAACAGCCGGGTGGAAGACATAAATGCGCTTGCGCCTTCAAGCCCGCCGGGCAGGACGATTGTCACCATACCGCCGGGGCCAGCCATCTGACGCTGTGCAAGCGCGTGATCGGGATGTTCGGCAAGACCTGGATAGATGACCTTCTCTAGTTTGTCTTGCTGTGCAGCCCAAGCGGCAACTTTGCCGGCGTTGCGACAATGGGCTTCCATCCGCAAAGCCAGCGTCTTGATGCCGCGGTGCATGAGGAAGCAGTCGAAAGCGCCTGGCACGCCGCCGGCGGCATTCTGCGTGAAACGGATCGGCTCCATGATCTCGGACGTTTTGCAGATCACGGCTCCGCCGATCAAATCGCTGTGACCGCCGATGTACTTCGTCGTGCTATGGACGACAATGTCCGCGCCCAATGACAGCGGTTGCTGCAAGATGGGCGTGGCGAACGTGTTGTCGACCGCGAAACGCAACGGCGTGCCCAAGCTGGCGGCTTTGGCTTTGGTGGCTTGCGCGATCGCCTGAATGTCCAACAATCGCAACATGGGATTGGTGGGCGTTTCCAACCAGACCAGCCGCGTGGTCTCGTCAACCAAGTCGGCAAACGCGGCCGGATCGTTCTCGTCCGTGTAGCGAACTGTCAGCCCCCACGGCTTGAAGACCTTCTCGAACAAGCGATACGTGCCGCCGTACATATCGCCAAAGGCGACGATCGAATCGCCGGACTTCAATACAGATTGCACAACTGTGGTTGTGGCTTGCAGTCCAGAGGCAAAGCAGGCGGCTTCCTCGCCCCCTTCCAACGCGGCCAGGCAATGCTCCAGGCCCTGCCGGGTGGGATTGTTGCTGCGCGAGTATTCAAAGCCTTTGTGTTGGCCAGGCCCAGCTTGCGTATAGGTACTGGTTAGATACACCGGCGGAATCGTCGCGCCTGTGGTGGGATCAGGTTCGGAGCCGACATGAATCGCTTTGGTGGCAATGCCGTGTTGGTCGAAGCTCATCGCGCGAGAATTCTCAAGTAAGGAAGGAGTTTTTGAAGTGGAGCATTTTCTGCAAGTTGCAATCCGCCGTCAGACGGTCGCGCTGACTAATTGTGTTTCTTCTTGCCCACGGATGTTCCAGAAGTTGACCAGGTCAATCCGTGTGACAATGCCCACGATGCGGCCGGACTGACGAACGAGCACGCCGGTGTTTCCGGACATCAGTTGGCGATAGACTTCGTCAACGCTCGTCAAAGCGTCAACTTCCGGCAGCGGTCGGGCCATGATGTCGCGCAGCTTGACCACGCGCGGGTCGGTGCCTTCGTGAAGTTGGCGAGCGAGCGCGACCTCTTGGATCCCGCCGACAACCTGACCGTTTTCGACAATCGGAATCTGCGAGATCGATTCATCGCGGCAGATATCGATCGCGTCTTGAACAGTGTGTTCAGGCGTCAACGAAAGCAGCGTACGGTCGCCGAGCGTGGCAATCACGTCGGCCGCGGTGGCCGGCTTGCGCTCTTCCATCAGATAGCCGTTCTCCCGCATCCAATCGTCATTGAAGACCTTGCTCAGGTAGTTGCGGCCAGTGTCCGGCATGATCACCACAACCAGGTCATCCGCCGTCAGACGTTCCGCATAGCTGAGTGCTGCGGCCACACACGTGCCGGAAGAACCTCCGATCAACAGTCCCTCTTCGCGAGCAACGCGACGGGCGGCCATGAACGATTCCTGATCGGTCACGCGGACCCAGTCATCCACAACTTGCCCGTTGAATGTCTTGGGCACGTAGTCTTCACCGATGCCTTCGACCTTCCAGCTCTTGGGCGTTCCGCCGGAGAGAATAGAACCATCGGGATCGGCACCTACGATCTTGATGTTGGGGTTCTTGCTCTTGAGGAACTTGCCCACGCCAGAGATGGTTCCGCCCGTGCCGATTCCGCTGACAAAGCACGTGACCTTGCCGTCAGTCTGGTCCCAGATTTCAGGCCCGGTTGTCAGCTCGTGAACTTCCGGATTGGAGAGGTTCTCAAACTGGTTGGGGTGCCAGGCGCCGGGGACTTCGTTCATCAGGCGCTTAGCAACGCTCCCGTAACTCTCGGGCGAATCCGGAGGAACGTTGGTGGGCACGATGACCGTTTCCGCGCCATAAGCTTGCAGCAGGCGGATCTTCTCTTCGCTCATCTTGTCCGGCAAGACAAAGATGCAGCGATACCCTTTGACAGCCGCTACCAACGCCAACCCAACACCCGTGTTGCCGGCCGTGGCTTCAATGATGGTCGTTTGACCGGGCTTGATCGTCCCTTCGCGTTCGGCCTTTTCGATCATCGCCCGACCGATGCGATCCTTGGTGCTGGCACCGGGATTGAAGAACTCCACCTTGCCGTACACGGGGCATGGCAATCCCTGCGCAACACTGTTCAACCGCACCAACGGGGTATGGCCAATGGTCTCAAGAACGCTGTTGTAAGTCTGATTCATTGATCATTCCGGGAAGAGTTTCGTCGAGAGATAGCGCTCGCCCAGGTCTGGCAGCACCACGACGATGAGTTTGCCTTTGTTCTCTGGTTGCTTGGCGACATGCATGGCGGCCCAGGCTGCGGCTCCGGACGAGATGCCGCAGAACAGGCCTTCTCGGCAGGCCAGATCGCGAGCTGTGGCGATGGCGTCGTCATCCTGCACCTGCACGACATCATCAATGACATCCACGTTCAGGATATCCGGGATAAAGCCAGCGCCGATGCCTTGAATGGTGTGCTTGCCAGGCTTGAGGTCCTCGCCCGCCCGGCGCTGCGTAATCACAGGGCTGTTAGCCGGCTCCACGGCAATCATCTTCACTTCCGGCTTGCGGCTCTTGAGGACTTCGCCCACACCGGTGATCGTTCCGCCAGTTCCCACGCCTGACACAACAATATCGACCGCGCCTTCGGTGTCGCGCCAGATTTCTTCGGCCGTTGTCTTGCGATGAATCTCCGGATTGGCGGGATTCTTAAATTGCTGCGGCATGAAGTAGTTGTCATTCTGCGAAAGCAACTCTTCAGCCTTGCGGACGGCTCCTGGCATCCCTTCGGCGGCCGGGGTCAGTACGATCTCAGCACCTAGCGCTTTGAGCAAGCGGCGACGTTCCAGCGACATGCTCTCCGGCATGGTGACCATCAACTTATATCCGCGGGCAGCGCAGACATAAGCCAGGGCGATGCCCGTGTTTCCGCTGGTGGGCTCAATGATCACGGTGTCGTCATTGATTCGGCCATCAGCTTCGGCCGCATCGATCATCGCGCGGCCGAGACGATCCTTCACACTCCAAAGCGGGTTCATATTCTCCGGCTTGGCCACGACATCAGCCACGCAACCTTCGGTCACGCGACGCAGCCGGACCAGCGGCGTATTCCCGATGCACTGAGTAATGTCATCGTGGATGGTATGTGTTTGTGCGGTTGCCATAGGGATCTCCCGGGGCTTGGATACGCGATTTCTCTGCCAAGGTTACTGCGGACGCGCCGCTTGACGGCACGCAAAATGGCTCGCGATGATCCATCACCGCACGTCAAACAAGAGCGCCCGAATATAGCAGGTGGCAGAATTGAGGGTCAACGTGCGGAACGCGAATCGACTTCGGCCGTTGGGCGCAATCATGCGGTTTTTTGTGCGTTTTGTGGACATTGAAATGCGAACACCGAACCGCGGACGTGGGCCCAGGCGCAACTACCGAATGTGCGCCTTCTAGCCGTGTTAGGATGTTGCAAGTTTGAGGAAACGCCCTGCGTCAGCACTGATACTTCGGCGTAAAGAGACTCTCCTAGCGCACATATGTCGCACCCCAACAACTTCCAGCACCAGCAGTATTCCACGGAACGCCCTCGCGCTCCGTATCGCTTGTTGCGCGCCGATGGTCCTATGCCGCCGGCGGACGATGGGTTCGCGGCGAAGATGAGCGTGATTGCGGACCAATTGCGTGCCGCGAACGTGCGCAACGTTGTCTTGACGCACGGCACGTTCGCTGGGGCAGATGGCCTTGGCGTGATTACTACGCTGGGGAGTTTGCTGGGCAAGTTGAACGCCAAGGTCAAAGACCTGGTCAAGCGCGTTGTTGATGCTCTCGCCAGAGACGCCGGCAACTTCACCCGCGGTTATGCCGATACCCTGGAAGACGCGCTCAATCAAGGAATTCCCCAAGAGTCGCCTGTAAGGATCTTCGTCAAACGGTTTAACTGGTCCAGCGAGAACAACCACATTGGGCGGGCCGATGGCGCAGTTGGCCTGGTTGAATTCTTGAACGAGCTTGGCACAGGCGCGGAAAGCCCTGTTGTGGTGATTGGGCACAGCCACGGCGGAAACGTCATGGCCCTGGCGACAAACCTAATCAACGCTGATCAGACCGCGCTGCAACGTTTCTTTAACGCGGCGGAATCATACTATCGAATTCCCGCGACTTCGATCATTGACGCGCGGCATTGGGCCCAAGTTCGTGACTTGCTCATGCAGGACGGCGGCCCAAGAGATCGACTGCGCAGCATGCCATTGAGGATGGCCACCTTGGGAACGCCCATTCGCTATGGATGGGATCTAGCTGCGGATCGCCGCTTGCTCCACATCATCAACCACAAGCCAAAGCCACCTCATCCAAAATACCTGGCCTGCCTGCCGGAAAACGTCAATCAGTTGGTAGACGCGGACGTGGGAGACCTAATCCAGTTGTTGGGTATCGCTGGCACAAACCTCATTCCCACGTTTCTTTCGCCTCGAGCAATCGTTGCGGATCGCAAACTCAACTCCGTGTTGCAGGCGGGTCTGGCATCCAAGAAATTCTTGGATAACTTTCGCTGCGGTGCCCGAGTTGCCCAGCAGGGCACAACGTTCTTGGTTGATTACGGCCCTGCCGAAGGCAATCTCATTCGCAGTCTGTTAGGACACACGATCTACACGCGAATGGGCTGGATGGAATTCCACTTGCGAACGATCGTACAACACTTATTCGCACATTGAACTCGCGTTGTGGTTTCGCGCTGCCCTTTCTTATCGCGAGCATCAGAAACTGTGATTGTGTTCACGAAGTTGGAATGGCGAAACCAGTCCGAATAATGGCATTTTGTGCAACGCGCCGGCGGAGGGCTCTTGTTTGTGCAAGTTGCGGGCCAATGTGTGGGAATTCACTGTGCGCCAAGGATTTTCGCACCTAGAATCAGACAGGCGGAGTTAAGGGGGCAGCTTCCATTTCTGTTTTGGCGATCTTCCCGTCGGTCTGTGTAATCTTCCTACTTGCGATGTGGTCAGAATCGCCAGCCGTTTTCAGGTGTCAATGAGTCTTGGTCGCGGAGAATCGAGAAAAGCTTCACGCTTCACAGGCTATCTGGTGGCGATCGCCATCGTGGGCGTTGTGATCGCCAGCGCATTCGCAGGCGCGTTCTTTGCTGAAGATCAGGAAGTCCACCCCGAGACAACCTCGGTCGAGGATATGCACCGTCGGGCGAATCGGCTGTTCCTCGAGGCTTACTCCATGCACGACGCCCGCGAAGTCTGGCAACAGACTGCGGACGCCTATCAGGAAATTGTTGAAATCAAGCCGGACGATGGGGAAGCCTGGTTTCGCCTGGGCTTTGCTTTGCACTTTGCACGGCAGTTGGATCAGGCGATTGAAGCCAACAAGGTGGCCAGCACGTTCAAACGCAGCCGGCCGTTGGCGCTCTATAACATCGCCTGTTCGTACGCACTCAAAGGCGATACCGAGAATTCGCTCAAGTACCTGGAGCAAGCCGTGGATTCCGGTTTTCGCGCCCGCCAGCCCATTGAGAACGATACCGACTTGGTGAGCTTGCTGGACAACGAGCGATTCCGCGAACTCGCGATGGCCACTCGTCCGGCCAGCCAGTTGCCGGAACGCAAGCGGATGGACTTCTGGCTTGGCAGTTGGGTTGTCTACATGGTCACGGAAGAAGAAAACAAACGCGTCGGAATCGATACCGTCACTAAGGAAGAGAACGGATTCCTGCTGGCAGAAAAGTGGGTCGGCGATGAAGGCTCTTCAGGGCAAAGCAGCAACTGGTATGACGCGGCAACGGATCAATGGATTCACCAATGGTTTGACAGCAGCGGCTCCGTCACAACTTACCGCGGCGGCTGGGTGGATGAAGAAAACAAGATGATGTTCCAAGGCGAACACGTTGCCGCCGATGGTGCCACCATGCGAATGCGAATGGCCTTCGCTCCGCGACCGGATGGGACCATTCATCAACTCATCGAGTCCACGCAAGATGGCGAGGAATGGACAACCTGCTTTGAAGCCATCTACCAGCCCAACGGCGGGCAGCAACGTCGTCCTACTACGGACGAAGTCGGTTGCTATGCCCCGGAGTCACGCAACTCATTGGCAACGCCCCGCATGCGGGGTAGCTTACAGCAATCGAGTTGAAACCAGGCGGACGCAAACGTCTAAACGTAAGCGACTAAGCCAAAGCCGGCTCGTGTTGTTCTTCGCCCGTCTATTGCCGTCACGTTTATCTGCATTCAATCATGGGACGCCGAGCGCTTCGCCCCATTGATCCCTCGCTGGATTTGAGCCGACATTTCTTCGTCGACGAGGATCTGCCTCGTCCGTGGTCAACGTCTGCGCTGTTCCCTGTGGTTTGTCCCGGTGAGGAAAGCGCGGACGCGGCACACACTTCGGACGAAGAGCGCGCACATGTTGCCGCCCGACCGCTGGAGTTGGACATCGGCTGCGGCAAAGGGATGTACATCTCCGCGGCCGCCGCTGCCACGCCAGAGCGGAACTTCATCGGGGTGGAACTCCGCGGAAAGTACGCGCGGTACACGGCCAGCCGGTTGGCCCGTCGTCGCCTGACAAATGCCATCAGCGTCAAAGCCGACGCCGAGCGGCTACTGCGTGAGGACTTGCCGCCGGATTCCATTGCCGCCATTCACGTCTATTTTCCGGACCCATGGTGGAAAGCCAGGCACAAGAAACGGCGGATCATGAACGCCGACTTCTTGAAGCAAGTCGAGCGTGTACTGCAGCCCGGCGGCAAGCTGCACTTCTGGACGGACGTTGAGGAGTATTTCCTTATCGGTGTCGAGACCGTGAAGTCAGCGACGAAATTGGAAGGTCCGTTCGATGTTCCCGAGAAACGGCCCGAGCACGACCTGGACTATCGCACCAACTTCGAACGTCGCAAGCGAATGCTAGGGCTGTCGATCTTCCGAGCCGAATTCGTCAAGCAGCCTGGCAACTGAGCGATTGCAGCGCTCCTACCATTCCGGCACATAGCGTCAGATTACGTTCTCGGCGGCAACTTGCTTTCGATCGCCATTTTCTGGCTTCAGCCATCGCGACAGCATGGCGGACTTCGCTCCGGCGGCGAAATCGCAAAAAGAGCTTGCAAATCAGACGAGTTGTCTGTAGTCTGCTCTCAGACAATTCGTCTGAACTCCGGCCACCAGCCCTAACCCATCCATGTCAGCTCCTTTTCAAGACGTGACCGACGCCGAATTGGCCGTGCTCGATGTGCTGTGGAAGCACGAGGATGAGCACGCTCAGGATCAGGCGCCCGGTGTGACCATTCGCGAAATCTGCCAGGTGCTGTATCCCCGCGGCAAAGCCTCGGAATATGCCACGGTGCAAAAGCTCCTGGACCGCCTGGAAGCCAAAGGCTGTGTCGAGCGCCGTCGGCAATCGCCGGCACATGTCTTCTTCTCCGCTTTGTCCCGCGATGAACTGATTGGGCGAAGACTCAACTCTGTGGCCAAGAAAGTCTGCGGGGGATCGCTGACACCGCTTTTGACCCACCTGGTGCAGAACCAGGAGCTCACGTCGGAAGAACGCGCCGCCTTGCGATCAATGCTCGACCAATTCGATGCGACCAAGAAGACGCGCCGCAAAGGCAAAAAGAAATAACGCCAGAAGGTGACGAGAACAAATCCGTGCCAGCAATAATTGAACTTGGGATTTCAAATGCGATCGTCGCCAGCGGTTTGGCGCTGATCGCTTTGGTTGTGGCTCGCCGCTGCAAGAATCCCACGCTCGTGCACGGACTTTGGGCACTGGTGATTCTCAAACTGTTGACGCCGCCACTGTGGACGTTGCCAGTGGCTGAAGTGCCCATCCTGGAAGATCCCGCGGCGGTGGTTGTCAACGCAACCATTCC
>CALJLD010000303.1 GCA_937982665.1 uncultured Planctomycetales bacterium
CGCGCAACAGCATCCATCCTCGCGCCGGCAGTAACGAAGACCACGATCAGAGCCAGGAATAAAACGGCTCGGGAAATGTTGCGGCTGTGATTGCGCATGGGGCGGATCACAAATTGATGCGGTGAAACGAGTCAGGAACAGCTGTTGGCCCAGCGGCGATGACGCTCGTGGCAATGACTATCGCAATGATGGTTCAGATTGCAACCAATTTCGCGCCGTTCGGTCGCGAGTGGGCACATACTCTTGTTGGCAAACTTCAGGCGGGACTGTCACTCGTCTGGGCAACAGCAACGTCGGCAGGTTCAACTCAACAGGACATGCCCTGGGAAGTTGATTTTGTAGTATACCTCGCGGGAAGCGCGGTTCGCAACCAGCAGCAGGCGCAAAGATTGACGCAGGGAAGACTTACGTCGAGTTCGCTTCGCTTAACAACCAGGCCAACAAGCCCTTTTGCGCGTGCATCCGATTGCCCGCTTGTTGCACGATCACGCTGTTGGGGCTGTCGATCACCTCGTCCGTGACTTCCTGACCGCGTCTGGCCGGCAAGTCGTGCATGAAGTACGCGTCCGGCGCAAGACTCATCAGTTCGCCGTTAACCTGATACGGGGCGAAAGCCTTGGCTCTGGCCTCGCGCTCACCGTCTTGGCCCATGCTGGTCCAGACGTCCGTATAAACGGCATGCGCTCCGCGAACCGCTGCCTGGACATCGTCCGTCAGCACCAATTCCAGGTTGGGCACAACTTCGCGCAGTCGCTGTTGAAAGCTGGCGTCAAACGAGTATTGCTCGGGTCCGGCCAATGTGAACTTCACGCCCAAATGCCCACAAGCGAACGCCAGCGACCGCGACACGTTGTTGCCATCGCCGACAAACGTCAAATTCAAACCGGCCACATCACCGCGAAGTTCACGCAGCGTGAACAAGTCGGCCAAGGCCTGACAGGGATGAAAACACTCCGTCAGGGCATTTATGACCGGCACCGTGGCAAACTGTGTGAGTTCCTCAACATCGGCGTGCGCATTCGCCCGAACGATCAGCACGTCAATGTACTCGCTGAGAACGCGGGCAAAATCGCACGTGGCCTCCCGCTTGCCCCAGCCAACGTCATCGCCCAGCATCATGCTGCTGCCGCCCAAATGCGCCATCCCAGCTTCAAAGCTTACGCGCGTCCGCAAAGACGGCTTTTGAAAAAGCAAAGCAGCGACGCGCCCCGGCAACAGTCTGTGCTCTTCGCGCCGCTTGAGCTGAGACTTCAGTTTCGCGCTGATGTCGAAGATGCGTTGGATTTCCGCGGCGGAAACATCGGCCAGCGAAAGCAAATGGCGCATTGAGACCTCACGATGCGTTGGTTCTGGCGGTGGCTGTGGCAGCCCGCAAAAAGACCAACGACACAATTCCGTTTACAGTGTTCGCGCGTTCCCAACGTTTTGGCGAGAGCCAGGGAACGGCCATGGGACGGGCGATGGGAAACCCCACAGCGTAATCACTAATGAGCGGGATTGACAATGAGCTTTGCGCGAAGGGGCCGCTAACGCCCTGCTGTCGATCTAGCCTTGATCGTCAAGTTGCTGCTGGATCCAGCCTTCGAGTTCTTCCCAATCCACCGGCGGCAGCGACGAAAGGTCCGGCCGCAACCTCACCGCGTCGTTCAGATAAACGTGCGTGATGTCCTGTTGCTGGCGTTCCGTATTCCAGTGAATCAGCACTCGAATGCACAAGCCCAGTGAGCCGGGCACTGTCATCTCATGTCCGCAAAGCAGCGGAACTTCCAGCCAGCCAAGTTGCCTTGCGGCGAACGCGGGGAACTCCGCGTTGATGTCCGGTGTCGTGGTGAACTGCGCGGAAGCGACGTCTTCCTTCTCGATTCCATTCTGCCGAATCATCAACGCCAGCATCTGCCGCGTGGCGTGCAGAATCTCCTGGCGGTCATTGTTCTTGACCGTTGTCGCTCCGCGAACTCCCCGCAACATCATTATGGACACCTTACATTCCGGCCAGGAATCAACCACCGCCATCGCATTCAACTTACCGCGATTGCCGTGAAACAGGAACGGCAAGTCTCAACGGCAGCCCGGCTACGCCTGCTTTTCGCGACCTGTTGATTTGTTGCTACCCGCGGACGATACCGTTGCGCGCCCCTTGGCTCCGCGAATGACGGTCTTGGTGCCAAAGATCTTGCCCCAGACATCGCTTGCCATGCACTTGAGCAAGAACCAGGCATCGCCTCCGTAGCGAGGAAACATCCGCTTAGGCTCTTTGAACAGGCGGTAGGCCCATTCCAGTCCGGTTCGCTGATAGAACTTGGGAGCGCGCTTGATTCGGCCGGCAACAAAGTCAAACGATGCCCCCAGTTGCACGCATACAGGAATCGCCAACTCCTGCAAGTTGTCCGCAATCCAGCGTTCGCCCTTGGGCTGCCCCAGCGCAACAAACAAGATGTCCGTGTTGGCATCGCGAATGCGACCGATGAGTTGCGTGTTCTCCTCTTCTGACAACGGCCGAAACGGCGGTGTCTCCACCCCGGCAATCTGCAGATTGGGGTTCAGCTCGCAAAGCTTGCTTGCGGCTTCGTCAGCAACTCCGGGCGCTCCGCCGAGGAAAAATATCCGATGGCCCAACTCGGCCGCTTGTTCAGCGATACGGTAGATCATGTCGCTTCCGGTCACGCGCTCAGGCAGTGGGGTTCCGCACCAGTGCGAATACCAAACCAGCGGCATGCCATCGGCAACAACAAAATCGGCTGCCGAGTTCAGGCTCGGCAAATCCTCATGCAATGACGTCAATCGAGCATAGTGCAGGTTCGCCGTGATAAAGTAGCCTGGCTCGCCGCTGGCAATCTTGTTTGCGATGGCCACCAGCGTCTCATCGCCAGTAACAACCGCGAGCGGCAAGCCGAAGACATTTACCGTCTCCACCGGCATTCCGGTCTCGGTGCTTAACGCCGCAGCCCTGGTGACTTTCGCTTTGCGGTCGGCAAAGCTCTCGCGATTGCCTGCAGATGCAGCCGTCGATGGTGCTGTGTTCAAAGGGCCTTCGCCATTGCTAACATTAGCTGTTGGCTGCGAAGTCTGTTCAGGTGAATTTTGCACAGGCACCATAATCTCCAGCGGTAATTTGCCGAGTTGCATTGGCGGGCGGTTGCGTCTCCGGGGCATCTCCTGTTGAAATATGCCACAGGTTCTCGCCTTGCGGACGTAAACAACCCCTGGCGTCCGTTGTCTGCTGTTAAGATTCCCTGCTGATGAATCCATAAGACCTATGACCCGCAAGATCGTCATTACCGGAGCCAATGGTCAGCTTGGTCGAGAACTGCTGCGACAGTTCGGAGATCGTGCGATGGGACTCACGCGCGAAGAACTGGACCTGACAAAGATCAAGACCATACGCGAAACCCTGGCAGCCATGCGGCCAGAAGCGGTCATCAACGCGGCCGCGTACACCAACGTGGATCGCGCTGAGGAAGAAGAGCAACTCTGCCGCGCGGTCAACATGTTAGCCGTAGGGCAAATCGCCGCGGCCTGTGAAGATGTCGATTGCCCACTGTTGCACGTCAGCACGGACTACATCTTTACAACAGAACCCAACAAGCGGTTGCCCTGGCGAGAGACGGATCGCCCTTATCCGTTGGGCCAATATGCGGAAAGCAAATGGCGTGGCGAACAACAGGCAGCTCGGGTTGAACGAAACATCATCGTTCGCACCTGCGGACTGTATGCTTCCGCTGAACATGAAGACGCTCGGAATTTCGTGCAAACCATTTCGCGATTCGCCAAGACCGGACGCCCGTTGCGAGTCGTCGATGACCAGTTCTGCACGCCAAGCTACGTTCCTCACGTGGCCACCGGCGTCAAGTTTCTGCTCGACGCCGCGCTGACCGGCAACGCGCGATGGGGAACTTACCACCTGACCAATCGCGGTGCGTTGACCTGGTTTGAGCTGGCCAAAGCAATCGTTGAACTGGCAGGCCTGGACGTTGCCGTGGAACCAATCACTACGGAGGAGTACGCCGCTCCGGCCCCGCGGCCAAAGTACAGCGTGCTCGATTGCGGCAAGTACCGCGAACTTGGCGGACCCGCCATGCCAGACTGGCGAGATGCGATCAAAGAGCGGATGACCAACCCGCAGGACTAAGCCGCGCGACGAAGGGCGCCACTTACATGTAGCCGAGCGCCCTCGCGCTAAAGTCCGTCATCGTCGGCTTGCATCCACCACGGCACATCGAAGTTGATGTCCTCGGGAGCCACTTCCCAGCCTGTGTGATTGCGCGTGAAGTACTCCCAAAACCGAGCGCGGTCCTGCTCATCAAAGACTTCAAACAGTTTCGCTTCCTGCATCTCTTCCAGGAATTTGCGATAGGCGCCAACCGGTTCCATCGGATTCGCCTGCTGGAAGATCACGGGACCGCCGTACTTCTTGTACAGCTCACGATTGACTTTCCAACCAATTACTGCGCGTTCCGCCCGCTGTTGGCGTTCCTCAGCCGTGAATGCTATATGATCAATGGTGAGGCCAACAAGATCGAGTTGCCTGGTCCAGAAGTTGTTGAAGTCACGGACCTCTTCCTTGGTCGCTTTGATCTCATGCGTTTCCGCGTATCGGGCTCTGAGTTTCGAAAGCACAAGGCTTTGCACAATCACGATCGGTGTTTCTTCCTCCGCGTCGATCTTCCAACCTCGCGGCCAAAGATCGGCTTGGTAGACATAGTTGTCCAGCACACGGGCAACCGGCTCTCCCTTCACCGGATCAGGAGGTGGAATCTTACTTGTGTCGAAACCCAGCGGCAGTTGCTCGTCTTGTTTGCTCTGCTTCTTGTCTTGTTTGCTCTGTTGATCCTGTTGAACCTGCGCAACCGCGGAACGAGTTGTGAGAACTGGAATCGCCAGGCAGATGAGAATCGCAAAGCAAGTCTTCATTGGCAGGCTCCACAATCGGACTCGTGTTGAGTGGGACTCGTGCCGAGAACTCTCGATGTGCAAAAGCAGGATGCAAAAATTGTAACGACCCCCGCGCGTGATTCAGAACGATTGGATGGCTTTCAACACAATCGGGCGAATTCGCACACAACACAGAGCAAGCACACACTTCGTGTTGTCCATAAAGCCTCACGCGACGAGTTGCCGGTTGACGTCATTGTCACAGTCAGGCGAAGATCAAGTGCGAAAGAGATTTCCCACGCGGACAACCCTTTGCCGTTTGCATGTTCCTTGCCCGTGGCTGTGAATGACGTGACCTACTTCTGCGGAAAATTCTTGGCGTTTGTCAAATTCATGTCGGTGTGCGTGGCCGTGAGTTGGATCTTTGGATCCGCATCGCCTGCTTGCGCGCAAATTGAATTTGAACGCGAGCCGATCAACTATGGCCAGGGTCCATCAGATGATCCTGTCGCTGCACTGCAGGCACAAATCGATGCCGGCGACGCCGAGCTTGAATACGCCCAAGGGCAAGGCTACTTGCCGGCCGTTTTGAAAGCGCTGGGAGTTGGTACGTCTTCGCAAGTGCTCGTGCATTCGCAAACGAGTTTTCAGCAGCGGCTGATCTCGCCAAGACGGCCGCGCGCTTTGTACTTCAACGATGAGTCCTACGTCGGTTGGGTTCAGGATGGCGACGTCCTTGAGATCATGACAACAGATCCGCAACAGGGCGAAGTTTTCTACACGCTGTTGCAGAGTAAGACGGACAAGCCGGAGTTTATCCGCGACCGCGGCCAGTGCATTGTTTGCCATGCGTCTTCGCGAACGCAGGACGTGCCCGGCGGTGTAGTGCGTTCCGTATTTGTGAATGCGGGCGGGCGGCCGCTCTTTGGCTCCGGAACGTACGACATCGATCATACGAGCCCCTTCGAGAAACGTTGGGGCGGTTACTACGTCACCGGGACTCACGGCGAAATGCGCCATATGGGCAATGTCTTTGCCAAGGACCGAAGTAACCCAGAGAAGCTTGACCGCGAAGAGGGAGCGAACATCACCGAACTTTCCGACCGCTTGAATGTTTCGCCTTATTTGACTCCGCACAGTGATCTGGTGGCGTTGATGGTGCTGGAACATCAAACCCAAATGCAAAACCTGATCACGCGTGCGAACTATGAAACGCGATCGGCGCAACACTACGACAAGGTCATGAACGAGTTGCTCGAACAGCCGCCGACACATGTCAGCGATTCGACAAAACGGCGGATCGCTTCGGCTGGAGACAAGCTGGTCCGATACATGCTGTTCGCTGAGGAATTCCCGCTGACGTCTCCCGTCGCCGGCACTTCAGAGTTCGCCAAGGAATTCGTTGAACTCGGACCACGCGACGAGCAAGGCCGTTCGCTGCGCGACTTTGATTTGAACACCCGCATGTTCAAACACCCGTGCAGTTATCTGATCTACTCCAGATCATTCGATGGGCTGCCGACCGAAATGAAGAGCTATGTTTCGCGGCGGCTGAAGGAGATCCTGACCGGGAAAGATCAGTCAGAGGAGTTCAGTCATCTGAGCGCAGAAGATCGCGTCGCGATTCTGGAGATTCTCTCCGAGACGAAACCTGACCTGTGGGCCGAGTAGTTTCGCCGGCACCGGGTGGCTCAGCCAAGATTGGCTGTGTCGCGCTGCACCTGCACTCACCCGCCGGCTGCAACAAAAGCTGCGCACTGGCATAGAGCAATTCAGCCGGCATGGACTCTTTTTCCGCGCGCGGAATCCCCACCTGCGGAGTGGTACTTTTCGCGAGAATAGGATATCCGTGAGATTCCTCTTCGTGATCCTTTGGAATCACCGCAATCCCGGGTGTAACCCCGGCAAAACGGCCGGTAATCCAGGGTGTTACCCCGGGTGGCAGGGTGGGCGCAATGCCGGGTGGTAATCCCGGGTTGTAATCCAGGGTGTAATCCCGGATTTGGATCCTGGCCGCAGAGCATCCTTCGCGCGAGATCCGCGCGCTGAGATTTTTTTCAAAACTCGTGTTGCCCACTGCGCAGCTTCCGTGGGAATTTGCCGTTTCGCTCTTTGGCAATTTGGAAATTACACAACAGCAGCGCAAGTCGCGGCGGCTAGCGGTTCGTCCACTACGGATGCTTGGCTGACGCTTTCGCCAGGCTTTGCAAGATGGTATCAGCCAGCGGGCGAAGATTCGCATACTCTGAATTCGTCATCAAGGCGACACCGAAGCCGGCGTCAGGGGCAATCATCAGGTAAGTGCGTGTCTTCTCCTGCGATCCGGAATGGCCAACGATGCGATGTTCGCCGAGTTGTGCGACGCGAAAGCCCAGCCCGTATTCCGTGGTTTGCCCGTCGGCCGTTTCTTGTGCTGTCCACATTTCGTCCCACCGCTCTTGCGGCAAGATCTTCTCCGTCATCAAGCCTGCACCGAAGCGAGCGAGATCACCAACGGTGGAGATGAACCCGCCGCCGGCCAACTTCCAGCTCACGTCCGTATCTGTAGAGACGACAATCTCGCGACGTCGGCGGCGATACCCCACAGCGCGGTTGTCGATATGCTCCCATTGGTAGTCTGGCCGCATGCTGTTCATCCCCAGCGGTGCGAAGACGCGTTCTTTCGCCTGGAGTGCGAACTTCTGCTTACCGGCACGTTGCACGGCAGCACCCAGAAGCATGTAGCCATGCGTGGTGTACGAAAATTTCTCGCCTGGCGCGTTTACCAGCGGCGATTCGCGAAAGCGATCGAGAGCCAAGACCACGTCTTCATACGGATGCTCAGTTTCGTATTCCGCTTCCGTGATAACGACTCGCCCGTTGGTGTAGTGCACGATGCCGCCTTGGTGACACAGCAAATGACCTACGGTAATGGTGACGTCCTGATCGCCATAGCTCGGCTGAGGAAACTCAGGCACCAGCGTCCGCACATCGGTCTGCAGTTCCATCTTGCCATCGTGGATCAGTTGCATCGCCAGGATTGCGGTGACCGGTTTCGAGATGGAAGCCCAGCGGAACATGGTCTTGTCCGTGACGGGAACTTCCGCTTCGCGATCTTGATAGCCATAACCTTGCACATGGCTGACTTCGCCGTTCTGGATCACGGCCACGGCCAGGCCGACGAGTTGCTGATCAGCCATGGCTTGCTTTGCGGCCGCATCAACCTCAGCGAAGACGTCGCTTGCGGTCTCCTGCGATTGACCAACGGCGACGCCACTAGCGAAAACCACAGCGAGCAAAACGAGGAATCCTTCGCGGAGCAATCTCATTCGTGGAGCCATTATGTGCGAATCGTCTGGATGGGTTGTTGCGGGGAACGGCTGGTTGCGACCGGCCCGTAGCGGACTAGGAAAATCACATCGTACGCAGACGGGCGAAGCGATGCACGCGACTGGCACGAGCAAGGTTGATCCGCAATTGTCTGGCTGCCACACCACGCGACGTGAATTCAGCGTAACCCACAATTGCGACAAAGCTTACAGTTCGCGGTCAGTCGCGGATTGAGGTCCAAAATGGTTGCTCAGGCCCCTCGATTGGGTTAAACCTAGATGCTGGGTGCGCGGCGCAAAATGCTGCGCTGCGGACCTCGCAATCAACCTTTTCATTCTGGGAATAGCACGGTGCCTGTGCCATTCCCTTCGTCCGCTGTGCAAGAGGGCTGAAGATGCCGATCGTTGTTGCTTGCAAATGTGGCCAGCAGTTTCGTGCGAAGGACGAGTTCGCTGGCCGGCAAATGAAGTGTCCCAAGTGCGGGTCCATCATCGTTGTGCCTGGCGGCGCCCCGGCACCTCAACAGCCAGCAGCTGTTCCCGCAGGGGGAACTGATCTCGACGCGCTCATGCAGATGGACCAGAGCGCCGGCATGGGTGGAGCCGGAATTGGAGCCCCTGGCGGCTTTCCACAACAACAAGGAATGCCCCAAGGCGGCGGATTTCAGCAGCCTGGCTTTCAGTCCTTTGGCGGCGGATATGGCGGACAGCCGCGAGGTAAAAAGAAAAGCGGCTCGCCAGCACGGCTGATTGTGGGCATCTCCGCAGGCGTAGTGATTGTGATCGCAGTCGTAATCATCGCCATCAAAGTTTCGAGTAACGCGGATCAGATTGCTGAGAACGAGAGGATCAATCAGAAGAACAAAGAGCTCGAGAACAATCCCTTTGCGCAACCCTTCGAGGGCAAAGGGAAAGTCGCTGACGCGAACGCTGTGCCGACAACCTCGGGAACGCTCTTACAGCCCAACCCCAATGAAGGCGGCGCGCCTGGCACCAACGGTTCTGACAATGAATCAGAAAGTGCTTCTGCCACTGACGAGCCATTTCCCTTTGGCGAGACGGACCTGATCGGCGCGACCAACAAGTGGATGGATAAGGGAGATCACCTCAGCGGTTTGGAATTCACGGAAGAGGAGCAACTTGAAATCTATGCGTATAGCTGGATGACGCATTTGCTTCCCTATGTTGGCGGCCAGGAACTGTACGACGATTTCGACTTTGAGAAAGAATTCATCGAGGGCGGAAACCGCTCGCTAACCACAGCTGAGGTTTTTCAGTATCTCAACCCGAACCAAGACACAACTCGCTTCGAGGGGTTGTACTTCACCGGGATGGGGCTCTCGCACTTTGTCGGCATGTCCGGAGCGGAAGACACGCGACGAGATCTGGCAGCCCGTTTTGAACGGGGTGATCCTCGAGCTGGCATGTTTGGCTATGACGAGATCGCCAAGCTCAGCGACATTACCGACGGCACAAGCAGCACGTTGATGTTAGTAGGCTCTGAGAAGACTGCGGGACCATGGATCAGCGGCGGTGGCTCCACGGTTCGCGGCGCCCGAAAGGGTGACTACGCGTATGTTGGTGGCTTCTATGGTTTCTGGTCTGAAGGTCTTAAGAGACCTGGCGCGCTGGCCGCCATGGCTGATGGTTCCGCTCGGGAGATTCCGGAGGAGATTGACCCTGCCATCTTCCGCGCGATCAGCACGATCGCCGGCGGTGAAGAAGACCTTAACCTCGATGATCTGGGCGAAGCCGAGGACAGCGAACTTCCGCCTGGTATTCGTGAGCGCGTTCGCAAGGAAGGCGAGAAACAGCAGCAGGAAGCCGCTAACAAGAACAACAACCAAGGTGCGGGATCGAGTTCCACACCCATTGGCGGCGGGGGCCGAACGGCATCGGGCGATGGCGGCGGACGCTAACACGCTTCCCTCACGACTGATGGGCTCACATCGCTGTATTGCTTACACCACAAGATAAGTCGCATTTCAAACCAAGGAACAATGACATGAAAAGGGCAGTGCTTGGACTGGCCATCTGCTGCGGCTTGGTTTCCGCGTCAAGTGCCGATGTCTTTTACTATGGGCTCGATGGCGGACTTGCCATCAAGCTGCGAGGGACCACAACCCGGGCCCCCGGCGGCGCCGTGTTCTATCGCCATCCCAAGTTCGGTCGCATCACTTTGGATCAAGACCGGATTCACGAATACCAAAAGATGGAATCCGTTGCTTCGTTGATGAATAAGAAGTTCAGCGGAATCAAAGGTTCCACCGATGCGGAAGAAGTCTTCGAGGTGGCAAACGAGTGTCTGCGTCGCGGGATGCTGGATAAGTTCCATGAAGGCATAGACCTTGTGCTACAACTTGATCCACAGCACGAAGACGCCTTGCGCGTTAAACGCGTAAAGCAATTGATTGACACTCCGCTTGGTGATTCTTCCAAGGAAGAGCAAGAGCTCGAAGCCTATGTGGGGAATTCGCGGATGGAGATTGCAAAGAGCGCTCACTACATTCTTCTGCACGATACAGGCGATGACCCGATCCACCCCAGCCGTAAACAGTCGCGGTCAGAGGAGCGCCTTGAGTTGTTGGAAACCGTATACGAAGCGTTCCTGATGCGGTTTTGGTCCGCTGGCGTGGAACTGGAGATCCCCCAGGAACGGCTGAAGGTGGTTCTCTTCCACGAGCATTCGGATTACCTGGCGTTCGCCACCTCCATCAGTCCGTCGCTATCCAGCACGGCCGGGTTCTACGATCCCAAGTCCAACATTGCGTTCTTCTTTGATCAAGGAACGCACGAAAGCTACGAAGGCCTGAAAGCCCTGCTCGAAATCTACGAGGACAATGTGGAGACGTTGCGCCGCAGCGGTGTCCCCGCCGGCGATGCTGTCCGCAGTGCGGAAACGCTGGGACTGCTCGTTCAGGTTGAGCAGGAAAAGGAAGACATCGAAGTGGTCAGCCATGAAGGCACTCACCAGCTTGCCGCGAATACCGGTTTGCTGCCGCGAGACGTCATGGTGCCATCTTGGGTGCATGAAGGCCTGGCGACATATTTTGAGTCGCCGGAGGAAGCTTCCTGGGCCGGGTTTGGCACTGTCAATGAAACGCGGCTGGAGTGGTACAGCGCTTTGGCCAAGGGTGACCGTGAACACTCCAATGTGGATTACATTGTGGGTGATGAGATCTTTGACCTGGCGGCCTCTCACGGGTCTGTTTTGCACGCGTATGGCCAGGCTTGGGCCTTGACGCACTTTCTCATGGAGAATCACTTCGAGGAGTTCATGGAGTTCTACCGCCGGTTGGGGGAAATGCCGCCGGACGTCGTGTTGAATTCAGAACTCCTCAACGAGGTGTTTAACGATGTCTTCGAAGAGAAGAAACGCAGCACGATGAATCGTAGCTGGCATACCTATATGAACTCGTTGGAAACAGACGACGAAGTGCTGGAGAAGATGGCCTCTGGTCGACGTTGATCCCTGGCTTGAAAGCCGGCCCGTCTTCGCTCAGGCATGCAAAGTCCGAACAATAGAAAAAGCCCTCGGTGAGATTATTCTCACCGAGGGCTTTCTATTATCAATTATTCGGAAGCTCGTTGGCCGTTAGTAGGTCAACTCACCACCCATGTAGAACGAGCGACCCGGCTGGAAGGACGGGGTGCCTTCAACTTGCGTGCGACGGAAGTCGAAGTGCTCGAAGTAGTTCTTGTCGGTCAGGTTCAGCACACCGCTGGTGAGCAGCAGGTTCGGGTTCACACGCCAGTAACCGCGAAGGTCAAAGGTTGTGAATCCGGGCGTGGCGAGTTCCTGAAGGTTGTTCATTGGATTGGGAGAAGCAGCAATACCCAATCGATCCTGGTTATCAACGATACGGGACGAGAACTCGATGCCCATGCCGCGGCAATCAGCCCGACCAGTCTCAGCTCGGATACCGAGGCGAGATTGGAACGGATAGATGCCGAACAGCGGAGCGTTGATGTTCGTGTCACGGCCTTCGGTGTAGGACATGTTACCGAAGACTGTGAGTCCGCCACCGAGATCGTATTCACTGTTGACGTCAAAGCCAGCCAGGATCGCATCCGTGTTGGCCAGATCGAAGCCAGGCGAAATGTTGATGCCACCGATCCCGATGAAACCGGGATTGGTGAGGGTAATGTAGTCATCCACCCAACCATAGAAGCCACGCAGCGCGAAGCTCATGTTGGAGTAGTCAGCAACGATTCCAGCATCAACCTGCCACAACGACTCTTTGTTGAGTTGGTCATTGCCTTGGATGAAGTTGAAGCCGTTTTGATTACCAGCCAGGAACGGCTGATCGGCATACAACTCCGTAAAGGAAGGAGCACGCTCCGCGTGGCCACCACCAAAGAGCAATGACCATTCACAGTTGAGCTGATACTCGGCAACAGCAAACGCGGACCACAACGTGAATTCACGGTCGGCAGGGTCTGGGTTGCCAGGGTTGAAGCGATAGGGATCGGAATCGATGTCCACAAAGTCAACACGGCCGCCGGTTGTCACCGTCCAAGGACCAATGTGATCCGTGGCTTGTGAAAAGACGCCGTAGTCTTCCAAGTTCGATTTGGGGATATCAAATCGACCTGGGGCGATCGGTGGCGGATTAGGCGTGCCGTTGCCGGGGAAGATGTTGGTCCCTGGAACCTGCGCTGTGGGCAGCGTGAACATTTGCGATGCCTCGAGCAATTCCTGCTCGACGTATCGGTAGTCGCCACCGACGGTCATGTGAGAGCATTCTTTGTCGCCCCACGTGATTGCCGTCCGCGAACCGTAGCTGATCTGATCCGCATAGGTTGCGGCGCTTGAGATCACCGGAATTGGATCGAAGCCAGGGAAGAGAACCGGATCAGGGTTAATGAAACCAATCAAGCGGTTAATCCCGGACTGCGCCACCCGCGTGCGGTTGTACCACACTTCGGAAACGGCGTGGTCATACAGCGGCATGTAGTCCTGCTCGTATCGCAGGGTAAAGCCGTTGGTGACCAGGAAGTCGATGTCCGTCGGTTGGTTGTAGAACTCGGCGTCCGTCAAATCCAACCGGACGTAGTTGAACTCCAACCGATCATCCGGCGAGAAGTCATAACCCAGTGCAAAGTCGATGTCACGGTGCTTAAAGCTACCGCGAATCTGCGTACCGTTGCCGGAACGATAATCATTCGCCGTACGGAAGCCGGCGTTCATTCGGAAACCCCAGTTGTGGCTTCCGCCTTCGATGACTTGTCGACCGTACAGCCCATTACCGTTTTCTTCAAAGTTGAAGATTGATCGGGCTTCGTAATCCGGGCAGCAATAGCGCGGCGTCGGCACGGTGACAACGTCAATGAAAGAGAAATTCGGGCCGTAGACGGCCGAGTAAGGGCCCTTGATGACGATGACGTCGTCGACAACACCGGAATCAATCTTGCTGACGATGGTATCCAAGTCCCAGCGAGCGGCGACCCATTGGCCACCATTCATTTGGGTGTAGATTTGCCGTTGATGGAATCCGCGGATGTGCGGGTCCGAGGCACTGGGGCGACGGAACAAAGAAACGTTACTTGCCGTGGGTGAATCCAACAGCAACGTTCCGGCGTCCTTCGTATTACGGAACAACGGCTGGCTTCCACCGGAGACCGCTTCGCTAACTCCGCCCGTTGGCGGCGCCGCGCGGGCGGTGGACACGTTGTCAAAATTCAGGTCCAGCTCGCCAGCGATCGTTGTGCTGACCGGAATGATCTGCTGCTGCGGAGTCTCCGCCGGAGCGAGCGGTTGCTGGGGCTCCGGATCTTGCCGCCGCATCAGACGGTTGTTGGCAAAGAAGAAACGGCCACCGTTGGGGTAGACCATCTCGCGACCGCCACGGTTGGCTTGAGAGTCCGACATTGTCGGCATATCAGCCGGCGATGTGGCTTGAGCCGGGACCGCGCCGCTCAACGGAGTTGAGTTCACAACAGCTTCGGCAGCTTCCCGGACGCTTTCGTCCTCGGGCTTCGCCAAAGGCGCGCCACCATAAAGCTCTGTTGTCTTACGAGGGGTCGGCGTTGGATCATCAGCGAAAGCCGACGCAGCGCCGAGTACACAGCCAGCCGCAACGCCAAGCCAGCGATGGGACTTTCGCCAAGAGAACCAAGACATTTCCGAACCTCCTTATTCGTGTCTCGCCGTGATGTGCGTTTTTTGGGTCGTTTTGCGCATTCCATTCGCACGGGCAATTTGCCGTGAGAATTAGATCGGTCTGCTTTCGGCGATAGAATGAGCGCAGAATCCGCCGCCTTCAAAAAAACCCGGATCGGCAAAGTTTCGCAAATCAGCCAATTCGCCTATCCTGAAGCAGAGGCAGGAAATCGCCGTGTCCGATGATTACATTGCAAGCTTGCAATCACGGCAGCGAATAGTGGGGCGAACAGATGAGGCGACTATGCGCGAGCACACGTCGCGCGCTTGCATTCGTTCAATGAATTAACCCAGCTTCGATACTCACCGCGAAGTCAACTTGAGGTTTGAACATGTCAGTTCCCCCGTCAGCGTCCGGGTACTCACACAACCCCAGCACGCAACAGCGACCAACCTCGGCCACTGTTTTTGCCATCCTGCACTTTGTGTTTGGCAGCCTGGCCGCATGCGGTGTGTTATGGGCCATCATCACGCTGGTTGCACCTAGCGTGGCTTCTTTCGGCCAGCCAAACCCCATCATGGATGACATGATGACGGATTCCACGGCTGTGGCTGTGAATTGGATCGCCAATCTTTGGGGCGTGCTGACGCTGGTTTTGATGTTTGCCGGCGGCGCGGGACTGCTGGCGGTGAAGCCGTACGGGCGGACCTGCTCAATCTATTACGCGCTGTCTTCGCTGGGTGAGAAGGTGTTCGGTGTCGCCACGTATTTCTTCGTGCAAATGCCGCTGATTGAACGGTCTCTGGACAACTTGCGTGATGATCCCAACGCCGATCAGAACCTGGTCCGTGGCATGGAGCTGGGCATGAGCATTGGCCATTTCACAGCGATAATTGGAGTGCTGATCTTGGCCATCTATCCGATCCTGGTCTTGATCTATATGAACCGCCGCCCGATCCTTGAGCGGTACAAGCCAGGCTATGTGGGGGCTCAGGACTTCTCCTCCGCTGGACCGCAAACATTGCCGGCAAACTACCAGCCACCGGACGAGAACAATCCGTACTCCTCGCCGTTTGATCCCAAGACTTGATGTCAGCGGCGAATTCGCTTTGCCCGGTCCACATAGCTTTCCCGGTTTCACGTGAAACGTGAAACATGTCGCCCATGACACAACGCACTTTGGCCATAGGCGATATCCACGGCTGCCTGAAGGCGCTGGAGACGTTGCTGGATGCCGTCAAGCCGACGGCGGATGATGCCGTCATCACGCTTGGCGATTATGTGGATCGGGGGCCGGACTCGCGTGGAGTGATCGATCGCATCCTGAAGCTGGCTGGCGAGACGCAGTTGTTTCCCTTGCTGGGCAACCACGAAGTGATGATGGTTGATACCTGGCGGGATGGCCTGCGATCCGCGTGGCTGGAGTTTGGCGGCAAGGAAACTCTGGAATCCTATGCCCGAGGCAACAATGAAGGCACATTTGATGACGTGCCGGATAACCACTGGGATTTCCTGACCGCGGACTGTGCCTGGTACCACGAATCGCAGAATCACGTCTTCGCCCATGCCGCGCTGGAACCGGAAACTCCGCTGGAAGAGCAAGTCCCACTATGGCTGTTTTGGGAGAAGTTGATCCCCGCGACCGCTCGCCCGCATTGTTCGGGCAAGACCTTCGTCTGT
The DNA here is from genome assembly GCA_937982665.1 of uncultured Planctomycetales bacterium. GTDB lineage: Bacteria > Planctomycetota > Planctomycetia > Pirellulales > S012-138 > CALJLD01. The sequence goes on from CALJLD010000303.1 coordinate 15,965, forward strand.
GGGCATACTGCCCAGAGAAGCGGTCAGCCGATCAATCTGGGCCACACCATCTGCATTGATACGTTTGTCTATGGCGAAGGCGGATGGCTGACCTGCCTGGATGTGGATTCCGGCACTTACTGGCAGGCCAATCAGGAAGGTGAGTCCCGCACAGGCGAATTGGGGGAACCATCCTATTTGGAACAATCCCCAGGAGGGATGCCCTCTGGCGAGACTTCGGGGGAAACTTGGTGGTCAGGGGATGCGGAATTGCCGGATGAATTCGGCCCGGAATAGCCAACCAAATGCGGTTGAAGACAACTGTGCGGATGCAACATCGGTGGATCCCGTGGCATCTCCCGCACAGTCATTGTCAAGCAAAGTCGTAATTGAGACTTCGCGCGAATTTCTCGAACTTGCCCTTGCGAAGATTCGACCGGCTGCCAATGATGGGTTTATGACTTCCGTGTCACGCCAATTCGCCGCAAAGCACACAGACACTTTTGTGTTTCGCTTTTGGTTTAGCCTCCCCCGCAAGGTCGAGGGTGGTCCGGAGAATTGCTGACACAAAACACCGGACATCAAAGCCCCTGAGACCTTGCGAGTCTCGGGGGCTTTTTTCGTTTCACGTGGAACAAGAGGACCCCAACTGATGATTGTCGTGATGAACATCGATGCTACGAAAGAACAGATCCAAGACGTTGCGAACCGCGTTGAGCGCTTCGGTCTGCGCTCGCAAGTCATCCAAGGCGAAGAGCGCACGGTTGTTGCCGCTGTTGGCGAACGACGTGACGAATACAAACAGTCGCTTGAGAATTGTCCTGGCGTGGCGCAGGTTGTTCCCATTCTCGCACCGTATAAGATCGCCAGTCGTGAGATCAAGCCGGAGCGCACACTCATCAAGGCGGGGTCACTTTCGGTGGGCAACGGACACTTGGGTGTCATCGCCGGGCCATGTTCCGTGGAGACAGAAGACCAACTGATGAGCGCCGCGCGGGCCGTCAAAGCGGCCGGCGCCACGGCACTTCGCGGCGGCGCGTTCAAACCGCGAACCAGTCCTTACAGTTTTCAGGGACTGAAAGAGGAAGGCTTGAAACTCTTGGCCGCGGCACGTGATGAAACTGGCCTGGCTGTAGTTACCGAAGTTGTCACGCCTGAAGATGTCTCCCTGGTTGCTGAGTATGCAGACGTGCTGCAGGTGGGGGCTCGCAACATGCAAAACTACCGTCTGCTGGAAGTGGCCGGCGGCACGGACAAAGCTGTGTTGCTGAAGCGCGGCCCGGCCGCAACGATGGACGAACTTCTGCTCGCCGCGGAGTATATTCTCTCCGCCGGTAACCCCAACGTGATCTTGTGTGAGCGCGGCATTCGCACGTTTGAAGCTCACACGCGGTTCACCTTGCCGTTGGCATCCGTTCCTTACCTCCACGCCAAGACGCACTTGCCGGTGGTGATTGATCCCAGCCACGGCACAGGTCATACGTACCTTGTGCCGTCTATGGCGTCCGCCGCTGTTGCAGCCGGTGCCGATGGGCTGATTGTCGAGGTTCATCCCGATCCGAGCGCGGCGATGTCCGACGGCTACCAATCGCTCAACTTCCAGCAATTCGATGAGATGATGGTCCAATGCGCCCGCGTGGCGGAAGCTGTTGGCAAGTCGATCTCGCTTGCGCAAGCCACGAGCAACACCAACGGCTCAAGTAAAGCCGCCGCAGTTGTGTAGCTTGTGCTGAGATATTTGGTGCGAGAATTTCAATCCCCGCGCAAGGCCGGCAGTAGCGGTGCGCGCAATGTTGTCAATGCGGCGAAGCTCGCGGCCAGCAATCCTACGACAAGGACAACGGCGAATGTGATCCCCAACAGTGTCCAGGGAATCGCCGCAGCGCCGACGAAGATTTGCGGAAAAATCGAGACCAAACCGCAGAACGCTCCAATCAGCAATCCGGCCAGCAGCAGAAACACGTTCTCCGCCAACACCAATTTGACCAGCTTCGATCTTTGGAACCCAGTCGCGCGCAGGATGGCCAGCTCACCGCGGCGCTCCATGACGTTGCGGATCTGAACGGTCGCCACGCCAAAGGTTCCCAACAACAATCCAAGTCCGCCGAGCGTCAGAAAGGTGGAGATGTACGTGTTTTGCACCGCCAGGAATCCCTGCACGCGGTCGGTCGTTGTTTGTGTTGCAAATCCGTAATCCTCCAAGCCTGCGGACAGCGCTTCGCTGACGTCTTGGTTTGATGCGGAACCATCTCCGGCATCATCTCCAGTATCAACAAGAAAGAATCGTGACCCGGCGACGTACGGAAATTGGCTCTTGAACGCGTCGCGGCCCATCAGCACATCGCCTTGGAAGATACTGTTCTTCAACAGCGCGACCACGTGAAACGTGACCTTGTGGTTGTAGTCGTCAGTGATTTGCATGGTCTTACCAACCTGCAAGCCCAAGCTGTACTGAGCGGTATTTGCATCCAAGATCACCGGCACCGTTGGCGTACCATCTGCTGCGTCGTGGAATTCCCGGTCCAGCAACAGCCATGGGTTGTCCTCTTCGGCAGCCGTGGCATCAGATTCGGTTCCTGCCCAGAGGAAGTTCTTTCGCTGCGTCAACTCTGGCGGCACGGAGAGGACGCGCGGACGCGTGGTCCGATACAGGTTGTTGCAACTGGCGTCCTCGCCTGGCAGAACCGGCAGCGAGAGGATTGTCGCCGATGAAACAACGTCAATCTCATCTTGCTGAAACCCGTACTGTTCCGCGAAAACGTTCTCGTCATCAAACCCGTAATGCAGCGGTACCGCACTCTGCGCCACGAGATCAAACCCTCCGTTGATTTCCGCCGCCTGACGGGAAAGGTCCAACCAGAACGCGCTGACGGAAGTTATCAAGAACAGTGCCGTGGCGACGAGTGAAATCGTCAATGTGCTGCGGCCAGGGTTTCGAGCGGCATTGCGCATTGCCAACACAAGCAAGGCTGCGCCGCCTGCGTTTGCAAATGTGCGTGTTGCGCCGGACTTGAGCTGCGCCCGCAAGAGCAACACTGCGCCGGCCAGGACGCAAAATCCCGAACCCATGAACGCACCGGTCTGAGCTTCGCCGACAAGTTGGGTAGCCAACCAGGCCAGAGCAAACGCGGCGACGATCATTGCCGCAGCGAAAATGGTTGCGGCTTTGAATCGCACGGCCTGCCCGCCGCTTGCTTCTTCGGTTGCCACGCCTGCCAGAAGCCGGCGCGCGGAGGTCTTCTTCATTTCGCGCGTCGCCCACCAGATGGCCAACGTCGCCACCACCGCGCCGCTGGCAAAACCAATCATCAAGCTAGGCCAGGTGACGTGGAGTTCCAGAAACGGAGTCTTCACCGCGCCGAGCCACCAGGTTTTCAGCCCGAAGATCATCACGGCCGCGTAGCCGATTCCCAACGCGGTGCCGATCGCGCTTCCCAAGAGCGCGATGATCAACCCTTCCAAAGATAAGAGCAAGCGTATCGAGCGACGCCGAAAACCGCTGGCCAGCAACAAGCCAATCTGGCTCGCTCGCGTCTCAACGCCCAGGCGGAATAGCAGCAGTACCAGCAATGCGGCCGCGCCGATCAAGACGAAGCTCAAGCCAAGAAACAACAGGGCGAATGGAGTTGTGCCCGAGGCCGCTTGCAATGCGGCAAGTTTGACTGGTTGAAAAACAAAGCCCAGCGTGGGCGGGTCCAAGTTCTCCTGCAGCCTGGCCGCCAGATCTTCGCGAGTTGTCGCTTCGTCCGGTGCGATTCGTATCGAGGTCAAATCGCCAAAGCGTGATGCCCAAAGTCTCTGACCGGCCGCCAGGGAAAAGAATGCCTTGGGCGTTGTTGTGAACTCATCCCAATAGGCTTCGTCCTCTTCGCCAATGCGTTCCCGATGAAACTCAAACGGCGGATCCCAGGAGTCAATCGAATCCTGATCGGTAACGCCTGGCACTTCCGGGGTGAGATCCGCATCATCGGCCGCGCTCTCGCGACCCAAAGAAATCACGGCCGCGAGTGTGAATTCGGCAGTAGACTCGACGGTCTTGCCGGCTTCGTACTCTGGCTCGTAATAGGTCATTGTGATCGTATCGCCGACCTTCAACTCTTCCGCGCCGGCTTCCGCAAGCTGCCGATTGAACTCGTCGAACGTCCACGCGTTGATGGCAATCTCTCCGTCGGAGAGTCGCTCGACCGCTTCGCCCTCTTGATCGGGCCATGGCCCGAGTGGCGACGCCTGGCCTGCTTCAAAGTCAATTGCCGTTACGGTCGAGTAGGGAATGCGAGCGGTCGCATCGCCTTGCTTCACGATTAAGTCGTTGGCCAGGTAGGTGAAGGCCGGCTGGGTTGACTGGTCAGCGAAAGCAGTTGTCGCCGCTTCAGCAACTGTGCTGGAAATCGTGAGCGAGGCAGTCGTGAGTTGCAGGTAGCCGCGATCCGTTTCGGCCAGACTCAATCCGTAGTCTTCAAGCTGCGGGGAGAGTTTGGCAATCGTAGAGTTCTGCAGCTCAACACGGGCTTGATTCGTCAACTCTGCTTGTGCGTCCTCGGCAACAACGATGGCGTTAACGAGACCCCGTTTGTCCAGCGCCGATTGAACGGCGGCCAGCGGAACAAAAGCGTTGAGCGGCAATTGCTGATTGGGGTGCATCCCAAATCGCCCCAACCCAGCCGTGGGAATGATGTCCACAACCTCCCGTCGCAGGGTTGCCAACTGAGCATCCTTCTCGCCGAAGTTGCTGTCCGCGTTCACCCGGGCGGGAATGGGAATATTGACGACGATGTCGTCGCCGACAGCAACCTGCAGCGAATCAGCCGTTTGTTGATTGAGGATGGCTTTGCGTCCGCTGAATTCAACGCCGTCTTCCGGCCCGCCTGGTCCCAGCGTCCAGAAATCTTCTTCGATCCCAAAGAGTTCGACATCACCTGCCGCTTGCCGCGTCTCGGCGTTGAGCAACGTCGCATTCAACACAATGGCGCTTTGCGCGGAGCTGAAAGCATCTTGGAAGCCTTCGACCTCTTGGAGTTCGGCGGCGAGTTCTTCGCGAAAGAAATTTGGCGCGACGAGCACATAGTCAATTGTGCCCAAGCGGTCCAAAGCGAGATCACGCAGCGAGCCGCGAACTGAGTCACCGACAAACAACGCACCGGACAGCACGGCCGCGCCAGCAGCTACGCCCAACATAACCGCCAGATTGACGCGCCAGTGATGCAGCACGCTGGCGAAGATCAACTTCCAAGTGGACATCGCAAGTAGGAATGCATATAGGCATGTGAACGGTGAGCGCGTTCATAAAGCCTACGAAGTCTGCTGGTCCCGGCAAAGCGGCAGAGTGGAGATTCGCCTGCTCAGTAAATCTCGATACTCTTTACGGCGTCTGACCCCGCCTGTTGCGCCGCCGTGAGACAGCGCGCCGCGGCGGCGAATAACTCGACCGCCTGAAAGTGCTTATGGGGCAAAGCAACCGAGGCCAGCCCACACGCGAGATTCCCCACGGCGTCAGTTGCGGGGAACCTGGCCGCCAGCGATTTCCGCACGACAAACAAGATCCGACCGGCGTCCTGCACGGCCGCTCGGCGTTCACAATGTGGAACGACAATCGCACCAACGTGATCTGTGACCGAGACGACGGCAAGTGCTTCGTATGCTCCCTGGACTGCAGCTTTGTGGAGCGCGCGATCAAACAAGTCTGGCAAGTTCTTGCCGGCGCTCAATTCCGCGTCTTGATCAATCGAGACAAGCAGCAAACTTGTCGCGGAGCGTTCCCTTCTTGACAAGGCAATCGCGCTCGCCAGCGCTAGCTCAAGCTCTTGATTGAGAGTCAGGGCCATCCGCCTTGAGCCGCCCGGAATCGTTTCTTGTGCCGGAGTTTGGTTTGCGGTCTGGGCGACTTCTGTTTCCGCTTGCTGCCTTGGCTGTTTTCTTGGCCCTCCAAATGCGCTCCATAACTCCTGCTCATCGTATTGTGCGGCGAGAGCTTCTTCTTTTGTTCGCACAAGTTCCACCAGCACGTCTTCGCCGCAACTGGCCATCTGCGCTTGCGCATCCATCAGGATTTGCTCGTAACTGAACTCGCCGGCACAAGAGACGTTCAAGACGTCTGCGAGTTGTTTGACTTGGTCACGCAGATCAACCACCAACGCGCGAATTTGCTCAAAATCCACCTTGCGGAATACGGGAGTTTGCAGCAACTGTTGCAGCGTATCGGCTCGCTTATCAGTCAACACCTTCGCGAGCAAGCCAGCCGCCGCGACGATCTCGTGCAGAGTTTCCGCCTTGCTGGAAAACTGGTCGCGGTCATGGGGATCTGCTTCGACCGCGCAGACAATGCTCTCTGGAAGCTTCCAGGCGTCAAGCATTCTCCTTGTCAATTGCGTATGGTCAAAGCCCAGCGTTTTGCGTTCCGTAGTGAGCAAATCAACGCCGGCTTCGTTGGTTTTTGTAACGAAGTCAATAAACGGGCGCTGAAGCTCCTGCAGCATGACAAGCAAGCCGATGTCCTGTAGAAGTCCGACAATCAGGCTTTCATCGCCGCGGCCGTTGAAATATCGATCGCCAATCGCTCGCGCGGCCACGGCTTTGCATAGTGTGCCGTGCCAGTAGTTTGCCAAAGCGTCATGAGCCAAATCAGCAAACAAGGAATCCGGCAAGCTGAAGCCCAGCACTAGCAGTTTGAGCGGCTTGGCACCAAGTATTGCAACGGCCTGGCCCAAGTCACTGACTTCTCGCGAAAGGCCAAACAATGAACTGTTGACCACGCGGAGGATCTTTGCCGTCAACGCTGCGTCACGTTCGATGCAAGCCTTGAGTTTTTGCGCGTCAACTTCAGGGTCCTTGGTCAACTCCAGGACTTCCATCGCCACGCCTGGCAGCGAATAGAGCCCGCCCGTTCGTTCGACGAGCGCGGAGAGTGAGCGCTTTTGGGTTGCGGTGGTGAGGTCTTGAGCGGACATCTTGCGACGTAGAAAGCTAGCGCCTGGCCAACACGAACCGAGATTGGCCTTTTACAACTCTAGCTTTGCATGCGGTGGTCCGCAGAAGTGTGCATGGAAGGTTGGCCCCATCATAGTGCGTGCAAGTTGCCTCAACCGTAGAAACGCTACAACCGATTCCGCCACAATCAAAAACAGCCCGGCTATTTGCTAGTGGCAGCCTGCATGCCCAGTGCTTTATCGGAGATATCTTTTCTGCACCAGGCGCCATCCCAGCGAATGGCTTTGACGGCCGTGTATGCGTTGAGTTTCGCGGCCGAAATCGTATCGCCCAAGGCGGTCACACCTAAGACGCGGCCACCCGAAGTGACGGTTTGTCCGTCGGCGAGCGTAGTTCCCGCGTGAAAGACTTTGACGTTGTTCATCTCCGCGGCTGCTTCCAGCCCACGGATTGGCTTATGCTTCTCATAACTGCCGGGATAGCCTTGGCTGGCCATGACAACGCACACAGCCGGGCGAGGATCCCATTCAGGCGACTCGATATCTCCCAGCCGACCGTTGGCCGCCGCATCGAGAATCGGCAGCAAGTCACTCTTCATTCGCATCAGAAGCGGCTGGCATTCCGGATCGCCGAAGCGCGCATTGAATTCCAACACTTTGGGGCCGCTGTTGGTGATCATCAACCCGGCGTAGAGAACGCCAACAAAAGGCCGACGACCGCGCTTGAGCGCGTGAACGACCGGCACAATGGTGTTCTCTTCAATCCAGTGGAATGTCTTTTCATCGATCAGCGGTGTGGGACAATACGCGCCCATGCCGCCGGTGTTGGGACCTTCGTCACCGTCATATGCAGGCTTGTGATCTTGGGCGGCAGGCAACGTGAGGATGGTCTGGCCGTCTGTGATTGCCAGGATGCTGGCCTCTTGTCCTTCCAGCCGTTGCTCGATGACGATTTGGTTTCCAGCGACGCCAAACTCGCGCTCGACCGCGATCCTTTCGACCGCCGCGAGTGCTTCCTCGCGATCGCCACACACGATGACGCCTTTGCCGGCGGCCAGGCCATCAGCTTTGACCACATGCGGCGCGTCATCACGATCTTTGAGATAGCGCGAAGCGGCATCCGCATCGCGAAACACGCGGTAGTCAGCCGTGGGAACATCCGCGTGCCGCAGCAATTGCTTGCAAAAGACTTTGCTGGCCTCGATTTCGGCAGCCGCTTTTGTTGGTCCGAAGACCTTCAGCTGTTCTGCATGAAATGTGTCAACCAATCCCGCAGCCAACGGCGCTTCAGGCCCAACCACCGTCAGGCTAATTTGTTCCGTTTGTGCAAACTTCACGAGCCGAGCAGTATCGGTCGGCGAGATGTCGACATTCTCACCTTCGGCAGCCGTACCGGCATTGCCTGGTGCGATGAAGACCTTTTCCGCGAGAGGGCTTTGCGCGATCTTCCACGCTAGCGCGTGCTCACGTCCGCCGTTGCCGATGATGAGTACTCGCATGGAAGGCCACCGAGGAATGGTAGACGGCGTAACGAGATAACAAACAAGGGTGCCACTAGTAACTTGTTACCAGTGCCTGGCTGAATTCGGTTATCCGCCCTGGATTCCCGCCTTCGCGGGAATGACGTTCGGCTGACGCCTACTCGCCCGTCTTTTTGGCTCGACGTTCTTTGAGTCGGGTGGCTTTGCCGACGCGATCGCGAAGGTAATACAGCTTGGCCCGTTTGACGATGCCGTGGCGTTTCACGACAACGTCCGCGATCCGTGGAGAGTGCAGCGGGAACTTGCGCTCCACGCCTTCGCCTTGGACAATGCGGCGAACGGTGAACATCTCCCGCGAGCCTGATCCGCTCATGGCAATCACCACACCAGAGAAGATCTGGATGCGCTCTTTGGTGCCTTCCAGGATTCGCGTGTGGACGTCAACGTTATCGCCAATCTCAAAGAAGGGGGCGTTTTCCTTGAGGTAGGCCTTTTCAACCTGTTCGAGGATTTGCTGGCTCATAGCGAACTCGGCTGTGTGTGTTGTTACAAGAGGTATCGCGGGCTTGGACCGCGCGAATTGTTTTGAATGTCGTGTGTTGTCGCTGTTCTATTCGAGCAAATCCTGGCGCTTGGCTTTCGTGCGTTTGAGGCTTTGCTCAGCTCTCCAGCGGAGGATCTCAGGGTGATCTCCGCTGAGCAGGACGTCCGGTACATCGTGGCCACGAAATTCTCGCGGGCGAGTGTACTGCGGATATTCCAACAAACGCCGACCAGATTGAAACGGGTTGGCACTGAAGGAATCCTGTCGGCTGCTTTCTTCGTCTCCTAGTACGCCGGGAATGAGCCGCACCACCGTGTCGATAACTACCATCGATGCGACTTCTCCACCGTTGAGGATGAAATCGCCAATGGAAAGTTCTTCAGGCTGCAAGATCTCGCGGACACGTTCGTCGAAGCCTTCGTAACGTCCGCACAGTAAGATCAAGCGGGGGTGTTGGGTCAGTTCCTCGACTTTCTGTTGGTTGAGTGTTTCGCCTTGGGGAGTCAGCAAAATGACTTTGCCAGGGCGTGAGTTGTCTGGTTGGGATGGGTCTTGTGTTTCGTTGGATGAGTTTGGGGGCAATGCACCGGCTTGAATGGCTTCAACACATTCGACCACCGGTTCCACCATCAGCACCATTCCGGGGCCACCACCAAAAGGGCGGTCATCCACTTTCTGATGCTTGTCTTTGGCCCAATCCCTCAGGTTGTAAACATTGACGGTGACCAGCCCCGCTTCAATCGCCTTGGCCAACAGGCTTTGGCTGAGGTATCCGGAATACATCTCCGGAAAGAGCGTCACCACATCAAACCGCATGTTGTTTCATTTCGATTGACGCTGGATGAGCCCGATCGAACACGAGGCCTAACTAGCGCTGAGCCTACGATTCGGCAGTTGCCTCGGCAGCTTCGCTTTCGCCGCTGGCTGCTTCCTCTGCTGGCGGTGCAGCGTCATCACCGCTGGCTTCGGCAGCAGGTTCCGGTGCCTTTTTAAGTGGCTTGGGCTTAAACGGCGGTGGCGGAACCGCTTTGCTGGCGCGGTTGGTCGATAGACGATCCACCGCAGCCTTCTGCTGTTCCAAATGAGTTCCGTTGGTTCCGTACTTCTTGATCAGGACCTTGACCTTGTCCGAAGGTTGCGCGCCGACGGAAAGCCAATAGTCAACCCGTTCCGCATTCAGCGTCACGCGGGCGTCGGTCTCGGGGACCATAGGATCATATGTACCAACTTCTTCAATTGCCCTGCCGTCTCTCGGCGAACGTTGATCCATCACGCAGATCCGATAGTACGGTCTGTGCGCGCGACCCATCTTCTTGAAGCGAATGCGGACTGCCACTGCGGTCTCCGAATGTGAATTGCTGCCTTGCGATCCGCATGCCTGCGTTTCGCCAACGATTTGGATACGAGTTCCGGACAAGAGGACGACGCCTGCCGCGCGCAGCTTGTCCGTGTTGGAATGCCGGAAAACCAGTGATTGTATCAACTTCCGTCTTGCTGGCGAGGGGAATTCCTCCTCGAAAGGCCAACCGTCAGCACTGGTTTGGCGACGTTTCGGCTTGGAAAAGAAACACAAGCTGCGTGACCCCTGACATGCCCCTTCAGGGTCATCAGGGTGGCTCAAGACCGTGATTGCGGCAGCATCGGTACCTTTTCGGCACTTGGTGAATTTCGTACGCTGTCGCCATTGTCACAAGTCCGCACGCCATCTTCGGTTGTCTCGCCCTGCTTTACCGTAAGTTCATCCTGGAAAACGTGGCCGCCTTTGCCGAAAACTGCCGAAATCGCGGTGTTCACGTCGATTTGGACCAGTTTGTGGAGTTGGAGAATCAGCGCAAAGAGTTGGACACGGAAGTTCAAGACCTGAACCGTCAGGCAAACGATGTCTCCAAGAGCATTGGCAAAGCCAAGGATGACGCCGAGCGAGACGAGCGGAAAGCCGAAGGGCGACGTCTGCGCGAAGCCAAAGATGCCAAACAGCAGGAATTGGACACGGTCAATTCCGAGTTGGCTTTGCTGCACACTACCATTCCCAACATGACACACCCGGATGCCCCCGTGGGCACGGATGAGGCGGCCAACAAAGTCATCGGCAATGGGCCGACGCCGCTGCCCAAGTTTGACTTTCCCGCGAAAGATCACGTTGATCTGGCCGAGGCCTTGGATCTGTTGGACTTGGAAGGTGGAGCCAGAGTCGCCGGACATGGCTTTTACTACCTGAAGAACGATGCCGTACTGCTGGAGTTTGCGCTGATTCGATATGCGCTCGATCTGGTCATGCAGGCGGGTTTCACACCAACCACCACTCCGGACCTGGCCTTGAACGATGTGCTGGGCGGAACCGGTTTCAATCCGCGCGGCCCGGAAACGCAGATTTACAGCATTGAGGAGACGGACCTGAGCCTGATCGCCACCGCCGAAATCACCCTGGCAGGGCTTTACGCAAAGCAAACGCTGGATGAGGAGCAACTTCCGATTCGTCTCGCCGGGGTGAGCCACTGCTTTCGCACGGAAGCCGGTGCCCATGGCCGCGCGACGCGAGGGCTCTATCGCGTTCATCAATTCACCAAGGTTGAGATGTTCGCGTTTTCAACGCCCGACCAAAGCGACGCCTTGCACGAGGAAATGCGCTCGCTGGAATGTCAGGTGTTTGACGGATTGGGTATCCCCTACCAAATCATTGACACCGCCACAGGCGATTTGGGCGGGCCTGCGTACCGTAAGTATGACCTGGAAGCCTGGATGCCAGGGCGAGGTGAAGGCGGCGAGTATGGCGAAGTCACCAGCACAAGCAATTGCACTGACTATCAAGCCCGCCGGCTGGGCGTTCGCTTTAGGCGTAAGGGTGAAAAGGGAACGCATTTTGTGCATACGCTCAATGGCACGGCCGTCGCCATCAGCCGCGCGATCATCGCCATTCTGGAAAACTACCAGCAGGCAGACGGGACCATCCGTGTGCCGGAAAAGCTCGTCCCTTACTTGGGCAAGTCGACGATTGAGCCGCAGCAATAAACGGCGACGATTTGTTCCGCGCCGCCGCTGTCGCGCTAATTCTTTCGGCGACGACTCTTCGATGAGCCTTTGGTTCGCTGGCGCATGTTGCGATCAACGATCATCCCGGCCGCTTCTTGCCACGAGGTGATGTTGCGATGGCGTTTGCCGCCGTCTCGCGATTCGTTTTCCTGCGAGCCTTCTGCCTCGACGCTGTCCTGGTCATCGTCAAGCAGGTCAAAGTCTTCCGCGGAGCCGCTGACAGAAACTTGCGGGGAATCCTGCTTGGAGCGACCTTTTCCGCCTCGCCGCCTGCCACGACCTCGCCGCCGTTTGCCATCCCGCTCGTCGTCTGACTTGTCGGATGAGCGTGGCGAGTCTTCGTCAGATTCGCTTTGCGTTGCGCTTTTTTCGTCGGTATTGTCTGCTTGTCGCTCGCGTGCCTCGGCGCCGCCTTCCTTGCGATTCTTGCGGCCACCGCGGCGTCTTCTTCCTCGTTTGCGCGGCGCGGATTCCTCCTCGCTCGATTGCCCTTCTTCGAACAATCCTGCGGCGAATTCGCCTGCGTTGTCGGACTCCGGCAATTGCGAGATCGATTCGAAGTCAACTTCGTCGCTGCCAGGCGATTCGTTTTCGTCACCACGCCGTTCACGATGGCGGTCATCCGGTTTCGCCCCGCGACCACGACGGCGGCGTCCGCGTCGTTTGCCTCGATCCTCACGCTCTTCTTCTGACTTGGATTCGGCCTTTTCGTCCTTTGGTTTGTCAGCCGAGGGACTTTCCTCCGACTCTTCCCAGCCGAATCCATCCCGCGATCGGGCTTGAGGTTGCTCCGGCTGTTTCTCTCCCCGACGTCCGCGGCCTCGCCTTCGCGACCCTCGCCGTTCCTTGTCGGACGATTCGGCCGAGTCTCTCTCGGTATCACGTTCGCGCGCAACGGTCTTCGCCCTGGCCCCATCCGAAGACGCCTTGGCTTCGGGTGGTGCATCCGCTTGCGGTGCTTCAGGCGGGGCACTCAAGCCAAGTTCCGCGGCGAGTGTTCCCCAATCCGTTGAGGGAGCCGGCTTGGGTTCGCCGGCGCGTTTGGGCTTGGGAGCCGTGACCGGAGCACTCACGGCCGGCTTTGGTTTGATTTCTGGAGTGGCTTCCGCGCCGATTTGTTCCGCCAGAGTGTGCCAATGGTCTGAGTTGCCGTGGTCGGTCATGGACGCTTTCGTGGGATCAGTGTTTTGCGGGATTCTTGCCTGGCGCGGTGGATTGTCCAGCGCCGGCTATTTATGAGAGGAGCGGGGCGTCAACGCCCTATCGGCTCCTTTGCAGGCAGAACGGACTCTCGTATCATCACTGGCAAGTATAAAACTGTCGGCAACCGTTGGAAAGGCGGGCCGCATCCCCACTGAAGTCAATTCAGCCGTGAAAACCGGCTTTTGCCGATGGTGGGCGATGGCTATGCCAAGTGCCGCCAGGTGGTCCAACTCCGGAGAAACTCATGACGGACCGTGCTTCCGCCACCGCCAATCGCCATGTGGAAGACGTGGAGGTTAGCGGCCATATCATTGACAGCCTGATCCTGCCGAAGATTCTTGACCTGGTGACAACGCACGGAGGTGAGTTTGTCATCAAGAAGATCGCCATCGGTCAGAAGCCCACTGATCCCAGCCATGCTTTGCTGGAGATCAACGCGCCCACAGAGCAGGCGCTCGCCGAGATTCTGGACGACATCAATGATCACGGCGCGGTGCCCACTTCCGCGCGGGATTGCCAGCTTGTTGATGCCGATATGGACGGCGCATTCCCGGAAGGCTTCTACAGCACGACCAATCAGCGAACAGAGATTCGCATGAACGGAAGTTGGCATCGTGTGCAAGACCAGGAAATGGACTGCGGAATCTGCATTCAAGCAGGCTCTGATGATGCGGTTAACGCTCGGTGCGTGGCGATGACAGACGTGCGACGCGGTGACCGCATGGTGGTTGGGCACACCGGCGTTCGCGTGTTCCCGGAAGAGCGAGCGCGGTCGGATCATAATCCGTCGTTCGAGTTCATGAACTCCAACGTCAGCACGGAAAAGCCCAAGGGGTTGGCCATTCGCGAGATCGCCTCGCAACTGTTTGAGAATCGCGCAGCTGGCGGCCGGTCCGTCTTTGTCGGCGGACCGGCGATCGTCCATACCGGCAGTGGTCCGCACTTTTGCGAATTGATCCGCCGCGGTTACGTTGACAAGCTCTTCGCCGGCAACGCGCTGGCGACTCACGATATCGAACAAGCGTTGTACGGAACCAGCTTGGGTGTTCACTTGGATCGCGGTGATTTGGCCGACGCAGGCCATGAACATCATCTGAGAGCCATCAACACGATTCGCCGCGCCGGTGGAATCAAAGCCGCGGTCGAAGCCGGGTTGCTGAAAAGCGGGATCATGCACGATTGCGTCAAACACGATGTTGACGTGTTGCTGGCGGGAAGCATTCGCGATGATGGTCCTCTGCCGGAGGTCATCACGGACGTGCTTGATGCTCAACGTCAAATGCGGTTGAAACTTCGGGACGTGCGCTTCTGCCTGATGATTGCGACCACGCTGCATTCCATTGCCGTCGGCAATCTCTTGCCGGCTTGGGTCAAAGTCGTATGCGTCGACATCAACCCCAGCACCGTGATCAAACTGAATGACCGCGGTTCGTTCCAAACGGTGGGACTTGTGACTGATGTGGAGCCCTTCTTGCGGGCGTTGGTGCAAGAAGTTGAAAAGCTGGAAAATGCCGGGAAGTAGAGAAACTGGCTGGACTGGATTCCCGCCTGCGCGGGAATGACGGAACTCCACGAATGGTGACATCCCATGGCCGCGGAATACATCGACGTCAGCCACACGATTGAAGATGGCCTGGTCACTTACCGCGGATTGCCGGCGCCCCTGGTTTGTGACTTTCTCTCCCGCGAAGCTTCGCGCGAGCATTATGCGCCGGGCGTGGAGTTCCAGATCGGCAAGATCGAAATGGTCTCCAACACAGGCACTTATGTGGACGTCCCGTTTCATCGCTACGCCGATGGCGCGGACCTGGCCGATGTCCCTGTGGAGAAGTTCGTCGGGCTGGATTGCCTGGTGATTGATGGAACAGAATGCGGCCGTGGAATCTCAGCAGAGATGTTCCGCGAGCACGATGTCGCCGGTCGCGCCGTGTTGGTCCGGACCGATTGGTCGCAACATTGGAACACGGATCGCTACTTTGAAGATCACCCGTTCCTGACAGAAGACGCAGCCGTGTTTCTTCGCGATGCCGGAGCGGCGCTGGTCGGTATCGATAGTCTGAACATCGACGACGTGGGTGACCGCAAGCGGCCAGTGCATTCGATCTTGTTGGCTGCCGGCATCCCCATCGCTGAACACCTGACCAACCTGGCGAGCGTGCCAACCTCCGGCAGCAGCTTCTTTGCCCCGCCGGTAAAAGTCCGCGGCATGGGCACGTTTCCCGTCCGGGCGTTTTGTCAAGTTGAGCAATTGCGCTGCCACTGACGCCAGCCCTAACGGTCTATTAAGTCGCGACCGTGATAGATTTTTGCGTTAGGCAGTGCAACCTGGAGCAGCTTTAGCTGTTCAGGACTCCATTCCAGAGGGCCACGCGTAAGAACGTGATCCAAGCCGAGTGCTTTCAATTGCTTGAGTTCGGCAAGCATAGCGATTGCGTCGTCGGTGATGGGTGATGCCGGTAGCGTGAGACTTTTCAAATTCGGCAAATGCTTCAGCTTCGTAAAATCCGCATCTGCTACATCCGCACCGCTAAGGTCGAGATGCTCAAGTAATCTCAATTGAGCGATTGCGGACATGCACTCGTCGTTAGCTTCGAAACCGTAGAGTTCCAAGCGACGCAAATTCTGCAGATTTGCCAGAGGCTGCAGGTTGCGGCTTACCCCGTCTGTCCTGTCTCGACGAAGCGTCTTGTCGAAGATCACCAACGCTTCCAATGACTCGTGTCGTCCAACCTCTTGTACAATTCTGTCGTCAAAGACTCCGGCCAACGTTAGTCGACTGATCCGCGGTATTGCTCGAAACCGATCCAGCCTTCCGTCAATGTCCAGATTCTTCAAGTGTGGCGACCGTTCTGCACCATCAAGAACGAGATCCAATTGATCACCGTCAACGGGGCGGCAGTATATCCCAACCAACTGGGAACTTGGATCATCGCCCACAAGGTTCATCAACCATTGTTGCAACCACCCCGGTTTGGTTTTACTGCCTTCGCCATACTCAGATCGCCAGCTGAGTTGGCATTGGACCCCTTCTTGCAGCTCGCGCGCAATCGCCTTTTGCTCGTAGAAATCTTGCAGCAGCCAGACGTAAGCCGCGAGCAGCGCGCAGACGACGAATACCAACACAAACATTCCGCGCAAGCTGTAGCGGATGAGCCGCGACCGCCACGTCCGCTTTTCCGGTCGTTGTGGAGTGCGCTCTGTGCCCATGTTGAATGCCGAAGATACCGCGGTGCCACGCAAGAAGCCTAACGTTCTACTCTTTCGCCATCGACAAAAATGGTCGTATCCGGCAATGCTTCTTGCAACCTGCTGATTTGTTCGCTCGTCCAGCTTTGCTGGTAAGAGAGGAGGCCACTTCCCAGGATCAGCAAATTCAATTGCTTCAACTCGGAGAGTTCACGGATCGCTTTTGCCGTCATGTATGATCCCTGTAGGTTGAGGTATTGCAGGTGCGGCAAGCTCTTCAGAGTATCGAAACTCGCGTCTTCCATGTCGTTATCGCTGAGAACTAGATCTTCAAGCGACTTCAACTCGGAGAGTTTCGTGATCGCGTCTGCCGTGATCTTCGTTTCTTGTACGCTGAGGCTTTGTAAGTGCGGCAACATCTTCAGCGTATCAAATTCCGCATCTCCAATGTCTGCGCCGCTAAGATCGAGACGCTCAAGCGATTTCAGTCTTGTAATTACTGGAAGGCATTCGTCCGTTACGCCATAACCATAAAGCGACAAATCGCGCAGATTCTGCAGATTTGCCAGGGGCTGCCAGTCAGGCTTCACGCGTTCCGTCGTATCCCCAATCTTGCTGTTGATGATTGCCAACATTTCCATGTCTCATGAAGTCCAGCCTGCCGGACAATCTCGTCGTCAACTATCCCGTGCAGGACCAGGTGACGAATACCCGGAATAGCTCGAAATTCATTCAGCCTTCCTGTAATGAAGAGGCGTTCCAAGTGTGGCAACCGCTCTGCCGAATGCAGAACGAGTGCTAGCTGATCTTTGTCTCTGGGATAGCTGATTATCCCGTTCAGTTCGGCGCTTGGGTCGTCGCCAACAAAGTCGCTCAACCATTGTTGCACCAATGGCGGCTCAGTCTCGCTGCCTTCGCCGTACGCCGATTTCCACGTGAGCCTGCATTCGACTCCCTCTTGAAGCTCGCGCGCGATTTCCTTCTGCGCGTAGAAATCTTGCAGCAGCCAGACGTAAGCCGCGAGCAGCGCGCAGACGACGAATACCAACACAAACATTCCGCGCAAGCTATAGCGGAGGAGCCGCGATCGCCACGTCCGCTTTTCCGGTCGTTGTGAAGTGCGCTCTGTGCCCATGTTGAATGCCCAGGTTGCCGGCCGCTCCGCTCACATGCTGTGTGGTGCGGACCTTCCGACTTGATGACCTGCTGTGATCAACCTGCAGTCTAACTCAACAGGCCATCCAACTCATCCACCAACGTCGCAAATCGCTGCAAGGCTGTATCCACCGGCGCTCGCTGTGACATGTCGACGCCGGCATCTCGCAGGATATCCAGCGGGAACTTGGAACAGCCGGCTTTGAGGAAGCCCAGGTAGTCGTCCAGTTCCTGCTGGCCGCCGTTGGTCACTCGGTCCGCCAGGGCGATGGCCGCGGACATGCCTGTGGCGTACTTATAGACATAGAACGCCCGATAGAAATGCGGAATCCGCAAGCATTCCAGGCTCAAACATTCATCGATGGTGAAGTCCGGCCCAAAGTAATCGGCCAGCAGTTTGCCATAGACGTCTCTCATGGCGGCCAGCGTAAGTGGTTCGCCTGCTTCCACCATCGCGTGCGAGATCTTCTCGAATTCCGCAAACATGGTTTGGCGGACGATAGTTTGGCGGATGTCGTCAAGCTCGCGGTTGATGTAGTACGCGCGCTGGCGGTCATCCGTCGCGTTCGCCATGAGGTGCTGAATGAGGAGTTGCTCATTGAATGTGCTGGCGACTTCCGCCACAAAGATCACGTAGTCGTAGTACTCGTACGGTTGATGCTTTGACGAGTAATACGAATGCATGCTGTGCCCGGCTTCGTGCGTGAGCGTGAACACATGGTTCAGCACGGTAGGCTGATAGTTCATCAAGATGAACGGATCGCCGTCGAACGAGCCGCAGCTGAACGCGCCGCTTTGTTTGCCAACATTCTCGTATCGATCACACCAGCGACCGCGGAGCCCTTCGGCCAGGACATCGCGATACTCTTCGCCCAAAGGCGCGAGGCTTTCGATCACAACATCCACCGCCTGATCCCAAGTGTGATGGACTTTGAGATCACTGACGATGGGCACATACGTATCGTAATGATGGATGTCGTCCAGTTTCATCGCGCGACGGCGGACGTCATAAAACTTGTAAACGGCGGGCAAGTGATCGCGGACGGAAGCGATCAGGTTGTCGTAGACGCTTTGCGGCACGTCATCGGCAAACAGTGCCTTGCCAATCGCGCTTTCGTACCCGCGCGCGCGAGCGTAATAAATGTCACGCTGGATGGAGCCTTCCAACGTGGCGGCAAACGTATTCTCGTGCGCGGCGAATTGCTCGTAGTATTGGTGGAAGGTCTTCTCGCGGACGCCACGATCCGGTGAGTACATCAAGCGGCCAAACGTTGCATGGGTCAACTCCAGCCGGTTGCCTTCGTCATCGTCGATCTCGCCGAATTTCAGGTCAGCATCATTGAGTTGCCGGAAGACCTGATTGGCCGTGTCCGACATTTCACTCTGCAGCGCGAGCAGTCGCTCCTCTTTCTCCGAAAGCGTGTACGGCTTTTGGCGAAAGATGCGTTCCAGTTTCGTATGGAAAAGCGCGAGCGTTTCGTCCTTCAAATAACTCTCAACCGTGGCGTCATCGAGCGCCATCAACTCCGGAAGGATGTAGCTGCCAATCTGCGAAGCTCGGCTGGCGGCGTTGACGTATCGCGCTCGACGCTTTTGATTCTCGCTGTCCGAGGTTTCTTCAGCCGTGCGGAGGAAAGCGTACACGGCCAAACGTTCGGCCTCGCGATCAAACGCGCTGTCAAACTCCAGGCATTTGAGCAAGTCCGCCGCGCTGCGTCCCAACGTTCCGCGGAACTCTTCGTACCGAGGGATCTTGGCTTCCCAAGCCGTGAATGCGGTTTCCCATTCCTCCGGGTTGGTAAACAAGCTGGAGAGATTCCATTGGTCCTCAAGAGGGACTTCACTTCGCTTGGGGAGCCGTTGGACTTGGGGGGCTTCCGGGGTTTCCACGCTCATCGTCAAATCCTATGCAGTAGTTAGAGTCATGCGGCGGTTGCCTGACAATTCTGCGGTCTGAGGGCGGTTCGTCAATGTTGCATGCACGATGGACCGCCAAACGGGTCAGGCTAATCCGCGACAGTTGGCGACAAATACTGTGCAACCGTCAGCACAGGAGTAATTGCCACGCTGATCGCCGAGTCAGCAAGGGCAATCGCGCAGCGAAGCTATGGCTTTTGCCAATCCAACGTGCGTTTCACCGCCTTCTGCCATCCGGCCAGGAGGCGGTCGCGCGTTGGTGCATCCATCGCCGGGTGGAATTCTTGATCGAGAGCCCAATTGCGCTCGATGGCAGCGAAGTCTTCCCAATAGCCCACTGCCAAACCTGCCAGGTAGGCCGCGCCCAATGCAGTGGTTTCGGCAACGACAGGCCGACGGACAGTGGCCCCGAGGATGTCCGATTGAAACTGCATCAGCGCGTTGTTGAGCGAAGCGCCGCCGTCAACCTTGAGTTCCTTGAGGTCCAGACCGGAGTCTTTGCGCATGGCGTCGATCAGGTCTCGCGATTGATAGGCCATGGAATCCACAGCGGCTCGCGCAATGTGCGCTCGCGTGGTTCCGCGGGTGAGGCCAAAGATTGCCCCGCGAGCATAGGGATCCCAATGCGGGGCTCCCAAGCCGACAAACGCGGGAACAAAATAGACGCCGGCGGCATCCTCAACCTTCGCAGCCAGGTCCTCGACCTCGGGGCTGGTTCCGATGATTTCCAAACCATCACGCAGCCACTGCACAACCGCGCCACCAATGAACACGCTGCCTTCCAGGCAATAAGTCGTTTGATCGCCGATCTTCCAACCAACAGTCGTCAGCAAACGGTTCTGTGAAACGACTGCCTCCTCGCCGGTATTCAACAGCAAGAAGCAGCCGGTGCCGTAGGTGTTCTTGGCACTGCCTGGTTCAAAGCAGCATTGGCCGAATGTGGCCGCCTGCTGGTCGCCTACCGATGAAGCGATGGGGATTTCGCAGCCCAGGAAATCGGACGCGGCGTTTCCATAGACCTCGCTGGAAGCCCGAACTTCCGGGAGCATCGCGCGGGGAACTCCCAAGTGCTGCAGCAGCTCGTTATCCCATTCCAAGGAATGGATGTTGAACATCAGCGTGCGGCTGGCGTTGCTGACATCCGTGACGTGCAACTTTCCACCACTGGCTTTCCAAATCAACCAGGTATCAACCGTGCCGAAAAGAATCTCGCCGCGTTCCGCTTTGTCGCGCAGCCCTTCGGTGTTTTCCAGCAGATGAGTCACTTTGGTGCCGGAAAAATAGGGGTCCAATAACAGTCCGGTCTTTTTGCGAAAGGTCTCTTCCGCGCCGGCGCTCTTCAGTCGTTCACACACAGGCGCGCTGACGCGGCTTTGCCAGACAATGGCGTTGTGAACGGGTCGGCCCGTATCGCGTTCCCACAAGATGGTGGTTTCGCGTTGATTAGTGATCCCGATTCCGGCGATTTGTTCCGC
Organism: uncultured Planctomycetales bacterium; assembly: GCA_937982665.1. Taxonomy (GTDB): domain Bacteria; phylum Planctomycetota; class Planctomycetia; order Pirellulales; family S012-138; genus CALJLD01. The sequence goes on from CALJLD010000303.1 coordinate 36,858, forward strand.
GGCAATTTCGGCTTTCGCGAGTGCTTGTTGGGCTGTATCCCTTTGTGACGACCAGATTTCGTCAGGGTCGTGTTCGACATGTCCCGGACTGGGAAGAATCTGCTCGAATTCCTGCTGGGCCACGGAAACAACCTGACCCTCGTGATTGAAGACAATCGCTCGGCTGGATGTGGTCCCTTGATCCAAGGCCAGGATGTACTTTTCCATATCGATCTCAGCACGTTTGTGGTCTGTCACATCTGATTCAGGAAATCAGCCCTGGTTGTGATTGTCTTGCTTTTTTGGCGAGAAAACAACATATGCAGGGAAGTCAGCTACCGTGCGGTCTGCTCCAGCAAAGCGAAGCACCGAAGGCGAACATTAAGCAGGCCACTCGCGAGCGCTGACTTAGGGCGAACAACTTGGCAAAAAACAACGTGAGCCAACAGCACAATGAAGCGTGAGCCGAAGGCGGTGAAGGAAGCGTCAGCCGAATTCGTGAAGCGTTGAGCTTGCCGGCTTAGACCGCCGCACAACATGCAGCACGCGTTCCGAAGTTTGATTCAATTGCCAAAGATCATGCTCGCAATCTCCAACAAAAGCTGCGCACTGGGCAAGGCGCGTTTTGATTTTTTTGAGAGCCTCGTGGCGACCGGGCGGCACCCGGTGCATCTTGGGCATCGGCCCACGGGCGTATTCTCAGTATTCCAGGGGGCGCACGGTGGGGATGATAAGCGGGAGCTTCAATTGGTTTGACGACCGGTCCGCGCGCCCCGGTCTTGAGCCGCTGCGGAAACAAATTAAACCGCGCCGCCGAGGAGTTTTTTGGCGTTGACGGTTGTTATTTTTCCTGCTCCCGGGCCGCATGGCGCCTCTTGCCATAGCTCGGCCAAAAACGCGGGAGGGTCTGGCCCTTGGCGATATCGCTTTGCCAGATGAAAGCGCCGCTTTCTCATCATAGAATCTTCATTTGTCTGGACTTGAGTTCGAACATCTTGTCTCTGCGAATGTTGAGTATTTGCTTGATGTCGCCTAGCATACGGCGACATCAAACGGGGCAAGCACCCTTCCACCACAGCCCACCCTTGGCCGACTCCCCTCCAACGCGAATTGGCTTTATCGGCGCGGGGCGAATGGCCACAGCGCTCGCCGGCGGCTTTGTCGCGGCAAAAATTGTCTCCCCGCAAGACATTGTCGCCAGCGATGTCTCGGCCGACGCCTTAACCGCGTTTGCGTCACAAACAGGCGGTGGCGTTGTGGGCAGCAATGCTGAGCTTGCCGGCCGTAGCGACGTGATTGTCTTGGCGGTTAAGCCGCAAATGGCGGGCGAAGTGCTTGGCGAAATCGCATCCGCCCTCGATGAAAGCGCGTTGCTGATCTCGATTGTCGCTGGCTTGCCGCTTTCGCGCTTGGAGCAGGAATTGCCAGCAGGCCGTTTGGCGCGCGTCATGCCCAACACGCCATGCCTGATTGGCGCCGGGGCAAGCGCGTTTGCCTTGGGGAGAGGTGCCACGCCTGAAGACAGCGTTTTGGTTCAGCAACTGATGTCGGCCGTGGGTGTTTGTCTGCCAGTACCGGAAAAACTTCTGGACGCCGTGACCGGGCTTTCCGGCTCGGGGCCAGCATTTGTGTACGCGATGATAGAAGCCCTGTCCGATGGCGGCGTCAAAGCCGGGTTGCCGCGTGCCGCCGCGACGCACCTGGCGGCGGCAACAGTTTCCGGCGCTGCACAAATGGTACTTCAGACTGGTGAACATCCCGGCGCGCTCAAGGATCAAGTGACCAGCCCCGCAGGCACAACCATCGCCGGCCTGGCCGCCCTGGAAAGTCATGGAGTGCGAGGTGCTTTGATTGAAGCCGTCACGGCCGCGGCAGCGAGAGCCACGGAACTCGCCGAACAGTGAACACCGCGTAGATAGACATACATAGACAGGGACAGAGGCAAACGAACAGACTCACTAACTTGCAACGGAATCGCAGCGCCACAGACGGAGTCAGCTATGTCCACATTTGAGGATGATCGCTATCAATGGCGCGAAACATACTTTGTTCTGTTTCCCTCAACGCGGCGTCCATCCACCAAGGCGATGCAAGCCGCGCTCAAGACTCTCTCAGACGGATTCGAGGTTGAAGCGGTGCGCGGCGATGAGTCCGGCGGATTTGAGTCCGCAACATTGCACGCGCCGGACGCCTTCGCCGCGATTGACATTGCTTACGTCAGTGGCGAAGAGGTTACCGAGCAGATCGAAGAACTCTCCGGGGACGTCAACCGGGTGGTTCTCAATGAGCAACAGAAGGAAAAGCTCAAACACTTGGGCGAGTGTGACGCAAGATTCGATGTGCTGCACTTCGAGCAAGTCGACCGCGGTTTTGAGGACGACGCTGAGGACGAAATGCTGGACCCTTCAGCACTGTTGATCGTCTTGGCGCAACTTGCGGATCTGACTGAGGGAATTGCAATCGACCCGCAGTCGGGCACATTCATGGCGGACTGAGTCGCCCTACCGTTCGATTGATATGGGTGTGCAACTGTAAATCTCGATCATCCCGCCTTGTCCGGCATCGTCACTGGCGAAGAAATCCCCGAATGCACCCACGGCGGTGAATTGATCACCTGGGGCTGCGTCCCTCACACGGTGAAATTCGAAGGCGCTGCAGACGCAGCTGATGCGAATGTCGTCGTTTCCCGCCAAAAGGACGTTGGCAGCTCCCTGTTCGTTGATTGCGATATTCAAGACTTCGCCGGTGACTTTGATCGGCCAGCCATCGTAAGCCTCGAAGGCGCGGTCCGCGTCGAAGGAAAACTCGGTGGCCAGGTCCGCCGCGGCGATCGTCACAATGCTTGGTTCGCCGACCAGTTCGACCTCGCTGTCAAACAAGACGAGTTCGTATTCGGACAAACGCCCGGTGACCACCACAAGATCACCGCGATAGAAATCCGCCCAGGGTTTCTCAGCCTTCGTCAGGCACTTCAAACCGGAACTGAACATGACGAACGGATCGCCCAAGCGAATAAGCTGGCCGCCATCGGTCTCTTCGTCCAGCTGATGCCCACAATCTGTCAGGGCTCCGGAGATCTCGATTGTTCGTCCCCCTAACGCATTCAGCAAACCTTCGGGATCGTTGTCGAATGATTCAACCAGATCAACCGCCATGAACGAGTTCTGTGTGAGATCAAGCGCTCTTGGCGGCGGAGTCTCATCTACGGCGGGTTGCGCGTTAGCTGGCTCGTCGCTCGCTTTATCCACTTTCTCTTCTGTCTTCGCTTCCGGTTTCTGCTTCGGCTGATCGCCACCGCAGCCGGCGGCAAACAGGCAAGTCGCCAGCATAAGCCAGGGGAAGACTTTCGCGCGAGAGGTGAAAAACAGAGACATCACTTGGAGGAAGTTTGCAAAGGGGCGTCAGGCGCTGCGGGGGCCGTTTCAACAGCGGCATGGCTCTGTTGGAAGAACTCCGCTTCTTCGATTAAACCATGTTCGCGACAGAAAGTTTCCAACGCCGCGAAACGCCTGGCAGGGTCCGCGTTGGTGGCAAAGCAGATCTTGGCCACGCATTCCGGGCACATGGCCAACGGTCGGCGATCCGATTCCGCCAGGCTGTTGGAACCGCACATTGTACATTCATACGCGGTGCAGTGTCGCATCGAAAACATGTGGCCCGTTTCATGTGCGGCAGTCTTGATTGTGCGCAACAGGCAAGTGCGATATTCATCTTCCGTGCCGTGAGGATCACCTTTGCGGTGAATCGACCAGACCCCGACGCGCTCGCTGAGCGAAGCCTGTCCGAAAACAAAGTTCCAACCCCTGCCGGGCCAAAGATCGGACGTTGTAAAGCAGATGTAAGCCGCGGCATCATCGGGAAGCCGTGGCGGCAAGAGTTCGTCCAGGACGTACGTCGTCAGGATTTGGGAATCGCCCCAGGTGGGATGAATACGGCGCGCTCGCTCTGGGATTGCGTCCAGCGAAATATCATCCGCAACTTTGACCGGCAGGTTGTAACACAACTCTAGATACTCAGACGCCGCGTTGACAATCTTGCGCTGCTGCTCGCTGAACTCACCTAAGGGCTGAATGTAAATCGTGCCGCGATCTGTGGTTGGTGTCACCGGATCGCCGGTAACGTACTCGTGAAATGTCTGTCCAGGTTCGTCATGACTGGCAAGCCAATCGACGGAGCGCGTTGGACCCATCTTTGCATGGAGCGGCTCAAGCTGAGAGATTAACTTTTCGTAACGGCTGGTATCTGGCATGGGTTCCTGCGTCCACCATTTCCAACCGGCAAATCCCGTTGCGGCGATCAACCCGATTCCCAAGCATGCCAGGCCGAGTTTCGTGCGATTCATGACATTTGCCTTCTCAAAGCTGGCGTCCTGTTGCCCATCAAATTCTAATACGAAATGCCAATCTCATCCCAACAAAGGTGCGGTAATGATGACGACACGCCGGGAGAAACTGCCTGCGCTGTTTTGGACTTTGTTTGTGTTCGCTTTGGGTCTCGCCCAACCTGTGGCGTCCGTTGCAGATGAAGTCGGCGACAAGATTCGCGGCTATCGCGAAGCGCACGCGGCCGAGATTCTCAGTTCGTTCCGTGAGTTCGTATCAATCCCGAATGTGAGTGCCGATTCCACCGGGATCAGCCGCAATGCCGTCTGGATTCGTGACGAACTTCAAGCCCGCGGTGTTACGGCCGAAATCTGGGATCTTCCTGGCGCCAATCCGGTCGTCTTCGGCGAATTGCCTGCCGAGAACGCGACACGCACAGTGGTCTTCTATGCCCACTTTGATGGGCAGCCTGTTGACGAATCCAAGTGGACGCACCCACCGTTTGAACCAACGTTGCTCAATCTGGATGCAAACGCTGGTGGTGAGGTCATCGGCTGGCCGGAAAAGGGACAAAGGTTGACTGTCGCTGAAACCGGCGAATGGAGAATCTATGGGCGCGGAACATCGGATGACCGCGCAGCCGTGATGGCCATGCTCGCGGCACTGGATGCGCTGCAAAATTCTGGCTTGCAGCCCACGGTGAATATCAAGTTTCTCTTCGACGGGGAAGAAGAAATTGGCTCGCCAAACTTGCGACGCTATCTGGAAACACATGGTCGGCAGCTTGCCGCGGATCTGTGGCTGTTCTGCGATGGTCCCGTTCACCAGACTCGCCAACCCCAACTCGTCTTCGGCGTGCGCGGTATCGTGCAGTTCGACTTGACCGTGTACGGAGCGAACCGCCCCCTGCACAGCGGACATTATGGCAATTGGGCGCCCAACCCCGCGCTGAACCTGGCAAAGCTGTTGGGCAGCATGAAGAGTTCACGCGGAGAAATCATCATTGATGGCTTCTATGATTCGATTGAGCCGCTGGGAGGGCGTGAGTTGGACGCCATCGCGGCTTTGCCGGACATTGACGACACTTTGATGGCTGAGCTTGGCCTGGCGGCGCGCGAGAATCCATCCCGGGATTACTATCAAAGCTTGATGTTCCCATCGCTTAACATTCGCGGCATGGCGAGTGCGACCGTGGGTGACACGGCTCGCAACATCGTCCCCAATGAAGCCAGTGCGACTTTGGACATTCGCCTGGTCAAAGGGAACGAACCGGGAGAGATGCTCAAGCTTGTCCGAGAGCACATCGAAAAGCAGGGGTACCACATTGTCTTTGCGGAACCCAGTGCCGAAACTCGCAAGCGATTCCCCAAGCTGGTGAGATTTCAGTCCGGAGGCGGAATGCCTGCGGCGCGGACTCCGATTGGGTTGCCGCTGGTTCAGCGGGTGATTTCGGCCACCGGCAAAGCCACGGATGAAGAACTGGTGCTGGTCCCGACTCTGGGCGGGACACTGCCGATTTCCGTGATCACCGAGCAATCTTCGGCTCCCGTCGTGATTGTGCCTATTGCCAATCACGACAACAACCAACACGCTCCCAACGAGAACATTCGGCTGGCAAATCTGTGGTACGGGGTCGATGTGATGGCTCGGCTCTTCTTGATGGATTGAGCCACTTACTTGCCGGAAGTCCCGTGAGCTTATACTGTTAAGTAGGCGAATTCGCCCCACGTCCCATCGCGCATCCGCCGCGATCCGCGCTTCGCCCACCGCAAAGACAGATTTCTCGTACCGAGGATTCAAGCCAGGATGCCGTACTTGGGCCTCTCGTTGATGCGCCGCAAAGCTCGTCGTTCGCTAGCGGTGTTTGTTGCCATGCTGGGTTGCGCAATCTCCAGCCAACCCGCGAATGCGGAAGAGCCTGTCGACCAGTTCCTGAATGCCTTGCGCAATCGAGGAATGCATGACACTGTGATTCTCTACTTGGAGAATCTGAAAGGCTCTGACCAACTCACTGATGAGTTGCGGGACCGTGTCGAATACGAGATTGGGCTGGCGCATCTGGAAGTGGCGAAGCTGAATCGCGACCCAGCAGAACAGGTCCGCAGTTTGCAGGCCGCGCAACAGGCGTTTGACCAATTCCTGCAAGCCCAGGGCAATCATCCCCAGGCGATTGATGCGCGAATGCAATTGGGTGTGGTCAAACTGTGGCGGGGACGCAATGTGCTGCGGTTGGCGGAACGTTTGCCGGACTCGGAACAAGCGACAAGAAATGCCGAAGCGCGCACGCTTTTTGGCGAGGCGGAAAAGATCTTCGCCAACGTCAAATCCGCCGCGGAAACTCGCGTTGAGCAATTCCCGGAGATCATCGATTCCTCGCAGCGCGAGTTGCTGGCGGAACGCAATGCCGTGCGAGACGCGATTGTCCGCGCTCAAATCTACGATGCCGAATCCAGCACGGCCACGGCGGACAGCTATCCAACTGGCTCTGCCGAATGGGAAGCTGCCACCAAAGCCGCCGGCCAAAAGTATGTCGCCATTGGCGAAAAATACGCGGCCAACTCCGCTGGCGGTTTTCTAGCTCGTCGTGGAAGTGCCGAAAGCCTGCTGGCGTTGGGCAACAGGAAAGAGGCGTTGGGAATTTATCAGTCGCTCATCAACATGGCCGACGTCGGCGAATATGTGCAAGAGCAGCAAACCCTCTTGTTGCCGAAGATGATGGAATTGATGTGCAGCGCTGACATTGCCGATTTTGAAGGCGCGCTCGCGCTCGGTGAAGTTTGGCTGCAAGGTGCGCGCGGGGCGGCTGGCGAAACGCCCACAGGACTTGCCATCCACTATTGGATGGCTCAAGCCCAACACCTGCGGATTGAAGCGATTCGCGCTGACGAAACGCGAGCCGGAACCAACTCGGGACAACGAGAGATTCGCGAGTTTGGAAACGCTCTGCTGGAACATGCGGAGGTGGTCGCATCACGTCGTGGCGATTACCAACGCAAAGGGCGGGAATTGCTCATCGCATACCGTGGCGCGGAAGAAGTTCGTCCCACAACATTCTTCGCCGCAAGAGAAGCCGGGCAATCGGCGCTCGATTACTTCCAGGAACTTGTGCAACTGCCACCTACGGAGTCGACTGCCGAGGAACTCGAACAACGTGAAGCGGACAAGGCCAAATCATTAACGGAAGCCATTGATTACTTTCGCCTGGCTTTGACATTGGGCGCCGATGGAAGCGCAACTCCTGACGAATTGAACTACACGCGCTATTTCCTTTGCTACAGCCATTTCCATCACGGCGACTTTTATGATGCGGCTGTTATCGGTCAGTTTGTCGCGCACAAGGAACCCACATTTGACCTGGCCAGAGCGTGTGCCCAACTGGGTTTAGAATCCTTCCGCCAAATTTATTTCATCGACAAGCGCGGCAATCGCGAGTTTCAGCAACGCCAGTTGGAACAAATGGCCAGCTTGATTGCCGAGCAATGGCCCAACTCCGAGGACTCAGACGCCGCGTGGATGTTGTTGGCCGATTTGGCCATTGGAGGTGGCGATTACCCTCTGGCAACAGACTACCTGGACAAGATTTCGGCCGATTCCCCTCGCAAGGGGTTGGCCATCCTCAAAGCAGGTCAGGCCGTTTGGGGGCAGTACGCCGCGCAAAGCCGACCGGAATCGGACGCAAGCGAGGAGGAGCTCAATACATTACTGCAGCGCGCCGAGAACGGACTGAGTGAGGGCGTGCAGAAAGCTCGGGCTTCGCTCGTCAGCGGTGAGCCGGTCCCGTACGACTTGTTGGCTGCGGAAATCTCCTTGGCACAGCTCTACTCGCGCACAGACCGCATTGACGAAGCCGTGGAACTGCTGCTCCGCGACCAGGGCGTGACGGATTCGCTTCGCTCGGGAATTGCCGGTGCGTCCCCGCAATTCACGGAGATCGCCTATCGGACGGCGCTCCGCTGTTTTGTTCAGGCGGGGAATATTGATGCCGCCTTGGAAGTCATGCAGCAACTCAATCAGCGCGCCCTGGGCAATGAGCAAGCGCAGCGCGAATTGACCGCTATCTACTTGTCGTTGGGGAATGATCTTTCGCAACAGTTGACCGCCCTGCAAAAAGATCCGGCAAAGCGCCAGCAATTGGCCGATATGGCCGACGGCTTCCAAGGCGTCTTGAATCAGATCGCCAATAAGCCAGAAGGCGTTGCCTTCAACGAGTTGTATTGGGTCGCCAATACTTACACCACGTTGGGGCGCACACTCTCAGAATTGGACGCTGAGAAGTCACGTGATTGCTATGAGAGTGCCAGCACGTTGTTTGAACGTTTGCTGGCGGACCCCAACATTGAGGACAAGTACCGCACTCCTTTCCGCGTCCGGCTCGCCGAAAGCTATCGGCACATGGGATCTGAGGAATCTCTGCAGCAGGGCATCAACATGTTGCTCGCCGTGCTGAATGAGAACGAAAACTTTGTTGATGCTCAGCAGGAAGCCAACATGATTTTCGAGCGCTGGGGCGATCTCAATCATCAGGCATCATTTTATGACCTGGCCATCAACGGCTATCAAGATCCACAATCGAAGCGAAGACTGGTTTGGGGTTGGGGAGCCTTTGCGGCCAAGGTGCAGCGCAGCGAGACCTACCGCGACAAGTATCATCTTGCCCGGCTCAACGTCGCGGAATGCCGTTTCAAGAAGGCCATGACAAAGTCAGGTGATGAACGGAAAAAGCTGCTTGAGCAAGCTCGCGGCGATATCGGCATGACCATGCGAATCGCTGACCGCACCTTGGGTGGTGAACCATGGCGAACGCAATATGACAGCCTGCTCAAGACCATCCAAAGGGAACTGCAAACCCCACAGATCGGCCTGAAGTATTTTGAAGACAACTAGCTGTTTCATAACCAGCAAAACGTCATTCCCGCCCAGGCGGGAATCCAGTCCGACCGGAATGTTGATTTCGCCCCGCGAGAATCAAGTCACAACGCGATTATCGCAAAGCTGTTAAGCCGCAAACCCACCGCCAGAAGATTCCCATATATGAATCATCCCCAACCTCAATTGCCGTCAAAGATGATCCGCACTCCCCTGCGTTACTTCTTGATCTTCGCCGTACTGCTGACGCTCATTGTTAGCGCGAGCCCTTCCGCCCTGGCGCTCGATACGATTCGCCTCGCGAGCGAGCAAGTCAGCGGTGAAATCCAATCGATGACGCGCGATGAAGTGGTGATCAAACCCATCGGAGGTGCGGCGGTCCGCACAATCACAACTGACCAGATCATATCCATCACGTACACAGGCCAGCCGGGGCCAATGCAAATGTTGGTCTCGCAGCTGAGCCAGTCGAATTACGGCGCGATCACTCGCACGTTGGAGATGGATTCGCTCAAGCCAGAACGCATTTCCGATGAGCGAATCAAGGCCGAGGTCGCCTTCTATTCGGCGTACGCCGCGGCACAAAGCGCACTGAGCGGCGCTGGCGACCTGGAAGCAGCCGGCGCCAGCATGCGTGATTATGTCAACGCGAATTCCAACCACTGGCGATACTACACCGCTGCCCAAACTCTGGGTGAGTTGTATAGCGCCGTCGGAGCTGATGACGAAGCGATCCGCGCGTTCAGTTTGTTGCGAGATGCTCCCAGTGATGAAATCAAATTGAACGGAGCCATGGCTCAGGCAAAATCGCTCATGGCTGCCGAACGCTACGATCAGGCGGTTCCGCTTTTTGACGAAGTGCTCAACGCTGGCGGTACTTCAGACGCTGCAAAAAAACGGGCCCTCGTCGCGGAAGTCGGCAAGATCTCGTGCAATGCCAGGTTAGGCGACGCGGAAGACGGGATCTCCACGCTCAAAGGGATCATTGACGAAGGCGATTCCGAGGATGCCGAACTGTTTGCCATGGCCTACACCGCATTGGGAAACTGCCATTTGGCCGCCGGGCAAAATGAAGAAGCCCTGCTGGCCTTCCTGCACATTGATCTGCTCTACCCCTCTCAAGCACGATACCGAGCGGAAGCGTTGTATCACCTTTCCCGCTTATGGGGGGAAGTAGGGCAAGGAGACCGCGCGCTTCAGGCCAGACAAACGCTGCTGAGCACCTTTGGCGATTCCACTTGGGCACGCAAGAGTGCGGGCCAATAACAAGCTCGAAGTCACAAGCTTCGGGGCGAACAGGCTCGGGGCATAAGCTTGGTATCAGGCCGCAAGCCGCGTCGCATTCTTCAGAATTCTGGAAACTTTACCGACTGCGCGCCGCAAGATAAACTGAAGGCTGCAGGGCAAAATTGGCGTGGCGAAATTAGCGGGGCGACAAATTAGCGAATTGGCACTTGCCGGCGCTGCACATCATCTCTTGGCGGCAGAACAGTAGATTCCTTTCGGTTGCTTGCAACCTTGCTCCGGAGTTATGTATGTCATCTTGGATCAGGACACTGTTGGTGCTGGCCGCAGTTCTCTTCGCTTGCAGTTGGTCACACTCCACCGCTTTCGCTCAACCCGGACAAGATCCGCCTCAATTCCAGCCGCCAGGACAAGATAATGGCGGTGACGGCGGCGCGGATGCCGGCGGACAAGACCAAGGGGACGCAAATCAGCAACAACCAGATGACGGTGGTGCCAACAACACGGATCAACAGGGCTCAACCGGTTCGTCAGGAACATCTGAGAACCGCCTGGTCGCCATGTTCAAAGCTTTGGGCTGGTGGTTCAGCCCCATCTTCCTGGCGTTGTCCTTTGTGCTCGTGGCGTTGATCGTCATGAACCTCATGACCGCCCGGCGTGATGCCGTTGTGCCGATCGCCTTGGTGGAGGACTTTGACGCGCTCTTGGAACAAAAGAAATATCAAGACGCCTACGAATTGGCCAAGCAGGATGAGTCCGTCCTCGGCCAGGTGCTTTCCGCAGGGCTCGCCAAAGCTTCTCAAGGCTACGAGGAAGCCATTGAAGCGATGCAGGAAGTGGGCGAAGAGGAAAACATGAAAATGGAGCATCGGCTCAGCTATATGGCGCTGATCGGCACTATCAGCCCTATGATCGGGCTGTTCGGCACGGTCGCCGGTATGATCGGCGCGTTCAGCACGTTGGGGGCAACCTCCGCCGGCGCTCCCCCCGCGGATGAACTTG
>CALJLD010000304.1 GCA_937982665.1 uncultured Planctomycetales bacterium
GCGAAATTCGGTCCAATCTCAAGAATAACGGAGAAGGAGCCTGAAATGAGAACTCATCGAAATAGTCGGTATGTCATAAATGCAGTTGCCGTCATCGGCCTGCTATGCGCGGTCGGGGCGAGCGCCAATTCGCTCAATGGGCAGAAGGCAGGCAAAGCCAGCAGCGGCACAGTCATTCAGAAAAAACTCGCCAGCACAACTGCCTATGCAAGAGATCTTGAAGCTCTCGCCATCGCCGCGATCAGCGAAGACCCCGCCGAGGCGGAATCCGCCATCGAACAACTCAGGGCTGCGGGTCAAGCCGGTCTGGACGCCATGTTCCGCGTTCACAAAGACATGATCGCCAGCGCACGAGACGGAGCGTCGCAAGTCTCGTTCTCGCCGGACACGTGGATGACGCCCGCCAAGGCCCGGCTCAAAACCGCGCTCGAGGCCATCGGCCAACAGTACGACGTTCACGCCAGTTGTCTGTATTGGCACACAGACTTTGCAGCCGCCAAGGCTGAAGCCCAAGCCGCCGGCAAGCCCATCCTCTCGCTGCGATTGCTCGGCAACCTGGACGAAGAGTGCTCGTGCGCCAACAGTCGCTTCTTCCGTACCGCGCTCTACGCGAATGAAAACGTCTCCAACTACTTGCGAAACAACTATGTGCTGCATTGGAAGTCCGTTCGCCCGGTCCCCAAGATCACAATCGATTACGGCGACGGTCGCGTTTTGGAACGCACAATCACCGGCAACAGCATCCATTATCTGCTCACGCCTGATGGCCGCATCATGGACGCCCTCCCCGGCCTGTATGGCCCTCAAGCGTTCATGGGAGAACTCGCCAACATGAAAGCCTACTCGGACAGCATTCTCAACATGTCTGAGGAACAACAGGCGGAGACCCTTGCCCGACTGCACAGTGACATTGTGCGAGAGCTCTCCAACCGCCTGAGCGCGGACTTGCAGACGGTTGCCGCAGCCCAAGAAGCCGAAGCCCAAGAAACAGAAGCCCAACAACAGGAAGAATCAACTTCCGCGTCTGCGGTTCGTGCCGCTATTGAGGCAGCCGTGGCGACAGCAACAGAACGCCCAAACGGTGACAACGCCGCCGCCGCAAACAACCGCACCATCGGGAAGCGCGTCGTTGAGGGACCGCTGCTGACGGCAATGAGCATCACAGAACAAGATGCGATCGCCAACCAGGAGTTGGCCGGCTCCATTGACGATGCAACTTGGGCACGCATTGCAGCCCTGCACTCGGATCAAGCCACGCTGGACGAATCAAGCGTCGCCTTAATGCGAGAACACCGCCCCAACGCCGTCGTCGCGGGTCTGCTCACCGTTAGCAAAGCACTAGTGGAAGATCCCATGGTGCGAATGGTCGCCAACTTCCAACGCTCCATCGCGGAAGACACCGTTCGCAACGAATACACCTTCCGCCGCCAAATCCACGAGTGGTTTGCCCTGGCCGGGCCAGGCATGAACAGCATCGATGTCGACTCGCTGAACGAGCGTGTTTACGCCGAGTTGTTCCTCACTCCCAGTAGTGATCCCTGGTTGGGCCTGATGCCCGCGGACTATTCCGCGCTGCGAGCGGACGGATTGAGCTTGCACCAGCCCCGCGCAGGCGATTCAGGTTCATCGCCACAACCATCGCCTTCCAACCAAGAATAAACACCTTGTTTGTCGGCCTTCAACAGCAACGGCGCGATTCGATCCCAACACGAATGGCGCCGTTTGCTTTGTCGCTTTCGCCTGTCGCCAGCTATGATGAGTCTTAACAGCCTGCAATTCGCATTTACGACTTCCTTGTGCATGAATTCCGTGTCCCCAACAGTGCTGATTGTGGAAGACGATGCCGCCATCCGTCGCGGGATTGTGGATGCGCTCGCATTCGAGGGCTACATCACAATGGAAGCTGGGAGGGGTGAGCAAGGGCTCGCCATGGCGCTTGGCAGCGGATGTGATCTTGTTCTCCTTGACCTGGTCCTGCCGGAACGGGACGGCCTGGAAATACTCAAAGAAGTTCGCTCCGCTCGGCCAACACTTCCCGTCATTATCCTCACAGCCCGCGGCGCGGAGGATGATCGGGTGGCCGGATTGCGTCTGGGCGCCGATGATTACGTAGTGAAGCCGTTTTCTGTCAAAGAACTGCTTGCCCGTGTTCAAGCGGTCCTGCGCAGATCACCAGAGCGTCCGCTAGACCTGACCGAGTTGGCCATTCCCGGCGGAGCGTTGGATCTGGAAAAGAGAACCGTGCAATTGGCAGACGGTACTTCGCGCGAACTTTCCGAACGCGAGACCGACCTCGTGCGCTACCTCGCCAGCAATCCCAACCGCGTGATTACGCGGGAAGAATTGCTGTCCCACGTCTGGCGAATTGATCCGCGCGGGATCAGCACGCGAACTGTTGATATGCATATTGCCAGACTACGAGAGAAACTCGGAGAGGCAGCCGAAGAATTGATCCGAACTGTCCGCGGCAAGGGATATGTCTTCGAGCAAGCGGAATCTTGAGCAAGATCCCAAGGCGGAATCACTCGCTGTAAGGAAAACTCGCAACCGACACATGTGGCCTGTTGTTGGTAAGATCCCATGAAACGTCCATGGCACGTTTGGCTGATTTACTCGTTAAGTCTGTTCGCTCTTTTGGGCGGACTGACCTGGATCACCGTCGTTGCTCTCAAGCTTGACGCCGCCGAACAACAAGCGCAAGCGCGAGGGCAATGGGAAGAAGATGTCCGGCTCGCTTTGTGGCGTATGGACTTCCATCTGACGGCCATGATTTCTACGGAGGCCTCGCGTCCGTATTTTGTCTACTCGTCGGCGTATCCTCCGTATCGCGCTTACGCGCACATGTTCAGCGAATCGGCCCGCAGCAAAGGGGGCACCGTCGATCCGCTTTTGATGCCGTCACCCTTGTTGTTATCAACGCCGGCGCACGTCAAGTTGCATTTTCAGGTCACTCCCTCAGGCGATTTCTCTTCGCCCCAGGCACCCGATAGTTCCGTTCGTGACCTGGTCAATGAGCAAATCGCGACACCAGACCGCTGGGAATATTCGTCGGACTTGCTGGCAAGCCTGCAAGCCCAGATGAGCTGGCCACAACTCACGGCATCCGTCCCGGAAGTCCTGGAAGAAGCAACGGCGCCGTTAATGGCCGCGTCCGGCGGACCAGCTCCTCAACAAGCTGATTTCCCTTATCAATCGGGGCAAGGCCAGCGCGGCGTCCCCCAACAGCTCGGTGACGTCGATCAGCCCCCAAGACCTAACGTCCCTCCACAACAATCCCTCGCTGGCAATAACAGTCGTTCGCGGGCAACTCCAGAAGCGCAACAAGCGGTTAGCCAGCAGGAATTCTTGAATCGCTTTCAGGGATCGCAGAATTCCATCGCGGAAAACTCCATCGACAACATGCTGCCAAACTCGGACGATGTTCGCGCGTCGATCATGCGGCCAGCCTGGCTCGCAGACAATTTGTTCTTGCTGCGACGCGTGAAAGCCAACAATGAGACATACATTCAAGGCGTGTGGTTGGACTGGGACTCGCTGCGCGCGGAGTTGCTCGGCCTGGTTGCGGATATGTTCCCAGACGCATCCCTTTCGCCGGTTGCGGAGTTGCCCGCTGTGGCAACGGAAGGCTCGGAGCGAATGCTGGCCGTCTTGCCTGCCCGTTTATCGCCGGGAAAGATGGCTCTTCCGCCATTGGAAGAGTGGACGCCTATTCGCATTGCCCTGTTGGCGGCGTGGCTATGCATGTTGCTGGCAGCCGCGGCCGTGGCGTCATTGTTGACGGGCGTGCTGCGGCTGAGTGAACGCCGGGCAACTTTCGTCTCCGCGGTAACTCACGAACTGCGAACGCCGTTGACGACATTTCGCATGTACTCGGAAATGTTGTCATCGGGAATGGTGACTGAGGAGTCTCGCCGAAATCAGTACCTGGAAACCTTGCGACTTGAAGCCGACCGGCTTGGCCACCTGGTGGAGAATGTGCTTAGCTTTGCTCGCCTGGAGAGAACACGTACCAAAGACCGATCACGCACGATCGGCTGCGAGGAACTCATCGAAAAGATCGTGCCCCGGCTGCGCGATCGCACCTCTCGCAGCGACATGGATTTGGATACTTCAACGCTGACGGACTTGCCCAAGAAAAGCGTCAAGGCTGAGGAAGGCGCCGTCGAGCAGATCCTGATCAACCTCGTGGACAACGCTTGCAAGTACGCTTCTTCGGCGAGACCATCAACAGTCCGCGTGGATCATCAGGTGACCGATGCCGGCTGGGAAATCCGCATCTGCGACCATGGCCCAGGCATCTCTAGGCATGAAGCACGCTCTTTGTTCCGCCCCTTTACCAAGAGTGCCAGCGATGCTGCCCATTCCGCGCCGGGGGTCGGGCTGGGGTTGGCCCTGTCAAAGCGGCTCGCACGGGAACTCCGCGGTGACCTCACTCTGGATTATGGCTATTCCGAGGGAGCATGTTTTGTCTTGACGCTTCCTTGGGCATAATATCTGGCTGGACGGGATTCTCGAATTCTGGATCGACCCGCTCCAATGCGCGCGAAGCGCTAGTGCATCGTCACTGTTCGATTTCGGGTGCCGCTGCTGGCTCGTCCAGCAGTGCCCAGGCATAAGGTCAATGCAATTCCGAGTCTCTAGCTGTGACGCAGCATTAGTAGTTTGGATCAGCTTTTGCGCTGGTGGACTCGCGCTCACAGCACGTCATGCCGGTCGGTGATTGTAGACGCTATTCAATCCTTCGGAGTAATAACGTATGGACACACTCAAGGTTCGTGACTTCTCGATGGCGCTGGAACGACAGGGTTCCGGATCGCCGTCGTTGGTATTTGTGCATGGGTTTCCGTTGGATCATTCCATGTGGAAATACCAGTTGGAAGAGTTCTCAACCAACCATGAGGTGATCGCCCCTGATCTGCACGGGTTTGGCAAGAGCAGCCGGGCGTTTAGCAAGCTCACTATGGAAGATATGGCGGATGATCTGGCCGCCATGCTTGAAGCGGCCGAACTCAACGAGAAGATTGTCTTGGTGGCTCTTTCCATGGGCGGATATGTCGCCTTGGAATTCGCCCGCAAATACTTGGATAAGTTGCAAGGCTTAATTCTTTGCGACACTCGCGCCGGCGCTGATACGGCCGAGGCCGCCAAAGGCCGACACGAAATGGCCGAACGCGTTGAAAAGGAAGGTGTGCTCCCGCTTGTGGAAGCCATGTTTCCGAAGCTGATTGAACAGCAATGGAAGAAGAACAACCCATCAGATGCTGAACACCTGTGGCACATAATGATGGGCAGCCATCCGGAAACAGTTGCCGCGGCGTTGCGCGGGATGGCGGAGCGAAGTGACCACACGGCCACGCTCGCTGAGATTGACGTTCCGACGTTGGTCATCGTTGGCGAACACGACGTCATCACGCCTCCCTCGGAATCTGACGCTATGGCCAAGGCGCTACCCAACGCGAAGTTGGTCAAGGTGGCCGGGGCGGGGCACATGGCGCCACTTGAGAAGCCGGCGGAGGTCAATGCCGCCATCCGCGAGTTCGTCAACAAGCTTGGTTGACGTTCTAATGTCATCTTCTGCCGAATGACTATTCGCTTTGCTGCCATCCAGCTGATTGTCAATCCAGCTTGTAGTCTCGTTCAACACTGCAACGTTCGCCAGAGCTACGATCAAAAGCTACGATGTCGCGACTTTCCGTCACGAATCTCTGCGTCACGTTTGCTTCAGGCGCAGATCGCATTCGCGCTGTAGACAACGTCTCGTTCGATCTCTCGCCTGGACAGCGGCTTGCCGTGGTGGGAGAATCCGGCAGCGGAAAGTCTGCATTGCATCTTGCTCTGTTAAGACTGGTGCCGAGACCGCCTGCTTGCCAAATTTCCGGGCAGGCGATGCTTGGCGATCAGGACCTGTTACGGATTTCCCAAAAACAATTGCAGAGCGTGCGTGGCGGAAAGGTCGCCATGATCTTTCAGAACCCGCTTTCCGCGCTCAACCCTTTCTTGACCATTGGCGAGCAACTGATCGAACCGCTGGTCTACCACGGAGGCATGGCGGCGAAGAAGGCCAAATCAAGTGCGATTGAATTGCTGAATCGCGTTGGCGTTGCCGAGGCGGCAAAGCGCATCAACGACTACCCTCACCAATATTCCGGCGGCATGCGGCAGAGAGCATTGATTGCGATGGCCATCGCCGGCGATCCCGATATCATCATTGCGGATGAGCCA
Organism: uncultured Planctomycetales bacterium; assembly: GCA_937982665.1. Taxonomy (GTDB): domain Bacteria; phylum Planctomycetota; class Planctomycetia; order Pirellulales; family S012-138; genus CALJLD01. Next base: position 6,223 of record CALJLD010000304.1, read on the forward strand.
ACAACGGCCTTGGATGCTTCCGTTCGTCATCAGGTGTTGAAAATTCTGCTTGATATTTCGCGCGAGCGAGGCGCGGCATTGATCCTGATTACGCATGACCTGGCCGCCGCGTCGCAGGTATGCGAACGCATCCATGTGATGTACGCTGGGCGAATTGTTGAATCCGGCCCAAAGGATCAGGTTCTGAATAGTCCTCGCCATCCGTATACGCAGGCTTTGCTCAAAGCCAGCTTGCAGCAGACCGTTCCGCCAGGCGAGTTGTTGCCAGTGATCCCAGGCCGACCTCCCGACTTGCGCAGGATTCCCGCTGGCTGTGCCTTTCATCCAAGATGCACGTATAAGGAAAACCGTTGCACAAGCGACGTGCCTGCATCCCGGGAAGTCGCCGACCGGAGACAATCGACCGAGGATGAACAAGAGTGGCGAATCGCCTGTCATGTTGATATCGACAAGCTAAGCGCGACGTCTTCTTCGGCAAAGTGACCTGGTGAGTCTTCATCCAGATTCACTTCATTGAGCTGACAGATTCATCTCACAGACAATTCAACTTCGGCTGAAACAATGACTCAGGACGATCGCTACCTTGCGCTAAAGGCTGTGATGATGCCGCGCGACACAAACCCGCACGGCACGATCTTTGGCGGAGTGTTGCTCAGCTACATTGACCAGGCGGCGGCAGTGGGCGCTCATCAGGCTCTGCGAACTCGCGGATGGCAGGATAAGCCGCTTGTTACGGTGGCGATGAAGAGCGTGGAGTTTCACCAGCCTGTTTTTATTGGCGACGTGGTGAGTTTCCTCGCCCGGGTGGTGCGAGTTGGCAATACTTCGATCACTATGCACGTTGAGGTTGAAGCCGATCGGGATGACTCGCCTGTGAAGTTGACCGAAGCCGAAGTTGTCTATGTGGCCGTTGATTTGGAGACACGGGAGCCGCGTTCGATTCGGGATGGCGCGACTTGAAAGCGAGCCGAAGCGAGGGTTGCTCCGAGGCGTTTTTTGCCAGCTAGCAGGAACTGCCGTCGGGCGGGCTCAACTCTCTTGTCCGAAAACGCCTCAACAACTAGAATCCGGCCTTGCGGCGGTGAATTGCGGGATTTTGCCCGCCCAACTCACGCAACTTGTGTTGTGGGAAGGGTTAATGCCGAACCCGGCCGTTGGTATTCTTGTCATGTGGATGACAGCAGTCCAGCGCCTAATACAGCAGGCAACAACCCCCAATTCACCCCAACATCAATCCCCGATAGCTCAGTTGGTAGAGCAAGCGGCTGTTAACCGCTTTGTCCTAGGTTCGAGTCCTAGTCGGGGAGCTCTTTCAGATCGCGGAAACGCGCGACAATCTGGTTAACGCACAACGCCGAGAGCGAGAGCTCCCGGCATTGTGTTTTTCTCCGCCGCTCTGGCATAGGTTTGGGCGAGTTTCTTGTTGAGGGAGTCCGAAGCCTGCGTGAAGAAGAGGCGCCAACGGCTCGGCAACTTGCGGTCTCGGGATCAAGACTCTCGTACTCTCTGCATCGTAGGCTGCTTCTGGTTAACAATGGGGTCGTTCCAATTGCCGGAAGATCGCAAGTGCGAATGACAGTTCCGTCCTTGTGCATGCACCAGTTGGTTCGCCAAATCTGGGCTACAATCGTCGCCTCAACCAACAGCCCAAAATTCATGCCCGGAGCGAGTTAGTTAGTAATAGTGGTCGCGTACGCGGCACGTCCGTGTCCCGCATAGCAACTCAAATCAAGAAAGCTGCGCGTTCTAATTGCTATTACTCAGCAGGTTCTTCGTGGAAGTCGCCGGCGTAGGGCGTGCCCTCGACGGTGCCACTGATTGTGCCGGCGAATTCCTGGACGATGCCAAGGCTCTCGTGTTTCCCAACAAAGCGGGAGCACATGCCGTCGGAATCGCCGTCCTGCGGTTGAGGCATCAGGTCAACTTGAAACTCGGGGTCGTTAATGCTGAGCAAGAGCTTGTCAGTGTTGATCGGCGTGTCTGTCTTGGCATCACTGCCCAGGATGTAGACCGTGGCTTCCTGTGTGTCGTGGTTGACAGTGAATTCCACGTGATACGCGCCTCCGCCCCAATCGGCGACGGCTCCGCCATGAGGGCCGGCACCATGCGAGTGCCCCTGCTCGTTATCGGCGGGCGTTGTATTGGCCTGCTTGTTGTTGTCGGCAGGCTTTTCAGCCGCATCTTCTCCACATCCAGAAAGCACCAACATCGCGCCAGAAAGCAATGCGGCCAAAGTAAAACGACTCATTTCAGTCTCCTTCGGTTGGAATTGCCAGCTGCTCCAGCAACTGGATCAGGGTCAGTAACAACTATTTCAAGAGATCCAATTCGGTCTCCTTGTGTGAGATCTGGCTGGGGTCCTTGCCACTGAATCTCGAGAACAAGCCTGGGTGAATCAGGAACTCGCAGAACGTACAGGTGATCAATCCACCCAGAATGACGGTGGCCACCGGATACAGAATCTCCAAGCCGGGCTTTTGTCCGCCGATGACGATCGGCAGCAATCCAAAGCCGGCCGTGAGCGCGGTCATCAGCACGGGCGATAGGCGCTCGAGGCTGCCGCGCAAGATCATTTCTCTGGAGAACGATTCGCCTTCGTGCTCCATCAAGTGGAAGTAATGTGTCACCAGCAAAATGCCGTTGCGAACTGCGATTCCGCCGAGAGAAACGAAGCCGACTAAACTGGCAACTGTAAGTGTTTGCCCAGTCAAGACCAGCGCCGCAACCCCGCCGATAAACGCTGTCGGAATCGCGTTCAGAATCTGCAATACGATTCGCACTGACGAGTGCAGCATCAATAACACGACAAACACGCCGACGAGCGAAACAGCCGCCATGACGCCAATCAACAGCGTGGCCGATCTTTGACTCTCGAACTGACCGCCGTATTCCACGTAGTAGCCGTCTGGCATCGGCACGTTGTTGCTGATGCGAGATTCAATATCTGCCACAACGCTGCCAAGATCGCGGCCTTGTGTGTTGCAGCGGACGACCATTCGCCGGCGGACGTTCTCGCGCATCAGCTGGTTAGGTCCAGTTGCACCTTCGGGGAAATCGGCGACGTCTTCCAGCTTGATTTGGCCACGACCATTTGGCAGATCGATCCGCAAATCGCGGATGCTGAAATAGTCGGTCCGTTCTTCCTCTCGCAACCTCACCACGAGGTCAAAACGCCGCGATCCATCCAAGACCTGCGAAACCACATCGCCCTGTAACGCAGTCTGAATGAACTCGGAAACGTATTGCCGACTGACGCCATAGGTTGCCAGATCCACCGGTCGCAGCACGATGTGCAGTTCATCCACAAAGACCTGCGACTCGATCACCGGCTCGGTAATGCCAGGCACGGAGCTGATCTTAGCCTTCACGTCTTGCGCCACGCGTTGCAGCACATTCAGATCATCGCCGTAGATTTTGATCGCAACATGGGCATAGACGCCGGACAGCATATGACTGATGAGATGCGCAAGCGGTTGATCGATCTCCACCTGCACGCCGGGCAATTCTTGCTTGAGATCATCGAGCAGAGACTGAATAGTCTCCTGACGAGATTGATTGATGTCGGGATTCATGCTGATGATGTATTCGCTCATGTTGACCGGCTGCGCATGCTCGTCCAACTCCGCACGCCCAGTCCGCCGGACAAAGTGCAAGATTTGGCCATCCGGGTTTTGGCGCGTCATCAGCAATGGACTTAGCTTGTTCTCCACGATGGCGGCTGCGTCATTTGATGCCTGCAGAGAAGAACCTGCCGGCAACGTTAGATTGACTTGGACGCTGCCTTCATCAAACTGCGGCAGGAAGTCACTTCCGATTTGAGTCAGAGTCCAGCCGGCAACAGCCACGAGAATCCATGTTGCCAATAGCAGCGGTGTCGCGGCATTCATGCTGAATCGCACAAGGTAGCCGGCCATCCACTTCAGCGACGCGACGAGCCAGCCATCGCTTTCCCGCTCTGTCGCTTTTGATTTCGGCAGAAGGTAGTAAGACAGGACTGGCGTGACCGTCAGAGAGACAAGCAGCGACGAGAGAATGGAGACGATGTAGGCGATTCCCAAAGGCACAAACAGACGTCCTTCCACGCCGGACATGGCAAACAACGGCAAGAAGACAAGAATCACGACTGCCGTGCCGAACACGATGGCGCTGCGAATTTCTTTGCTGGCTTCGTAAACGACAACCAGCGACGCCCGCGGTTTTTGCAACTTCCTGTTCTCTTTGAGCCTGCGGTAGATGTTCTCGACGTCAACAATCGCGTCATCAACCAACTCGCCCATCGCCACGGCCAGGCCACCAAGCGTCATCACGTTGATGGAAAGTTCCTGCCCGGTGAGAAAGCCAATGAGGCGGAAAACGAGCGTCGTGATGACGAGCGAAAGTGGGATTGCGGTCAGGGTGATAAACGTTGTCCGCAAGTTCAGCAAGAACAACGCCAGAACGATAATCACCAGAACAGCGCCGATGACCAAAGCTTCACCAACGTAGTAGATCCCCCGATCGATGAAATTCTTGAGCTGAAACAGATCGCGGTTGATGACGATGTCCGGCGGGAGCGATTCCTCAATCTCGATCAGAGTTTCGTGGATGCGATCGGTCAATCCGCGGGTATCGACATGTGGCTGCTTGACCAGCGTGATTACAATCCCGGCTTGGCTGTCGATACTCGCATCGCCGCGCTTGGGTGGTGATCCTTCTCCGACTTCTGCGACATGCTCCAGCAGCACCGGCCGTTGGCCGCTGGCATCAACGGGAATCTTACAAAGCTGCGCAACAACTCGCTCCGACTCCGGACCCAGACGGCCAATGACGCGGATCGGACGTTCCATCTGGCCTTCAATGCTGTAACCGCCGCTTGTATTCAGGTTGTTAGCTTTGAGTGCGGCCTCCACCTGCTGCAAAGTGACATCGAAATCCAGCAACGCCTGCGGATTAACCCGAACGTGATATTGTTTCTTCTCGCCACCCAAGACGATGACTTCGGCGATGCCGGACAATCGCAACAATCGAGGCCGCAACACCCAATCCGCAATCGTACGCAACTCCATTGCCTGAGCATGCGGTCCAGCAAACTCAGCTGTGTGTTCAACCCCATCGACTTTGAGTCGAAAGCGTTGCACGTCGTCATCTGCCACTTCGCTAGGTGTGAGTTCCTCGACATCGCTGACGAGCAGCGCTTGCCAAGAGAAGTGGTCATGGCGATCGCCGATCTGCCAGGCAGCCATAGAACCATCGGGCTTTAATTCAGCGACGAGGTTGGTATCGGCAGCCAGCACGGCAAGTTGGCCGCCGCTAGGACCTTTCTGCCGATGCACGCCGACGTGCATGATTTGGCCCATGATTGAAGTTGGCGGTGCCAAAAGGGGCTGGATGCCGTCAGGCATATTCCCAGCAACAGTCGCCAAACGCTCCTGCACAACTTGTCGCGCGGCGCGGATCTCCGTATCCCATTCAAATTCGATGTAAATCACGACCAGTCCCATGCTGGACTGGCTGCGAACATCGGTCACGCCGTTCGCGCCTAAGACTGCCTGTTCAATTGGCTGCGTGACTAGCGTCTCGACTTCCTCTGGCGACAGCCCAGGGCATTCCGTCAGGATGACAACACGCGGCCGATCCAGATCCGGGAAGACATCAATGGGCATCGCCGTCGCCAGATAGCTTCCGTAGATGAGCGCGCCCAACGAAAGCACGATCACCAAAGGGCGATGCCGTAGGGAAAAGCGGATGACGGAATCAAGCATGACGGCTCCTTAGTGATCTGCGTGAACGGAGCCGTCAGCATGTACGTGCATGCCGGCAGGCGAGGTGTTGGTCTGGGACTTCAACACGCGATTCAGTTGGGCTGCGCCAACTTGCGCGACGAAGATCCCTGCCGGAACGGAACCATCATTGGCGATGACGACTTCGTTCTGCGTGCGGTGGACAACGTGGACCGGCTTGCGGTCGAACGTATCGCCATTGTGCCGAAACACGAAGAACTCAGGCCCTTCTTGAACCACGGCTTCCGCAGGCACAACAAAGACGCCATCTAGTTTCTCAACATTGACTTTCAATCGCACTCGCTGGCCTGGCCGGAATCGCCATAGATATTGTTTCTGTCCGGCTCGTTGATAAGTGCGAAATTGGTTTTGCAGGGTCAGAAAGAACGAGATCGTGCGATTGTCCTCGTCGAGGTTGTTGGAGATGTGATGAATCGCAAGGCTCGGTAACGGCGTTTCCCAGTCCGAAGGAGAATCCTCCACGAGTTCAATTGCTATCGGCAGGCCAGACTCTGCCGCGTCCTGCAGCAGCGGCAACTCCTGTCGGAATGCCTGGCCTTCCACAAACAAAGAAAGGTGATGCGAGAGGGTGCAGAGCCGCTGACCAGCTTGGACCTGCTGACCGAGTTCGACACTGAGTTCCTGCAATTCGTAGGCCGGAAGATCGGCAAGCGATTGGGACACCGAGGCCAGCAAAGATTGGTCCTGTTCCGGGGCTTGAACTACGACTTCTGAAACGAAGTTGCCTTGCGTAATCTCGTTGATCTGCTCAGCACTCAATCCACGGATCTGCAAGTCCTGGCGATACGCATTAATGCTGACGTCAAGCCGTCGCACGGTGTTGCGCAATTCGATCAAGCGGCTGCCGGCAATTCCGCCCGCCGCCGCCACACCCTCCACGCCGTCGACTTGCTCCTCGCCGATCTCTCGATCCTTGATGGCCCTGAACAGCTCCGTTTGCGATGTCTGGAAAGACTCGCCTACGAGCCGTAGCGTGAAGAGCGGCTCGCCCGGCTGGACCGTGTCGCCGGCATAGTGATGAACGGCGATGACGATGGCGGTGACCGGTGCGACAACGCCGCGATCGCTGATGCCTGGCCGGTCAACAATGCGACCTGGAACATCAATCGTCTTCCAGTAGATTCCGGATTTCAGCGGAGCAGACGTGAGCGCCAGGTTCCGCTGAGCCTGAGGCGAGAGAACTACTTGCTGGCTTTGCGGTCCTGCCGCAACGGGAGCACTTTCATCATCTGCGGCAGCCGTTTCGCCCAGCTTGAGCAGTGGCATCCATTGATCGCGCGTGAAGAACAGCGCGATGGCAATGCCTGTGACGAGGCACACAATTACACCTGATTTGATCCAGCGAGACACGATAATCTCCACGTTGATGCGGACGCTTGGCCAGCGCGATGGCTGGCGGAAATCCCGATCAGGTGAGATGCGCTACAAGCGCAGCGATAGAGTCGCCAGAAATAGCGGCAGCGTGCCGCGGCAAAGAATGTTGAGACCTTGTGAGTTGCTGGCCGAGTGGTGTGCGCGCAGCATCTCTGTGGTATCCAGGCTCGCCAACGCCCAAGTCAATTGGATGGCAATTCTGACCAGACGTTGTTGATCAAGGCCGGACTGCGGGCAGACGTTGACCGAAAGGCCAGCACCATTCACTGCCGCTCCAGCTTGGGAGCGATCCAAGTCTAATCCGTCAACTTCGAGCGACTCATCATGACCCCCTTCGGTGGGGCGTTCGTTCCCGGTCGCTGCTTCGTCAAAGCCCGCGTGGGTGTGGTGCAAATGTCCGTGCGAATGGCCATGAAGGTGGACGTGTGGCGTACCATCGTGCCCAACCGGCACTTCCTGGCCAGGGTGCGAATGGGGCACGGCCATCCCCTGCAAAGGCAGGACAACGATGGCCAAGATTGTGAGCAGGACACGGAGCACGGGTTTCGGTTGTTCAATGAGTAAAAAAACTGCCAATCCAAGGCTACCCCGGCATCTTAGCCTTGGCAAGCGTGAACATCATGACACGCATCCGATGTAACTTTGGGGATTCAATCGGAAGCCGATCGCTACACGTCAGTCTTTTGAAGTGACAAACGCAACAACAATCGACGCTGCCTCCCCCAGCCTTTCGCCGCCGCTATGGTTCGTAAATCGCGCTCCGCTATCTGATCCCGTCCGCGCGTTGGCCCCTGTAAGAAGAGAATCTTCTCCTGCAAGTCCGGTGCGAGATTTAGCAGATTCATGACCTGCGTCACCCTCGCCCTCGACACATGCCCCAGTCGCGCCAACTCCGCTTGGTCCGCCACAACGCCATCCCGAATCAACTGGTCAAAACGGATCGCCAAGGCCATGAGCTTCGCCACGCGGGGCACTCTTTCAAAGGTCTCACCCTTGCGCCTGGCACCGCCCACCTTCATTTTGCGTTCAATTGTGATCATGCTGCTTCCTCCCTTCGTTGTGTTACTTCATTCGCTACGATCTTGTTCCCCGTTGGCTTGAAGGTGATCGACACGTTGCCACTTATTCCGTCGTAGGCCACCCTTTCTACCAATATGTGAATCACTCGGGATTGTTCACGGGGCGTCAGAGACGCCCAAACGGCGTCGAAATCAACCAACGCCGCCGCAACCTCGGATTCTTCAACCAAGTTATCCTGAAGGCCAACGAGTTCGTCATCCACCTCGGTCAACCGGCGTTCGGCATCCCGAATACGATCGTGTGCGTCGGCGAACTTAGGATCCGAGGGTAGCGAAGTCGCCGTCAAGCGGGATAGTTCCTCGTGTTCGTTCCGTAGTTGGTCGCACAAGCCAGAACGTTCCAAATTGAGATTCTCGATCGCTTCCTGCGTTTGGATGCGCGCTTGGGTCAGCGTCTCTTTGATGACATTGGGATCGCGGCCAATACTTCTGATCTCGTCCACGATGAACTGTTCCAGCTTGCCCGCTGGGACAGATGGCGAAGGGCAGGCCTCCCAACCATGTTTTTGCGCGTTCGTGCAAACGTAGTAGCGATATCGCCTGGTCCCCTTGGTGCAGAAGGAGTGGCTCATAGCGCAGTCACATGCGGCACAACTTAGAATCCCGCGTAGCAGCGCCCCGTGCTTGTTGCGCACCGCGCGTCCGCCATTGCGACCGTTCTGTCGCAGGAGTTCCTGGACTCGTTGGAAATCACCCTCATCGATCAATGGCTCATACTCACCTTGGTGCACCTCGTCCTTGTATTTGACTTTGCCTGCGTAGGCGACGTTCGTCAGCAGTTGGTGCAGCGAGCCTTTGTCGAAGACGCGTCCGCCGCGAACGGTTCCCTTGCGGGTTTCCCAACGCTTGGTGCGCCAGCCTCGCGACTTGGTCTCTTTGGCAACGGAGAGCAGAGACTGTTGCTCCAGGTACATAGCAAAGATCTGACGCACGCGACTGGCTTCTACGGCGTCGACCACGAGCTTGGAATCAACGACGTTGTAACCCAGCACCGGCATCCCACCTGACCATTTCCCTTTGCGCCGCGCCGACGCGATCTTGTCCCGCGTCCGTTCAGAGATCATCTCGCGCTCGAACTGCGCGAAGGACAACAGCACGTTGAGGACAAGCCGCCCCATCGACGAGGCCGTGTTGAAGGCCTGGGTCACGCTGACGAAGGCGATGTCATGTTTCTCAAACGTCGCCATGATGCTGGCGAAGTCCAACAGGCTGCGGCTCAAGCGATCGACTTTGTAAACGACGACGCAATTGACCTTGCCGGTCTCAATGTCCGCCAAGAGTCTGCGCAGCGCCGGACGCTCCATATTCGCGCCTGTGAATCCACCATCGTCGTATCTGTCAGGTAGACACGCCCAGCCTTCATGCTGCTGGCTTTTGATGTAGGCTTCACCGGCGTCGCGCTGCGCATCGAGCGTGTTGTACTCCTGCTCCAGCCCTTCTTCGGTCGATTTTCTTGTGTAAATCGCACACCTGAGCGACTTAGTCGACTTGGTCATTGCTGCCTCCTTTGTTGCGGAGACCGAAGAAGTGGTATCCGTTCCAGTGCTTACCTGTGACCGCTTTGGCGACCGCGGTCAGCGATCTGTAGCGTTCACCTTCGTATTCAAATCCACCGCGCAGCACAGTCACATGGACGTCACGCCCCTTGTAGTGCCGCACCAAAGAACTGCCCGGAAGCAATTGCGTGTTGGGCAGCGCCTTTGGTGGCGATTGGGTTTGTGGGACGACATCGTGTCGTGGGGCCGTTACCCGCAGATCAGCGTCGTTGGCCAGTTCCATCGCGCGACGGCGAGCGCGTTCGGACAAGTCACCTTCTTCGTTGGCTTGCATCCGCCAGGCGATGCGTTTGATGAGCCATTGTTTGTGACGCCCGTTGGTGGTCTCACCAAACACTTCCGCGAACTTCTCTCGCAGTTGGTCCACAGTCATCCGCTCCATGGCGGCGAACTCTTTGTCGATGTTCAGCATTCCGACTCCTCTTGGTTGGAGACTCTCGAACCGTTAACTCGTGTGGACACTGAGCACGGTTTCGTGGCCAACCTCAAGGCACTGTCGGGCAATTTGTCGAGAGTTATTTGGGAGTCTTGGCAGGGCTGACAACCCCGGCGCTTTTGCAAGCGTAGGTAGCCTGCCGCAAGAATTCCGGCGAGTTCACGACATGTTTGTTGCGCGAACGTGTCATGTTCGTTCATCAGTACTCCCGCGATTGTGTTGCGGCCGCTGAGCAGAGATGTTTCTCAGCCTGTTAACTACTAACTACGCCAACGCGCTGTAGACTGACGGTGACTTGTGGATGCCAGAATTGATCCGCTTTCTCGGGCATGAAAGTGAGTGATTCCAGCAGAGCAGCGC
>CALJLD010000305.1 GCA_937982665.1 uncultured Planctomycetales bacterium
GCAACAGTGAGGCCGGGATCGATCTTCAAGTCCAGATTGATCCGCTCGGCGATGAAGGGAATGTTGACTTCGCGAATCGCGCTCACCCACGCCGACGGAACTGCCCCGTATGTTATTTGTCTGTCTTGGCGGTGTGCCGCCTGAAGTTCCTCAATGCCGTCGAAGTCAAGCGCCGGCTGAAACCCTCCTTCCTTGGAATAGGTCATGACGACTCCCTTACCGGCAATCGCTAACGTGCGGAAGCGACCGTCATCGCCCGAGACAAACCGGCGATCGCCCTGAAGCAAGCGGCGGCCATTTGGCTTAAAGTAGTCGTAGTTTTGCGCTGCCAGGTTATCGAGGTAGGGCGTGTAGTTGACCTCGATCCCCGGCTGCCCTTTTCCTGTGCCGGAATTGGTGACGGTTCCGTCAATCCAAATTCCAGGCTGAAGGTCAATCTTTAGCTGAATTGGACCTACGCCGGGCCGTTCCGGGACTTCAAAGACATCTTCAAAGTAGGGATGTTCCCTTCCCAAACCCAGCCGCACGTACTTCAATTCACCTGGTGCGGCGCCGTCCAAACGGAAACTGCCGGCTTTGTCTGACCTGGCCGATACGAGTGGTTGTTGCGAATACAGCCAAACGCCTTCGATCCCTTGGCCGGTCTTGGCGTCGCGAACCGTACCAATGATTGGCTGGCTTTGCGCGAGGACAAGCGGTGGCTGATTGCCGTGGTAATCATGGGATGAGGCCGTGCGAGGGGCATTCTCAATGTTCTTATGCGGCGCACGGGCGTGAATCACTTCCGTATCGCGCATGACGATGTTGAAGTTCGTCGTGGCGTAGCCATCGGCTTTGAGGGAAAGAATTGCAAGTTGATCTTCCGCAAGACCAGCAAACGAGAACTGCCCGTTCTCGTCGGTTGTTGCCGGCTCAATGCCGACGGAAATGCCCGTTAATGCTTCGATGACGGGAAACTGCGCGGCGACGTGATCGGGTGGATAAGGGTACCACACGAACTCTTCATTAGCGGGGACCGGAAGCTTACCGTCCGCGGTCAAGCGTTCTACATCCTTCAGCCAGCCATTGACCGCCTCCGCTGACGATGAACCAACCCAGGCGACGGTGACTTCAGCGCCAACAACGGGTTCGCCCTCAAGATTCAAGACCGTTCCGTTGAGTTGTTGCTCGGTCTGTCGCCGAAGTCGAATGGTGTGGTCATCTCGAAAACCAATCCGAACTGGCGTTCCCCAGCCCGGAAGAAAGCCCTCTGCGGTGGCGATGATCGCGCTCGCTGGAATTGAGATTGCGCCGAAATCCTTGTCCAAGATTTCTCGACGTTCTTTCCAGTTGTGCAACAAAGAGAAGTGCCCTTGTGTATCGGTTGTGGCTTCCGTCCAAGTTCGCGCTTCCGCGGGACCGTAACCGACGCCGCGCCCTCGTAGTCGCTCATTATCGTGGACGAATTTGTCGATATGTTCCACGTAGCGAACCGTTGCACCGGCAATGGGATTACCTTCGGGATCGACGACGATTCCCGCGTACTCTTTGACTCCGTCCGGTAGTTGTTTTGTGGCCGTTCCGTTTTGCTTGTCTGGCGAAGCGCTCTGAAGCGGTTCGGAATCGGTGGGCCCCACCGAGCCAGTATTGTCCTGTTCGGCGGTGCCGCCATCGACGTTATCATCGGCTTGTGCCTGGCGCGCGACGGGACGTGCCACGGACGTCGCGATCACGATCGCCAGCCCAACAAGGAGCAGCAAGCGGGAGAGGTTCCGTCCTAATGGCAATCGACCGCGAGCCTTGTCCAGCATCGCACGGATCCGCTGCTCCAGCCGAGTGGTTTGAGTCATGGCGACAGCCGCCGGTAGCGCAAAGCGCCGCGCGCCGCGCGCGATGTCGACGAGTTCTGTCGCGTAGTCGTGAGGTGATTCCCCTGCCATCAGTACGCAATCATCGCTGGCCAACTCACTTTCAATCCGCAACTGCCTCATCGCATACCAGCAAAGTGGATGGAACCACAGGATCGAGGCAACAAGGCGGCAGAACATTTGCAGCGCAACGTCATGCCGTTTGACGTGTGCCAATTCATGCAACAGCACCAGGCGAAGTCGCGCGGAACTCCAGGACCGCCAATCGGACGGCAGCAGGATCACAGGCGAGAAAGTTCCCCATGTTTGCGGAATCAACGTGTCGCCAGCTTGGAAGGCGCGGACTTGTCGGCGAATTCCAAGTATCCGTCGTGAGGAATCCAACAACGAAAGCAGGTTCGCATCGCAAATGGCGCTTGAACGGCGGCCAGACAGCAGGTTGCTGCTCAGCCCCAGCAACAACGGCGCGGCAAACACGAGCATTCCGCAACACCACAGCGCAACCCAGATGGTTTCCGCAGCCATGCCCGGCTGCGCCAGCGGAACCGCAGGCGAAGAAGCGACGTCGGTATCATGTGCATTCGTTTCCTCAACCGCCTGTCCTGTTAGCGCTTGATCGCTTCCGTTCGACGAAATCGCAGCTGGGAACTCGGCTCCCGTCTGTGCTTGCGGCAAGTTCGTGCGAGGGCCAGATTCTTGATTTGCGTTGTCTGCAAAGAAGTCTGGGCGCTGGTTGAACGGCGTGGGAAACGTCGTCTGGTTGGGAACATCCAGCGCGCGATTGAGTTCATCACCCGTTCCCGCTTGGGATTGCGCGAAACGCGGTTGCTGCACCTCCGGCTTGTTCGCATTATCCGCAACCAGGTTGGACGCGGGTGCCGGCGGCAGAATCGGAATCTGCCAGGCCGGCAGCACGTACGACAAGCCAGGCAACAGCAACAAGCCGAAGAACGCCAGACACCAGATGCGATGCCGTACGGCGGCGGACGATTTCCGTAGCAAGACATTCGCGATGCTCGCGAACAAGAGCAAGATCGTCGCCTTGATCGCCAAGTCCAGAATCAATGCCGTCGCCGGATTAACGAGCAATGTTGAGAAGTTCATGAGTCCCCCTCCTGCCTGGTTTTTTCGATCAACTTCTGCAGCCGACTGAGATCTTCATCGCTGAGTTTATCTGCGTTGAGATCGAGAATCGCCGCGACTGCGTCCGATGGCGAGCCTTGGAAAAAAGTCTTGAGCAATTGGCGGATCGCCCATCGCCCTGCCGTATCGCGAGATTGCGTGGGCTGATAGATGTATTTGGTGCCTTGGCGGAAGTGCTTAAGAAAGCCCTTGTTTTCAAGGTGCCGAATCATTGTTCGCACGGCCGAATAGCTGGGCGGATCTTCAAGCCGTTCGTGCACGTCTCCCACGGATGCTTGCCCCAACTGGAAGATCACATCCATGATCTGCCGCTCACGGCGACCCAGTTCGCCCGGCGTTTTCTTCTTTGCGGTCTTTTTCTTTTTGGCCACGGTGACGTCCTGGAGTTTCTTGTCGCATGCGGGTTATCTGTTCTGAGAACCCGTCGCCCTGCGGCATGTTGAAACTGACGCAGCGGCGTATGTGGCAATGAATTGCCAGATGGCAATATACTGCCAGATCACGCTGGGGCGTGTCAAGAAAATCCCGGAATGCTTTTTTGCGCTCTGAGGTGCAGGCAGTCGCTAGCTTTCGCACTTTGCCAAGAAAGGAATGTGCCGGGCACTTCACGATGCCAGCGGCTCAATTCACTTCCGCGGGGAGTGGCCAACTATGCACCAGCTGCGCGGTGCAAAGAGCGATATCTGAAGGGCAATAGAAGAGGCGAAATCACCGGGAGTACGTGGCTTGACCAGGACTATGTGGCGCACGATTGCCGAGACTCAAGGAAACCGCCGTAGACCGCCGCGCC
>CALJLD010000306.1 GCA_937982665.1 uncultured Planctomycetales bacterium
ACCTGCGACCTCGAGGTTATGAGCCTCGCGAGCTACCGGGCTGCTCCACCCCGCATCGTTATTCTAGCGAATGTGGATGCGGAGTCGAGGGGGCGGTTGCGAGGCTTTTCGAATTGGAAAGCCGCGACCTGGTCACAACAAACGCGCATTAACAGGCGTTGAAACGGTTCAGCGCAAGCTGCAATGCGATACAAGTCTGCAACAGTTCCGCCGGCTTATTCCTTGCCCATCAATTCCAGCACGGCGGACGATGTTGCCACCACGCCGGTGCGGACGGTGAGTTCCGCATCGGGATAGAACACGGAAGAGTGCAGCGACGGGGGCGATTGGCCACGGTTCTTGTATTGGGTAAGCCGATTGGCTTCCACGCTGCCCAGCCGCATCATGAAGATCGGGACACCGGCCAAACCGTATTGGCTGAAGTCCTCGCCGCCCATCTGGGGTTCGCCCGGCACAACGTTGTCTTCGCCCAAGTTAGCGTTCCACGCTGGCAGCAAACGCTCCAACAGCGCAACGTCATTCTTCATTGCCGGCGTGCCTTCGCTGATGGTGATATCCGGCTCCGGCGCGTTGCTGGCTTCGGCGATGCCCCGCGCCTTGCGGCGAATTGCGTTGAGTACAAATTCGCGAGTCTCGTCTTTGTAGCTGCGGACCGTGAGTTGGAGATGGCACTGATTGGGGATCACGTTGTGCTTGGCGCCGCCGTGGATAGAGCCAACTGTGACAACCGCGGAATCAATCGGCGAAACTTCCCGACTAACAATCGTCTGCAACGACATTACCAGCTGAGCCGCTTGAACGATGGGATCGACCGTCGTGTGTGGGTAAGCGCCGTGTCCGCCGCGACCATGCACAACGATGTCCACACTGTCGACATTGGCCAAAGCATATCCGGGCACGTAGGCAATCTTGCCGGAATCAAGCGCCGGATCAACGTGCAATGCCAACGCATAGTCAGGACGGGGGAAGCGCTCAAAGAGGCCATCTTCCAACATGGCCTTGGCGCCCGCGCCGCGTTCTTCCGCCGGCTGGCCGATGAAGACAAGCGTTCCGCCCCACTGATCTTTGTTATCCGCCAGGAAGCGAGCCGTACCGATGAAACTGGTCATGTGAATGTCGTGACCACAGGCATGCATCACGCCGGTCTCCACCCCTTCCTTTGTCGTCACGCGCACCTGGCTGGCGTACACGAGGTTCGTTTCTTCCGTGACCGGCAGTGCATCGAGATCCGTCCGGACCATGACCGTAGGCCCGTCACCGTTCTTCAAGACGCCAACTACACCAAAACCGCCAACGTTGTTGGTGACTTCAAAGCCAACGGCCTTCAACTCTTCGCCAATGCGTTTGCCGGTCTCTTCCTCTTCATAAGAGAGTTCCGGGGTCTGGTGGAGATGCTGATACAGCTCAAACAGCGATTCCAAGCGGCCGCCATCATCAACCCAATCACCCGGCCCTCGATTCTCTTGCGCCTGCGTAATCGCTGGCAGCGCGGCAATGATGGCCAAGAGCGCGAACGTCAATACACAACGAGAGTAGCGGCCGATCATCGGATTCTCCAACAACGCGAGAGCGCGGAACAATGAGGTGATAGCGGCTGGCGGAACACGCATCCACGTGCGTGCCCGCACAGGCTCCTCAAGTATCGCTGTCAGAGTTGGCAACGCAAGGAAAACTCGCGTTCAACGAGGCCTAGGTGGAAAACCGTTCTCTCACCGCAGGAGGATCAGGCCTCCAGGCTGAAACGGCCGTGGGGATTCACGTCGTCCTCACCCCCTCCGCTCGGTGCCGTGGCGCCGGCGTGCGTTGTCGGCAACGACTTGAGCACTTGTTGCCGGTGGGGGCCGCTAAGCTTTGTCCGCGGCCCTGCGGACTCCCCCAATTGGTCGCACAGTTGCTTCCATGTGGTGCGCTCTTCTTGCAAGACGTGAAGCACACTTGCAAGCCGTTGCGCGTCGCCCGCCAACATGCCTTCTGCTAACGTGCGAAGAACAAAGACATAGATAGATGCAACCTTGCCGACGAGTTCCAAATCGTGCTCGCTGCGCAAGCCAGAGAGAATCTGGCCGACGATGTCTTGCGCTTTCCGCAGCGGACCACTGGCCGAATCGCTTTGTCCAGACTCAATCGCATCTTTGCCTTGGCGAACATTGCGAATGGCCGCTTCAATCAGCATCAGCTGAAGTTTTTGCGGCGACGCGGTAAGGACTTCCGCCTGCAGATAATTATTGCGCGAAGGGTTGTTCATTGGGTGTTCGCTGGGCCGTGTTCGAGGTGTGAAACCCGGTTTCTTGATCGACTAGCTGTCTCGGTTGATACGCAACGGTGGCAAAGCGGCAATGCCTTCGATGGCGGAAAGGTTGCTCTGAATTTTGGCGATGGTTGTTTCCGCCCGGAAGAACTGATTCAGCAACCGCTCACGCGACTTCTCCAACCGCTCATCCAGGAAGGCCAGCCGCAACTCGGCGTCTTCAATGCGTTGGCTGATGGATTCGATGCGGCTGGTCAACAGCGACGAGTTCTCTCCGGCCAACTGCTCTACAAGTTGCTCAAACTTGGCAGCAAAGCCGGTCTCCGCCGTCGTAAAGAATTCTTCGACGCTTTCGCGGTCCTCCGCCAACTTGGCTTGCAAGACATCCTTATTCAGTTCCAGCTTGCCATCTTGCGTGAACGAAAGGCCAAGCTGAGCGAGGTTTTGGACTTCGCCTGCGCCAAAAATCCTTCCACTGAGGAACCGTGACAAGTCCGACTCGACGCGCAATACCGACGAGTCGCCCTGCAGAACCGCGCTCACGCTGGTCGCTTCGTTGAAGTCGGTCAAATCATCGATCTTGTCACGAAGACTGTTGTATGTGTTGACGATGGCCTCAACCGAACCAATGAAGTTGGTGTTGGTTGTCGCAATGTTCACATCAACCGCGGTCAACGACGCCTGCTTGATTGTGATCGACGCGCCATCAATGACGCTCTCAAATGTGTTGGTCTCGCTCACGGCCAAAATAGGCACTGGCGAGTTCGGTCCGCCCAGCAGCAACACGGCATCTGAAGCCGCGGCGGTTTCCACAAAGGAAAGGTTTAGATCAGAGACATCAATCAGCAATTCGCCCTTCTTGCCTGACTGCTGGCTGGAAATGCTCAAGCGGAAAGGATTGACCGCGGTTCCATCGTCCAGGATTGCCGCCTGCACGGAACCACCGGCAAGCTCATTGATCTGCTCGACAAGATCCTCCAGCGTGTCCGTCGCCGCCAGGTCAATCGATAACGTTGTGCTCCCGTCGATGGCAAGTTCTTGCTGCCCACCCACGTCAATAAGTGAGCCTTCGCCGAGGATGTGCAGGTCCTTGGCCGTGGTGCTGCCGAGTTCGTCCACGCGCAACAGGCTTGCGCCGCCCGCATTGTCAATCAGCACAATGCCATCGCCTGCGTCATTAATCTGCGCGGTGACATCAGTCGCTGTGGCGTTGATCTCATTGATGACATCGCCAATTGTCTCAATGTCATCCTGATCCAGGCGAATCGTAAATTGTTCACTGTTGGAATTGGTGACCCGGATGCGACCCTTGGCGACGCCGCCTCCGCCGTTGAGGTTATCCAGTGCGGTTTGCGCGGTGACGACCTGACGACGCAGCGAACCGCTGTTCACATTGTCCACGTTCGCATTGACAGCAATGCCCAACGCGTCCGCGGAATTTGTGGCGTCGCCATTGCCGATAATCAGCGCGCCGGCGCCGCCAGACGTATCGGTCAGCAAGATCCCATTGCGTGCCGTGTTGAGCGATGCCGTGATATCGGTCGTCGCGGCGTTGATCAGATTCAGAACATCGTCAAGAGTCTCGGCCGTGGAGAGATCAACCGTATCGCTGCCGCCATTGCGGTCTTGCAGCGTGATTTGTCCCAAATCGCCAAAGCCCTGTCCGCCGTTGAGCGTGGACAACAGCACGGTTCGCAAACCACCCTGCAAACGCGTGCCGGTGATCACATCGGCCACCGCAGGGCTACCCAGGCCCAGGTCTTCGACAATCGAATTGCCTGCCGTTGATGTGACACTGAACGTGTTCCCGTTGTCGGCCGTCAAATCGGTGAAGACCAGACCATCACCTCCTGGTCCAACTTCCGCACGCAGACGGCCGGCTAATGATGTGTTTAACGTTTCGAGAAGATCGCCGAGCGTCGTCTCGCGTGGCGGTTCAGTGGCGGCCGCCAACGTAGCCGTGTCCGTGACATCGATGACTCCCGTGCCTGTTGCACCATCGGCAAACCCAGCGCGGAACAAAGCGCCAGCTGTCGGGTCGGCAGCCAACGACGCGGCGACGTTTGCCGCGGTCGTGTTGCCTTCATCAATCTCGATGACTAATGTCTTTGCGCCACTGTCATAAGTGAACAGTTCGCTCCCGGCGGTGACCGCGGCGTTATCCACAAACGAAACCTGAACGCCGTCCAGGCTGGTCCCGTCCTCCGCACTCACAAAGTTGAGCTGCGCTTCGGCTCCGTTCGCTGCGGTGGTGTTGCCGGTGACGAATAGCGTATCGGTGTTGATCGCGTTGAAGTCAACCGTGGCGGTGGATCCATCGCGAAATTGAAACGTCAGGTCCACCAGGGAGCTGCTGATTGCAATCCCGCGACCATCATTGAGTTGGCTTAAGTCGAGAAAGTCGCCCAGCGAGATGATATCGCTGCCGGAAACTTCCGCCGCGGCGATGTCAATGCCGGCCAGGCCGAGTGTCGCGGCCGTTTGACCACCGGCAACCTCTTCCACAATCAGGTTGGAATCGGTCAAGCCGGTGTTGTCGATCAACTTCAGCGTATCGCCGTCGGCAACTGCCGTGATGTTGATATCGTCATTGGAATTGATCGCGTTCAGTACGTCGTCAATATCCAGCGCATACCGCAGGTCAATCTCCGCACTTGCGCCGGAGCGATCGGTGATCTTGATCTTTCCGCGAGTGAAACCCGTACCGCCATTAAGCAAGTCCAGGTCAGCTCCTTTGTCCAAGAATCCGCCAAACCCAAACGTGAATTTTCTTGCACCCAGCGCGGTTGTGGACGAAGCGATTCCGTTACTCAACAGCTGGTGGCTGGCCGCCAGCCGCAACGGAGTGAATTGCCGCGTGCCTGCGGCGGGATTTCCGGTGACCGTCACTCCCAGCAAGTCCGGAAAGCTGCTCGTTGCAGTGCGCTGCTGAAACAGGCTCGATTTGCCCAGACTCTTGACCGAAATCTGCAGGCTTAACAACGTGGCCGCCAGGTCAGTGAGCCCCACCTGACGTTGCCGCAGATCTTCCGTGCGGGTCGAAAGCGCATCGCGCGGACGAGCTTGAATCGAGATCAGTTTGTCCACGGTCCCCGCAATATCGAGACCGGTGATCAAGCCAATGCTACTGGTAATTGCGCCCATGGCGTTTCGGTCCGTTGCCTCTGGTCGAGGGTGAGTAACGAGATCCGTACCAATTCAGTCCGGTGCTTCCGTGCCCGGTGCACATGCCGGACTGAGCCACAAAAGGATAGGCCCGCTAGCAGAGCGCGCAACGGGACTCTTCGTGAGTTATCGAATGGGCCGGGCCTTGGGCTTGAGTCGGAGAAAAAAACACGGCGTTGCGGATTCTTCCGATCAGGGAAAATCGAGCGATCACGCTGATCTCAACCCGCAAAATTGCCGCAATTGGGACTTCGCAGAGGCCAAGCCAGCGTTTGGTGGAAGTTTGCACAGTCGACCGCTACGATGGCGCGAGAAAATCACGCCTTGGTAATGAGTGCTCGCACACGCAAACCCGGCACAACCGATGACACAAGACTCCTCTGCACCGGCCGCACAACCGGACCCTCAGAACACGTCACCCCCTGGCCGCGAGATCAGTTGGCTTGCTATCGGGCTGGGCCTCGTGCTCAGCGTGATCATGGGCGCGGCCAACGTCTATCTGGGACTTAAAGCCGGAATGACGGTCGCGGCATCCATCCCCGCGGCGGTGATTGCTATGGGCGTGCTGCGCGGTGTCTTCCGTCGCAGTTCCATCCTGGAAGCCAACCTCGTCCAAACGGCAGCATCTGCCGGCGAGTCGCTCGCCGCAGGCATCATCTTCACCATCCCGGCAATTGTCATGCTGGGGATTTGGGACAGCTTCCATTACTTCACCACGTCACTCATTGCGCTGGCCGGCGGATTGTTGGGCGTGCTGTTGATGATCCCCATGCGGAAGGTCTTCGTCGTTGACGATAAAGAACTCATCTATCCCGAAGGCGTCGCTTGCGCGGAAGTGTTGAAAGCCGGTTCGCCAGAAGAAGGGACCGAGCACGACCCCGAAGCCGTCGGTGGCGTCCTGCTGATTATCGCCGGCATCGTCGTTGGCGCGGCCGTCAAGTTCGCTTCCTCTTTCTTCTTATTGATTCGTTCCGGAGTCGAATGGGCCACGTCGTCGGTCATCGCCGGAGGTCGGCGAATCTTCTTCTTCGGTGCGGACATTTCGCCAGCGTTATTGGCAGTTGGCTATGTCGTCGGACTGTCCATCGCCGTGCAGATCTTCATCGGTGGTGCGATTGGTTGGGTGGTGACATTACCAATGCTCGACGCGACGCCGGCAGCGGAGGAGCTTGCGCTGGCATCGCAACAGGCAGGTGCGGAAGCTGGCGAAGTCTTCGCATCCGGAGCCGAAGTTGGGTCAGTCGAAGTCGCCAAAGAACTGGGCACAACCAAGATTCGCTTCTTGGGTGTCGGAGCCATGATCGTCGGTGGCTTGGCTTCTATCTGGAAGGTCCGCAAGAGCCTGGTCGTCGCCACGCGGGAAATGTTCTCCACGTTTCGCAAATCGAAAGACGCCGCCCGCGACCCGACACAAGAAAACATGCCTGCCTCCGCGACATTGGCTCTCGCCGCATTTTGTGTGCTGATGATCGGCGGAATCTATTACTACTTGCTGGGACAACGCGAGAGCGACATGTCCAGCGGCAAACTGCTGGGCATGACAGTGCTGACCACTGCGGTGATGATTGTCATGGCTTTCTTTTTCACGGCGGTTGCGAGTTACATCGTCGGCCTGGTCGGCAACTCCAACAGCCCTGTCTCCGGCATGACCATCACGGCGATGTTGGGAACCGCGCTTTTGATGATCATGATGAACTTCAGCGGCGAGGCCGCCATGATCGCCACGTTGGGTGTCGCTGGTGTCGTGTGTTGTGTCGCATGTACTGCCGGCGATGTTTGCAATGACTTGAAAACCGGCGTCCTCGTCGGAGCGCGTCCGCGCTCGCAGCAGATTCTGCAAGTGTTGGGGGTTTGCGTGGCGGCCTTTGCATTGTCGCCGGTGATGACCGTCCTCGATGAAGGCTCCAAGAAAGAAGGAACCGGCGGTATCGGCGGCTCTGATTTGAAAGCCCCCCAGGCTGGCTTGTTCGCCTCGCTGGCTCAAGGGTTCTTTGGCGAAGACGAACCCGACGAATCGCCGTCGTCGGAAGACCAAGGGACGGAAGGACAATCGGAATCCACTACGACGAGTTCCAGCACAACCAAGAAGAACGAACTCCCCAAGACGATGCTCTATATCGGCGTCGGCATTGGTTTGGCATTGCTGGTTGCCGATTTCTTCCTGGAGAAACGCAAGTCCGAATTCCGCCTGCACGTCATGCCAGTGGCGGTGGGCATCTATTTGTCGCTGGGCTTAACGGTTCCAATTCTCCTGGGTGGCTTATTGCACTTCTTCGTTTCGCGGAATGCGGGCACGGACAAAGACCGACAGCTCAAGCGCGGCGTCCTGATCGCCTCTGGCGTGATTGCTGGCGAAGCGCTGATCGGCGTCTTGTTGGGGTTCCTGGCTTGGATTAACGTCAAGGACAAGCCTGGCGATCTGTTTGTGTTCGGCAATATCTTTGGGACGCAAGGCCCCGCAGGCGACCAAAAGCTGGCACCCAATGGGGAATTGGCAATCGAGGTTGTTTCCCTTTTGGTATTGTTGGGCGTTGCCGCATGGATGTACTTCAAGAGTCGACAAAGAGCCAAGTAACACGATATCTACAGGAGTCCCATCATGTCATTGCGGACCGGTTCGCTGTTTGTTGTTCTCGCTGTGTTAGGCTCAGGCTTTATTGCATGGCCGGAAGCTTTGAGCGCAGAGGTCGACACATTGCATTCATCGCCCAACGATGAGATCAAAGCCGTGATTACCACGCAGCAAGATGCCTGGAATGCCGGCGACATCGATGGCTTCATGCAGGGCTACTGGAAATCGGAAGAGCTCACGTTCTCCTCAGGTGGCCAGGTCACGCGCGGTTGGCAGGCAACAATCGATCGCTACAAGAGTCGCTACACCAGCCGAGAATTGATGGGCACGCTAACCTTCTCGGAACTGGAAGTTACCATGCTGGGTGAAGAAGCCGCCCTCGTCCTGGGTCGCTGGGCACTCGAGCGCGATGCTCCCGTGGAAGGCAATTTCTCGCTGGTCTTCCGCAAATTGGATGACGCATGGGTGATCATTCATGATCACACGTCTGTTTCGGAATAGCCGCAGCTGGCCGCTTGTTGCGAAGAAAAACAGCCGAGAGTTCCTGCGAGCTTTGCTTGTGCGAACTTTCTCCGGCAATTCCTGTCTGTAGTGTTGTTCGCGCCCCCCTCACGCCGCAAAAGATTCGGTATGATGAAGGGCACAATGCGCACGCTTTGACCTCAGACTAGCTAAACACTCATATATGACCAATTCCACCACAAGTAAGTTCCAAGTCGCACTGGGCGGTCTGATCGACTTGCTCTCGCAGCACCTTTACACCAGCCCCGCAGTCTTTGTTCGAGAGCTGTTGCAAAACGGTGTCGATGCCATCTCCGCGCGACAAGGCATTGATCCGGACCACCAAGGCCACGTTCAGCTGGAACTCGTTGCGCCCCCCAACGGGCCAGCCACTTTGACCATTGTTGATAACGGCATCGGGTTGACCGAAGACGACCTGCACACATTCCTGGCCACCATTGGTCAGTCCTCCAAGAAAGGCAACATCGCCCAACAGCGACAAGACTTCCTTGGCCAATTCGGAATCGGCCTGCTTTCTTGCTTCATGGTCACGGATGAGATCGTGGTCATCTCCAAGTCCGCTCGCGATGCCGACGCACCGGCGGTGGAATGGCGCGGCCATGCCGACGGTACCTATGACGTGCGCAGTTTGGACCGGTCCGTACCGGTGGGCACCCAAGTCTATCTTCGCGCTAAAGAGGATGCGGCGGAATACTTCTCATTTGATCGCTTGAGTGGCCTCGTCAAACATTACGGCGAATATCTTCAGCCGACTATTCAGCTTTCCTTCCGCGAACAGACATCGCATCTCAATTCGCTCCCCATCTGGGAAGAAGAGACGGCAGAACCGGTCGCGCGCGAGCGGCTGCTCGAACGCGGTGGCGAAATCTTTGAGCGGAGTTTTCTGGATGTCATTCCGTTGCGGGCCGAGTCCGGATCCGCCGAAGGCGTGGCTTTCATTCTGGCTGATCCCGCCGCCGCGTCGGCAAAGCAGAGCCATCGCGTGTACCTCAAGAACATGCTGGTCTCCGCCAACGCTTCCGACTTGTTGCCGGATTGGGCCTTCTTTGCGCACTGTATTGTTAATGCACGTGACCTGCGTCCAACCGCGTCGCGAGAAGCCTTCTACGAGGATGCTCGCTTGGAAGCCGTCCGCGAAGAATTGGGACAACGGCTTCGGGCGTATCTGTTTGACCTGGCGCGGGAAGAGCCGGATCGGCTGCAGCATTTGATTTCCGTGCATCACCTGGCCGTAAAAGCGCTCGCGGCCGAGGACGACGAATGCCTGGAGGTCTTCGCCGATTGGCTGCCGTTTGAGACCACACAGGGAACCATGACCTTCGGCGAGTACCGGCGGGAGCATTCCACGGTGCGTTTTGTTTCCACGCGCGATCAGTTTCGGCAGATTGCGCCCGTGGCAAGTTCGGAGGACATCGCGGTCATTAATGCAGGCTACGCTTACGATCAGCAAATCCTGCAGCGGCTGGCCAACGCACGGCAAGAATTGGACATCCAGCCGTTTGAGATTGAGGAACTGGCCGATCGCTTTGAGGAACTCACCGAGAGCGAACAAGAAGAAACCCTCGACTTTGCCCGGCGTGCCGATACCGTTCTACAGCCATACAAAACAGCGGTGGAACTCACGCGGTTTCGCCCTCGCGAATTGCCGGCGCTTTACGTCACAAACGCCAACGCGGATTTCCTGCGATCCGTGGAACAATCGCGCGAAGTTGCGGACGAGATGTGGAGCGGCGTCCTGGACAACCTCACCGCGGATGTGGCCTCCAGCTATTCGCGGCTGCATCTCAACTATGGCAATCCGCTTGTGCAGCGGATTGCCGGTTTGAATGACGTTCAAGCTCAGCGGCGATGCGTGGAAATGCTCTACGTGCAAGCGCTCCTGCTGGGGCACTTCCCTCTTAATAAACGGGAAACCGTGCTGCTCAACACCGGGTTATTGGGACTGATCAATTGGGCATTGCAAGCCGGAGAAGCGGACAGTGAGTAGCTATCTGGAAGTTGACGAACTCATGCGCGAAGCAGACACGCTGCCGTATGGGCCGGTCAAGATGTCGGTCATGCAGCAAGCCGTGCGCGCCGCGGATGAAACGCACGACCTCGACTGTATGTTCTATACCCGCATCAAGCTGGTCTGCGCCGCAACTTTCTCCGGCGCCGGCGAGCAATCGCTGGTCGCCTTCAGTTGGTGTCTTAACCAATACAAGAAAGACCCGCAGCAGTTTGCCGACTACGAGTACGAATTGTGTTGGGAGTTCAAGCACGTCCACGACAGCATCTTGCAGTTCCCTCAAGTCTCCGCCGAGCAGATCGAGGCCCTGCTGGATGACATGCAAGCCGTGTATTCCATGCACAACTACAGCATGCGCATGGTCAACAATCGGCGTTATTGTTGGGAAAAGGAGCGCGGAAACAAACAAGCGGCAATCGCCTACTTCGAAAAGTTCCAGTCCGATCCTCGTGACGGCATGGCGGACTGCATCGCCTGCGACCGCAACACCGAGGTTCGTTTCTATCGCTACATCGGCAACCATCAGCGAGCGATCGATCATGCCCAACCGCTGTTCCGCAAAGAGCTGACTTGCGAGTGCGTGCCGCGCACCACCTATTCCACAATCCTGCCATCGTATGCGCAAACGCAACGCCTGGACGAAGCGGACCAACTCCGCGAAATCGGCTATCGCGAGATCCGCGACAACCCCAACTACCTGAAAGAAATTGGCCACCAACTGAGCTACTTGAGCTTTCGTGGACAACTGAAAGTTGGCGCTAAGATGTTCGCGCGGCACGTCGAATGGGCGTTGAATTCGTTTGAGCTGGGGGCGAAATTCGCTTTTCTCCACGGAGCCAAATGGCTGTTTGAGGAACTCATCGCGGAAATCAGCAAGCCGCCGAAACCTCAGCCCAAGCTCAAACTCAACTTGCCGCAGTCTTTCCCCTTGTATCAGCAAGATGGAGTGTATGACGCCAACGAGATCCTGGACTGGGTGAATGCGGAAGCAGGCGACCTGGCCGCACGATTTGATAAACGCAACAAGACAACACGCTATGCCGAGATGTTGGCCAACTACCGCTATGCTTTCGCGTGATCAAGTCAGCAACCTGATGAAGATCATCGCCTGAATTCCAAGCGAGATCTCCGCCAACCAGACCGCATCGTTACGTGCAAGCAAGGAACGCGCGCAAGCAAGGGAACCGCAGTTGAGTGACGCTACGAAAGTCTACGAACTCTTTGACGAAGCCTATGGGCTGCCGCATGGCCCCGTGCGCGTGGCAATCTATATGGATGCGGTGCGCGTTGCGGATGAGGTTGGCGATGATGAATTGCGCTTTCGTGCTCGGAGAAACTTGTACGACACCGCCGGATTTTCCGGGGCTGATGAACAGGCACTCGTCGCCTTCGGCTGGTGCTTAAACAAGTACCGAGAAGACCCTGAGCGATACCGCACCTATGCCCGCAGCTTGTGCTGGGAGTTCAAACACATCGTCGGCACGGTGATCGGTCTGCCACAAATCTCGCTAGAGCAAGTTGAAGCTTTGATGCAGGACATGCAGTCCTTGTATGCCATGCACAATTACAACTTTCGCGAGATCGACTGCCGTAGATATCGCCTGGCCAAGGCGCGCGGCCTGAAGGAAGAGGCCCTCGAGTATTACCACAAGTACAAGAGCCAGGATCGCGATTCCATCTCGGACTGCCGCACATGCGAACGCAGCGCGGAAGTTGCTTATTACTGCTACATCGGCGAACGCGAAAAGGCGATTCAACACGCTCAGCCGCTTCTCCGTGGTGAGATGACCTGCTTCTCAATTCCCAAAGCAACCTATTGCTGGATGCTGCGAACGTTCGCCTTGACCAATCGTCTGGAAGAAGCCGACCAGATGCAGGCCAAAGGCTATCGGCTCGTTCGCTCCAATCCCCATTTCCTCTGCCAGATCGGGGATCAACTCAGTTACCTGAGCTTCCGCGGCAAGCTGCAGATGGGCGTCAACATGTTCGCGCGGCACCTGGAGTGGGCGCTTGTCACTTTTGACTTGGAAGACAAGTTCTACTTCCTGATGGCCGCCAAGTGGCTGTTTGAAGAGTTGGAGTCCGCCGCGAGTTCCGGCCGCAAACCAACTCGCAAGCTGAACCTGCCGCGCGAGTTCCCGTTGCTTGAACCACAGGGCGAATACCGCATCTCCGATATCCTCAGCTGGCTCAATACGGAAGCCCGCCAGATTGCCGAGCGCTTTGACAAGCGAAACGGTACCTCGGCCTACATGGACGAATACAACGAGGGCTACCGCTACAAAGTGGGCGACTAGAGCGCATTGCGAATTGGCGCTATGACTGTGGCCGTACTTCACCAGGGCGCGCTTCGGCGCTCCAGCCAGCCGAAAGCAGTTGAAAAAGTACGCTAACGTCCGCATCACCGGGTGGCCCAGACGCTCCCGCGTCTGGGTGCCGCAGGCACAAGAGGATTGCAAGGAAACTGCCGCGCTGCGAGTGGATTGTCACTGGTTGTTGTGCGATTCGTAATCGATGTCATGCCACCGCAACTCACCTCCTCTTGTCGCTGCGCGACACAGACGCGTGAGCGTCTGTGCTACCCCTTGAACGCCTTGCGATGCGTTTTGATTCCACAGGCCGCAGTTCACCAGGGCTCGTTGTGGTCGCCCCAGCCGCCCGCACGGCAATTCGAGAAGCGCTTTAACCCTCGTCAGGCAACAAGTTGGTTGACAGTTGCAGAGTTTCCCGGGTGGCCGGGGCTGGACCGCAGGGAAGCCCCGGAGCGCGAGTAGGAACCGGGGCTTCCTTCGCTTACGCTCCGTCGACCCCCGTCCACCCAGTCAAGATGGCTGGCAGTTAGTTCTTAACGTTGACCGCAAGCGCCGCGGCGCCATGCAGCACCACGTCTTCCCCCAGCGCCGCTGGCCGGATCTCAAAGGTTCCCGCAAGTGGCGGAAAGATGAACTGCTTGGTCGCTTCGCGGAGCGGAGCAAAGAACAGTTCTTCGCCTGCCAGCGAGACGCCACCGCCAACCACAACCACCTCTGGCGAAAGCATCGTCACGGCCTGGGCAATTCCCCAGCCGAGCGCCGTCACGGCTCGAGCAAAAACATCCTTGGCCAGGCGGTTGCCTACTTCCGCGGCGCTGGCGACATCGCGCGCGGACAAGCGCGCCAGGTCCGCGTCACAGCGATCCAGCAAATCGGCCGCGTCCGCCTCGTCCGCTTCTTCCGCTTCAATCAATCGCTGCCGCACAACTTCAGGGCTGGACGGCGCTTTGCCAAAACTCGCCGCCAGCCGAAAAATCTCCGGGGACGACAAACGCTCGCGCGCAGCCTCGGCAATGCTCCAGCCACTGGCGATCGACTCAACCGTTTGCTCGGCAGTGTCCGCCGTCAGACCAGGTCGCAAATGCCCAATCTCGCAGGCGGCGTCGCCATGTCCCGCATAGATTCTTCCTTCGCGGATCAGCCCCCCGCCCACACCGCTCCCCACGGTGACGTACAACACCGGATCGCAACCTCGCCCGGCACCCAGCATCGCTTCGCCAAGTGCTGCCGCGTTTGCGTCATTCTCAATTGACGCGGCCAGACCAAGCTCCTGCCGAATCCACTCAACCAGCGGAAAGTCATCCCAGCCGGCCACGTGATGACTCTTGATGATCTTGCCTTGCTGCGGATTGACGGGCCCGCCAAAGCCAACGCCAACGCTTTTCAATTCATGAGTGCGGACCATGCGTTTGCCTGCCGCGGCCACCGCATCCAAGATTCCCTTTGCCCCCGCCTCGGGATCGATCGACATTCGCTCATGCGCGACAAATGCCGAACCGTCGCCGGCGGTAACCGCCAGCTGCAACTTTGTGCCACCAATTTCAATCGCCAGGATCATAGAGCCTGTCGTAAAGATTGCCCCGCGTATGCCAGCTGCTAACGATGCCCATTGTCTGGCGATGTGAGTTGATTGCAAGCAGAGCGATTTATGAAGAAGCGTTCATTCTTGGGCGATCCGCGCGTCGCTGATGGCCAACCGTAGTATCGTCCTCTGCTTCAAGCTAGACTAACTCTCCCGCCGCGAATGTCCTTGTTCGCGATTCGCCCTGCCTGAAAGCTTGGAGAAGCATCGTGCCTTCGCGAATTTCCATGCGTTTGTTGTTAGCCGGTGTCATCATTGCCTGCCTGGCCAATTTCGCGAAAGCGGACGATCCGCGCGTGCTCTTGATTGGCTTCGACGGCTGCCGGCCGGACGCACTGGCCAAAGCCAACACACCGCACGTTGACGAACTGATCGCATCAGGCGTCTTCGTGAATTCCACGCGGTGTTTGCCGGAGCGGGATACCAAGGCCGATTCCATCAGCGGCCCAGGCTGGAGCAGTATGCTCACCGGCGTTTGGGCGGACAAACACGGTGTGCTGGACAACAATTTCAGCGTCAAGCACTACGATCAATACCCGCACTTCTTCGCGCGAATTAAAGCCGCGCGCCCCGATGCCGAAACCTACTCGGTTGCGCATTGGTCGCCGATCTCTGAACACATTGTTTCCGCGGCCGACAAGAACGAGACCGCCGAGAGCGATGATGAAGCGGAACAGAAACTGATCGACGCGCTGACCAACGGCAACCCCGTCGCCGCGTTCTTGCATTTCAACGATCCCGATTCGACCGGCCACAGCAAAGGTTTCAGTCCCGCAGTTCCGGAATACATCACTGCGATTGAGACGAATGACGCCCGCGTTGGTCGCATTGTCGCGGCGCTGAAAGCTCGACAAGGCTACGACGAAGAGAACTGGCTGATCCTGATCAGTTCTGATCACGGCGGCGAAGGGACAGGGCACTCGGGCGGTTTCACCAATCCCGCCATCGGCACAATGTTCATTGTCGCCAGCGGGAATGACTTTGAGCAGAAACAAATCGAGCGGCCAACCCATATCGTGGACGTTGCGGCCACTGCTCTCAAGCACTTAGGCATCCCGATCGATCCGCAATGGAAGCTTGATGGCAAGCCATTGCAAGAGGATGCCGCGGAACAAGATGAGCCGGCGTTTGTGCCGACCAGTCACTACAAAGAGCAGCACATCTCCGGCTGGCGCGTGATGATCAACGAAGACCTGCTTGCGGACAAATCCGGCGTCGGCGATCAGGCAATCGCCACGCTGAAGGAGAAGCTTGACGAGATCAAGCAGCTTGTGCCGGGTACAGCTTGCGAGAAGCTGATGGGTGTCACTATCTGGCTGGGCGTCAATGACGGCAGCGCGCCGTGCGCGGAGTATCACCCCAGCCGCGATTGGTTGCAACGCAACGGATACAACCCGGAGAAGGCGAAGTGTGTGGAGATCGGTTGTGCGGAGAACTTCGTCAAGTGGATCAACCATCAGCCAGCGATGGTCTTGCACGAACTTTCGCACGCTTATCACGATCAAGTGCTGGGCTTTAGCCACCGGGAAATTGCCGCCGCATGGCGAGCCGCCAAGGAGTCAGGCGACTATGATTCCGTCGATCATGTGCAAGGCCGAAAACGCGAACACTACGCGTTGACCAACCCTCAAGAGTTCTTTGCGGAAGCCAGTGAAGCCTACTTCTCGCGGAATGACTTCTTTCCCTTCGTCAAGGCGGAACTGGAAAAGCACGATCCGCAAGCGTTTGCTCTCGTAAAGAAACTGTGGGCTGACAAATAATTGGCAATGCAGCAGTGCCATTCACAACCGCATAGGCTCCTTCCGTCATTCCCGCGCAGGCGGGAATCCAGAGAATAACGGGGTGCGCTGGCTCCCGGCGTCCGTAAGAGGACAAATTGACGCGTCGCTTCGTGTAACGAAAGAACCACCGCTCCACTTCCCTCAAGCGTTATGCTGCAATCACCAGACACCGATCAGGACTCTGGTGGCCGCGATTCGTGGCAATCCGCGGCGCGATTCGCTTTGCTGGAAGTTTTCTTCATCTTCGTTGTCTTCTTTGTGCATGCCGGCTTTCCCACTCCGGATGACAGCGAAGCCCATTACCTGGCGATTGCCAAGCACGCCTGGAACCCCGAATGGATCCCGAATGATCTGTTGCTCAACTCCACCAATGTGCATGTAGTGTTTAGCACAGCGCTGGGATGGATCTCGCGGTTCGCGCCGCTGTCGGTATTCGCCTGGTCAGGACGAGTGATTACGTGGTTGCTGCTGGCCTGGGGCTGGCGGCGCTTGGCAGTGGCGATCACACCGCAAAGATTGTTCGCAGTATTGTCCGCCGCGCTGTTCGTCACGTTCTGCCAGTACTTCAACATGTCGCGAGAGTGGGCGGTAGGCGGTATGGAGGCCAAGGCGTTGTCGTATGCCTTTGTGCTCTTCGGCCTGGAGCGAATTGTTCGCAACCATTGGAATCAGGCGTTGGCGCTGTTAGGCATTGCCACGAGTGTGCATGTGGTTGTCGGGGGGTGGGCAACATTGGCCGCCGGTGTGTGCTGGTTGTTTGGCAAAGCGGAGCGACCGCCGCTGCTCACGTTGTTGCCAGGCTTGTTTGCCGCGTTGTTGTTGGCACAGCCTGGCTTGTTGCCGGCGTTGCGGCTGTTGTCTACCGCGGACCCGGCGGATGCCGCGATCGCCAACAAGGTGTATGTCTTTTACCGCTTGCCACATCATCTTTGGCCTCCACAAATGGAATGGTGGCACATCGCCCGGCATTTTGCGTTGATCGTCTTTGCCGTAATGGCGTTTCGCTACGTAGTGGGGTTGCTTAAGACATCAAGCTCCGCTGCAGATGAAGAACCGCAGATGGCGCAAGATCCCGCCAACCACGGCTTAGCAAGTGACGAGACTCTTACTGCCCACAACAAGAACGTCAACGAAGAAACCACCCTGCGTTTGCGACGCTTACTTCTTATGACGCTGGCAGCGGTCGGCTTCTGCACAGTCGGTCTTGTGTTCGCCTTCGCTTGTTTCTGGACGCGCTCTCTGCAATGGATTGATGACGCGACCGTGGCCAGCGTGATGAAGTTCTACTGGTTTCGCCTTTCAGATGTTCTCGTGCCCACAGCCGCGGCGTTGTTCGCCACGCACGGCATCATGCTGAGCTTGGCGCGAGATTCCAAATGGGGACGCGGCGCGCTGGTGGCGGCCTTGGCGATTGTCACCGCACATTTGGGGTTCCTGGCTTTGCACCACCAGGCGGTGACCGTACCCAGGGCTGACAGCCGCTCGATGATCACCAATTTCGCTGACTGGCGATCAATCTGCCGAGATGCGACTGCGCTGCCGGGAGCGAATGGCCCTGCCCGTTTCATCACGCCGTGGAATGCGGTCACCTTTAAGTGGTACTCTTCGCGGAGCGACGTGGTCTGCCTCAAGGACATTCCGCAGGATGCGGCCAGCATTGTGAAGTGGTGGGAGACGATGAAGGACATCTACCTGGAACGTTCAGAAACAGGCTTTGCTCCGCGCGGTTCTTTCACGGAATACCCGGTTGCCGAGTTGCTGCAATTCTCGCGCGACTACGATGCCGACTACTTGATTACGGAGTCCACTCCGGAAATCCCAGGCTTACCGCGCGTGGCCGTCAACCGCAGCTATGCCATCTACCAGCTTCGCGCGGTTCCCTCGTCTTCAGGAGCGGCACCGGGAAGCACAAGTGAAAATGCTCCCGGCAAATAGTCGACAAGATCGCGAGCCGTGAGACTGATCTCGCCGAGATCTTGCGCGGCCAGGTCGCCAGCCGCGCCATGCACCCAAACGCCAAGGCGTGCCGCGTCATACGGCGAAAGTCCTTGCGCGAGTAGCGCCGTGATGACGCCTGTCAGCACATCGCCTGTTCCGCCGGTCGCCATGCCAGGGTTGCCGGTTTCGTTGACAAACGTCTCAGCACTCCTCGCGACAATCGACTCGTGCCCTTTCAGGACAAGCACAAGTTCCTGGGCTTTCGTGGTTGTCGCATGCTCAGCAAAGAACGCGTTAACGCTGCCAGCGCGATCTTGCTGTATCTCCTCTACGGTTGCTCGCGTTAGGCGGGCGAACTCCCCAGGGTGCGGAGTGAGGATCCGTTGCCCACGAAAGTTCGCCAGGCTTTGCTGATCCGCAATCGCGTTGATGGCGTCCGCGTCAACAACCAGCGGCGCCTTGCAAGTGTGGCAAATTGTGGAGACCACCTCGTCCAGACCACGGCTGCGGCCCAGGCCAGGACCGATGGCAACCGCGGTGGCGTCACTGGCGATCGTTTGCAATTTCGCCACGGCGGAGCTGCTGATCTTGCCCTCGGCGTCCTCGGCCAAAGCGTGCGTCAAGAAGCAAGGGTCAATCGTGGCAACAATCGCTTGCACGGAAGCGGGAACCGCAACATGCACAAGGCCAGCGCCAGCTCGCAAAGCGGCCATGCCGGCCAGCGCCGGCGCCCCGCTCATTCCGCGAGATCCGCCGATGATCAACGCACGGCCATAGGTGCCTTTGTGCGCTTGCGGATCGCGCTGCAGAACGCTGGCGATCTCGATGATCTCACACGGCGGTTGCGGTTGCGTGTTCATGATCCGTCAAGCTGATGCGCGATGGCTTCTTCTTCAGAATGATGATGCCGTGCGGCGTTCGCCTGAGCGGCGATCACTCCCGCCATGTAGCCGCCCTTAAAGCCGGCATCAATGTTCACCACGGCAACGTTTGCCGCGCAACTGTTAAGCATGCCGAGCAGCGCGGCCACGCCCCCAAAATTCGCACCGTAGCCAACGCTGGTGGGAACCGCGATCACGGGACAAGCAACATGTCCTGCGACAACGCTGGGCAGTGCTCCCTCCATGCCTGCCACCACTACTAAGGCATCGGCCGTGCGCAAGGTGCTGACGTGATCCAGAATGCGGTGAGGGCCCGCCACGCCCAGGTCTTGCAGCAGCGTGGTTTTCGCTCCCATCCACCTGGCCGTCTCCCACGCTTCTTCCGCCACGGGGCGATCACTGGTCCCGGCGGAAACAACAATCACGCGGCCGCCAGAGCTTTGCTCGTTTGCGTGCTGCGCTGGTGGGATCAGCAACGTTCGCGCGATGTCGTTATGCCTGGCTTGCGCGAACTTGCCGACAACCATCTCGGCTTGTTCCGCCGAGACGCGAGTGATGAACGCGGTGACGCCTGTCTCGTGCAGACGATGCACGATTTGCACTAATGACGCGGGCGTTTTGCCAGGGCCAAAGACGACCTCAGGAAACCCACAACGCCGCGCGCGATCCACATCAAGCGTGGCGTCATGCGTCTCGGCCACACCGTTGTGCTCCACACGGTGCAGAAAGTCAGGAAGCGAAAGCTCGCCGCGTTGCAACGCTTGAGCCCAGTGCTTGAGTGCATGAATGTCCATAGAGAACATCCTAACGCTGCATCGCGGCGTGCGAAACGGGCAGACCGCGGACGCGTCGTGACTTACAAAATGATCAATTGCCAAAGAGCGAAACGGCAAATTCCCACGAAAGCTGCGCAGCGTGCAAGGCGAGAATCGCAAAAAATCTCAACGCCGTAACCAGGGCACCGCGAAGCCTGGCCGCGGAGACCCCAAGACGGGGTTACATCCGGGATTACACCCGGGGTTACCACCCGCCATTACACCCGGCGTTGCGCCCGGCATAACATCCTGGGTTGCGGGCGATTTTGCCGGGGTTACACCCAGGATTGCCCAAAACCAAGCTCGCCGGTGGTCATTTGGCTGATCTCGAACAAGCCTGGCGGACCCCCTGATCGCGGGTTGACCAATGATAGTTTTCTTGCGCCGGATGCGTGCCTGGGTTGAGAACTTCAAATGCATCTTCGTGGCGGGCACCATGCACGGGAAACATTGTCGAAGATGCATCGCCCTTGCATCGAACGTTATCTCGGCTGGATGAAGGTCTCCATGTGCTGTGTGTTTCAAAGCCAAAGTTGCAGAGCAGTCAAAGCTAAGGCAGTTGGATTCACAACAGATGGAATGCGGTCCAACCAAGCCCAAGAAGAACACTGCTGGGCAAGCCAGCAGCGGCACCCGATCGGCACCCCAAGTGAGGTTGCGGGAAAGAAGAAGCCTGCTCTACTTCGCGCGTTTTTCCGCGATGTGAAGTTGGGCCCTGGCTTGAAGCTCCAGCTTGGAGCGAATGTCGAGAAGTTCCGGCGAGTTGGCTTTGCGGGCCCTGGCCGAGTTGAGCTGTTCGCGGGCGACTCCGGCATCCAGATCACGAGCCGGCACGGCGCGGTTGGTCAGCACGGAGATCGTGTCATTGACCACTTCCACAAAGCCGCCATCAACGTAGAACGATTGCTCGCCGGTGTCTTGGCGAATCCGCAGTTCGCCATAACCCAGCCGGCCCAACATGGGCGTGTGGCCGGGCGCAACACCCAACTCGCCGTCATAAAGCGGCACGGCCACAAACGACGCCGACTCGTCCAAGAGCGTGGTCTCGGGAGTCACAACAACGCATTGCAGCGTTCCGGCGGATTGCGTTTGTTCGGCCATGGTGTTGGGTAAAGAATCTCTGTCTTAGCGCTTTGTCAGCAATGTATTGCGCAAACGCGTTTACTTCTTGCTCGCCTTCTCTTGCTCTTCGGCTTCTTCCACGCCGCCTACATACATGAAGGACTGCTCGGAGAGGTGGTCCCACTTGCCGTCGCAGATTTCCTCAAAGCTGCGAATGGTCTCTTCCAGCGGCGTGATCTTACCAGCCTTGCCGGTGAAGACTTCGGCCACGAGGAACGGTTGCGAAAGGAAACGCTCAATGCGGCGGGCGCGATGCACGATCATCTTGTCTTCATCGCTCAGTTCATCAACACCGAGAATGGCGATGATGTCCTGCAGCTCGCGATAACGCTGCAGAGTCTGCTGCACACGGCGGGCGATGTTGTAGTGGCGATCGCCGACGAACTGCGGATCAAGAATACGGCTGGAGGACGCCAGCGGATCGATGGCCGGGTAGATGCCCTTTTCCGAAATCGAACGTTCCAGATAGATGAACGCGTCCAAGTTTCCAAAGGCCGTGGCCGGGGCGGGGTCGGTCGGATCGTCCGCCGGAACGTAAACGGCCTGCACCGAGGTAATGGCTCCCTTGCTCGTGGAGGCGATCCGCTCTTGCAGTCCGCCCATTTCCGTGGCCAGCGTGGGTTGATAACCCACCGCACTGGGCATCCGGTTGAGCAACGCGGAGACTTCACTGCCTGCCTGCGAGAAGCGGAAGATGTTATCGATGAACAGCAGCGTGTCCGCACCGGTCATGTCACGGAAGTATTCCGCCATGGTCAAAGCGGACAGGGCCACGCGAAGGCGGGCACCCGGCGGCTCATTCATTTGACCGAAGACCATGCAGGTTTGCTCGATCACGGAACGGCCAGTTTGACCGATCTGCGTTTCCTGCATTTCCAACCAGAGGTCCGTTCCTTCACGCGTCCGTTCGCCGACACCGGCGAACACGGAATAACCACCATGGGCACTGGCGATACGCGCGATCAACTCTGTGAGAATAACCGTCTTACCCAAGCCGGCACCGCCGAACAGTCCGGCCTTACCACCACGCACAAACGGCGTGAGCAAGTCGACAACCTTGATACCGGTTTCAAACAACTCGGTCTTGGTGGAGAGATCAGAAACCATTGGGGCTTCACGGTGGATGGGCCAACTTTCATCCGCGGCGACAGGTCCCCGTTCGTCAATCGGCTCGCCCAGCAGGTTGAACACGCGACCGAGCGTGGCTTTGCCGACAGGCACTTGGATTGGAGAGCCGGTGTCCACGCATTCCTGACCGCGGACGAGACCTTCCGTACTTCCCAAGGCAACGATACGGACACGGCCGCCGCCGAGCTGTTGCTGGACTTCGCCAGTGAGATCAACCTTCACGCCTTTGTGATCGCCGGTGACCTTGACGGCGTTGTAAATGGCCGGCAGAGAATCTTCGGAGAATTCGGCGTCAAAGGTGGAGCCGATCACTTGAGTGATGTGGCCGACGTTCTTTTGAGTTGCGGTCGCTGTGGACATTGGCTGATAGGGGTAAGGGACAAGGGGAAGGGGGTAAGGGTGAAAAGCCTTGCGTTGGGAGCGGAACTCATGGTCAATGCCACGTCCCTTTTCCCTGTTTGCTTTTCCCTTTCCCCTTTCTTCTTATTGTTTCAATGCTTCCACGCCGCCGATGACTTCCAGGATCTCGCTGGTGATCCGGCTCTGGCGTGCGCGGTTGTATTCTCGGCTGAGGTCTTTGATGAGTCCGTCCGCGTTTTCCGTTGCGCCCTTCATGGCGATCATGCGTGCCACCTGCTCGCTCACGGCCGCGTCCAGGAAACACTTGAACAAGCGAACCTTGAAGCTGGTGGGAACCACTTCTTCCAGAATGCTTTCCGCTGACGGCAGGAACTCGTATTCCAGGTTGCGGTTGTCTGATTCGTCTTCTTCAGCGCCTTCCAAAGCACCCAGCGGAAGCAGCGTTTCCACCGTGGGCGTCTGGCGGGAGATGCTGTCAAACCGTGTGTAGACCACATCCAAACGGTCCAGCTCGCCGGTTTGATAAGACTCCAGGTAGCGGTTGGCGATGAGTTCGACTTCCGCAAATGCCGGCTTGTCTTCAAAGTGCGTGTATGTCTCGGCCAGGCCAACACCGCGTGCCTGAAGACCGTTGATGCCGCGTTTGCCGGAGACGTCCACGTTGATGTCCGGGATATTGCCTTGCAGCTCTTTGATGCGATTGAACGCAAGGCGGCTGACGTTGCCGTTGTATCCGCCGCAGAATCCGCGATTGCCGGAAAGGACCAGCACCTGCGCGGTCTTAATCTCGTCTCGCTGTTCCAACAGCGGGTGTGAGACTTCCAGTCCTGCCTGGGCCAGCTTGGCGACGAGGTCCGTGATGCGGCGCGTATAGGCCGTGGCGGCCGAAGCACGATCCATCGCCTTCTTGAATCGCGCGGTGGCGATCAATTCCATCGTCCGCGTAATCTTGCGGATGTTGCGGACCGCTTTGCGACGTCGATCAAGTGCTCTGGGGTTTGCCATGGAGTTGTTTGCTGCCGTCTAACTTACAAATCGAATGCACATGGGATAGCGATAGGCAATGCCTTCTTTGGCCTTCAGTGCTGCGAGGATGCAAAACACGATGTCAACAACCGACAAAGCAAGTCCGAGGAGAATGCCTACACAAAACAGGAGGGTCGCCACGGCGCAAATCAAGCCGCCGATCAGCATTGTCAGTTGAAAATTGAGTGCTTCCTTTCCTTGGTCATCGATGAATACGTGTTCGTCTTTCTTAATGAGCCAAACGATCAATGGTCCGAGGAAACCAACGATTCCTAACAAGTGAGCCAACATCGCCATGGTCCTGGCATCTTGCGGAATATTGGAATCCGGCGGTTGCATGCCTCCTCTTGGCGGAATCGGGGGTGGTTGGCTCATTGTTAACCCCGTTTTTCATTCAAACTTGGGGCAGACTACGCGCTTGCGGCTTCGGCCTTTTCTATCTTGCTGGTGAATTGGGCTTGAAATTCCGCGACCGCGCCGTCGATGGCTTTGGTTGCGTCGTCATAGGCTTGCTTGAAGTCTTCCGCATCCTGACATGCGGCGACCTGGTCACAAATCTCCGGCTTCTGATCTCGCATGAACGTCAGGAAGTCGGCTTCCCATTCGCGAACGCGGGAGACATCAATTTCATCCAAGTGGCCGCTGGTGCCGGCATAGATGGACAGCACCTGGTCGGTCACGTCCATCGGCGAGTATTGCCCTTGCTTGAGCAGCTCGACCATGCGACGACCGCGGTCCAATTGCGATTGCGTGGCGGCGTCCAGCTCCGTACCCATCTGGGCGAAGGCTTCCAACGCGCGGTAGGCGGCCAGTTGCAGACGCAAACCGCCGGCGACCTTCTTCATGGTCTTGATCTGAGCGGCACCACCCACACGGCTGACGGAGATACCGGCGTTCATGGCCGGGCGAACACCGGCGAAGAACAAGTCAGGCTGCAGATAGATCTGACCGTCCGTAATGGAAATGACGTTGGTGGGAATGTAGGCGGAGACTTCGCCTTCCTGTGGTTCGAAGATGGGCAAAGCAGTTAGGCTGCCGGCACCGTTGGCATCGGAGAGCTTGAGCGCCCGTTCCAGCAGGCGGCTGTGGCAGTAGAAAATGTCACCGGGATAGGCTTCGCGACCGGGCGGACGCCGCATCAACAGTGACAACTCGCGATAAGCCACGGCTTGCTTCGACAGATCGTCATAGACAATCAGCGAGTGGCCGCCGTTGTAGGTAAAATGCTCGGCCATGGCACAGCCGGCATACGGCGCGACGTATTGCAACGGAGCAGGCGACGACCCACCAGCGGAGATCACCGTGGTGTAGTCCATGGCGCCGTGTTCGCGAAGGACGCCGACGACGTTGGCGACCGACGAGTCCTTTTGACCAACGGCGACGTAGAAGCACTTAACGTCTTTGCCTTTTTGGTTCAGGATCGTATCGATGGCGACGGTGGTCTTACCGGTCTTGCGGTCACCAATGATCAATTCGCGCTGACCGCGGCCGACAGGCGTCATGGCATCAATGGCTTTGATGCCGGTCTGCAACGGTTCATGCACTGGCTTGCGATGCGCGATGCCAGGGGCGAGGAACTCAACCGGACGACGATCCGAAGTCACGACCGGACCGCGGCCATCCAGCGGATTGCCCAAGGGGTCCAGGTGGCGGCCAATCACGGCATCGCCCACTGGCACGCTGAGCAGCTGGCCTGTGCTTTTGACTTCGTCCCCTTCATTGATTCCGCGGTAATCACCCAGGATGATCACACCAACGGAACTTTCTTCCAGGTTGAACGCCAGGCCATTGACGCCGCCGGGGAACTCGACCATCTCACCAGCCATGACGCCGGAGAGGCCGTAGACGCGCGCGATGCCGTCACCAACCTCGAGGACCTGGCCGACCTCGCGGACGTCAACCTGCGACTCGTAATTCTCAATTTCCGTCTGTAGTACGGAAGCGATCTCGTCGGCTTTGAATTTCATGAACGCTCCTGTCGATCATCTTCTCGCGCATGCGGCGTAAACGGGCCGCTACCGAGCCATCGAACAATGTATCGCCAATTTGCACCACAACGCCGCCGATCAAGTCCGGCCGGGTGCGTTCAATCAAGACCGGCTCACCACCGGTCCGTTGCCGCACGGCGTCAGCAATTGCGGATTTCACTTCGTCTTCCAGCGGCAATGCCGTGGTGACAATCACCTTGATGCGGCCTTGCTGCTGGTCATAAAGGTCTTGAGCTTCCGTGCGGATGGCCCTCAAGTTCCCCAGGCGGCCATGTTTGGACAGGGTCTTGAGGAAGTTCACCATCAACTGCGAAGCCCGATCGCGAAACACGCGATCAATCATGGCCTCGCGCTCATCATGCGGCATCACTTGCGAGCCGAACATTCGAGCAAACGCCGGGTTCTTGTCGAGGACATCGTCCACCAAAGAGCCCAACTCTTCCAACAACTCTTCCGTCTGGCCAGCTTTTTGAGCAGCGCCAAGGAACGCGCGGGAGTACAGCTTGCCCACTTGCTGGGCATCTGTATCCAAAACCGTTTCCGGGCGATATCCGCTTTGGGGGCTTTCCGCGTTCATGGACTGCGCGTACTCAACAGGGGCAAGTCAGGTAACTAGTTATTGGAAGGTTTTGACTGAGCGAACGAACCGACGGCCTCTTTGATGAGTGCCGCGTGGTCCTCTTTGCTCATCTTGCTGTGGACGATCCGTCCGGCCAGGTCAACTGCCATGTCTGCGCTGCGCTCGGCCAGATCTTTGAGTGCCTGATCTCTGGCCGTGTTGATCTCCGTCAACGCGCGGTCACGTTCCGCCTGAGCTTCCGCCTTGGCGGCTGTGACGATCTCTTCCTTGGTGTGTTCCGCATCGCGACGGGCTTCTTCCAGCAGTTCGCGAACCTCGCCTGCCGCATCAGCAAGCTTGGACTCGTACTGTGCCAGAATCTGCTTAGCCTCTTCGTTCTGCTTTTCCGCTGACGCAATATGGTCCGCGATGCCCTGCTCGCGCTTTTGCAGGCCGTCCGTGATGGGACCCCAGGCAAAACGCCACAAGACAAACAGCAGCAAGAGGAACGCAATGGCGGTGAAGATCGCGGAATCATTGCTCCAATTCAACGGGGGGCCAAGGCCATCCCCGCCGCCAGCGGCAACCGCCGGATGGGCGGTTGCCCCCAGGACGCAGATTGCGAAAGCCGCAACCGCTGTCCAGATCACGATCCGCGTCCGAAGCACTCCCGACATGACCGTCTCCCAGCTTGTGAAACGACGAGGCAAGAAACCTACCACTTGGCTGCAAGACAGACGATCAGTGCGAAGAACGTCGCACCTTCAATCAACGCCGCGGCGATAATCATGCCTGTTTGAATGTTGCCGGCAACTTCCGGTTGACGAGCCATGCTTTCGACCGCGGAACGGCCGATCATGCCGATGCCCAAGCCGGCGCCTACGAGCACCAAACCGGCACCAACGGCTGCGCCAGTAAAGATCTGGTCACCAACAGGCCGTTCAGCGGCTGCTCTGGCTGTGCCTTCTTCCGCTGTGGTGGGGTCCTGAGCAAAGGCCGGCGTGGCTAATGCCAAGAAAGTGATGCACAGCACGACGAGTTTCACAATTCGAATCACGTGCGAGGTCTCCTGGTATGAAGTGAAATGTGATTTTGGTTTCGTAGAAAAAACATCAACACCGCGAACGACAGACGCTAGTGCGGATGCACGGCCATGCCAATAAACAGCGCGGCCAAAAACGTGAAAATGTATGCCTGAAGGAAAGCCACAAACAACTCGAGCAAGCCCAAGGCGACGGAGCCGATAATGCTGGCCGGCAAGATTCCGTACCAAAGCCCGCTGGTTGCATACTGCCCAATGAATCCAATGATCACCGCGAGGACCAGGTGGCCGGCAAACATGTTTGCCAACAAACGAATGGCCAACACAGTGTGCTTAATAAAGAGTCCGCCCACTTCAATCCCAAACACCAGCGGCTTAAGCAGGTAGCTCATCGCGGGGTGCGGTAAGTCCATGTGGGGCACTTGCGCCAACCAGAAGCCCACAGCACCAAGCTTTGCCATCCCGGCAATGACAACGACAAGGAAAGTTATCCCCGCCAACGCCGCAGTGGTTGCCAAAATGCCTGTCGCCGTGCCAACCCACGGCACCATGCCCACCACGTTGCAAGTAACGACAAAGAAGAACAGCGTCCAAAGGAATGGCAGGAACTTGTCCGCGTCGTGAGCGCCAATCGCCGGTCGGGCGACTTCATCACGAATGAAAAAGAGCATGGACTCCAGCAGATTGGCCATGCGGCCCTTCACTGGCTTGCCGGACTTGATCTTCTTGGCGAGCCACAGGAATGCGGCAATCAAGAGCAGCAGCACGACGGTTTGAACCACCATGAATTTGGTGATCAAAAACCCTTCGCCGGGATCGTGCAGGTTTTCAAGCTTGCCGAAGGGCTGCGGG
This sequence comes from uncultured Planctomycetales bacterium, assembly GCA_937982665.1. GTDB lineage: Bacteria > Planctomycetota > Planctomycetia > Pirellulales > S012-138 > CALJLD01. Next base: position 27,902 of record CALJLD010000306.1, read on the forward strand.
ATCAGCAGTTTCCCTTGCAGTTCATTCGGCTCCGCATGTCCGACAAAGTCCGGGGCTTCGCGAGGCGGCGCCATGAAGTGGGGGACTTCAAAATAGTAGGCATCCCCCACATGCGCCATGTAATGTTCAATGTCCATGCCACCAGAGGAGCCATGACCGCCACCGCCATGGGCTTCGCCTGGATCAGCATGATCAGGATCAACCTTTGGGTCTTGCTGATCTTCGCTATTTTCTTGCAGCATGAAAGTCATCGGACGCAGTTGCCAGTTTTGTGCTCGTGTCTACTCGCAGGGCCGAAATGAAACTCGTGTCAGTGCGTCAAAAATCGATGTGTATCCAAATCGTGGGCTTCGCCGAATCTCGATCAGGAAGCCTCACAGGCGTCATGTTCTTGGCCGAGACCTTCTGTCGTCGCCTTGACGTTTGCCTTGACCGTCGCCTTGACCGTCGCTCCGTACAAACCAACCGCAGTCAGGGCATGAATGCCGACAGCAACTAGAAAAAACGGCAGCAGATAGAAAACAAAGCCAGCTTCATCCAGCGTTGGCGATCGCATGACAACAACCAGCGCGGCACCCATGGGGACCCCCATGCGAAACAGCATGCCGACAAGCAGCTCTTGCAACGGGGAATGAGAACCCTGCAGGAAAAAGCTCAACGAGACCGCCGCGAGACTGCCGACCAAACAGCTGACAAACGAAATGGCCACAGCCGCAATACCAATCCATCCGCTCAAGGCCCAGCCAACAGGCGTAAGCACCAAGGCCAACAGAAAGAGAGGGACGGCAAAGAGGAGCAGGCGCGCAGGCAATCCCAGATGAGAGAGCCTCGCCAATCTCGTGCTTAGCTGCATGAGAATTGCGCCTTTAAGATCCGTTGGGAAGATTCTCGTCTTGACGCGTTTCTTGCTCAGGCTGCTTCGCCAATTGGAGCAATTGAAAAACGCCAAGCGTAAATCCGAGTAACGCGCCGATCACGACAAACAAGAAGCCCGTTCCCAACTTGGAGTCCAGCCAAAACCCTCCCAAAGGCGGCAAAGCCATGGACAAGGAGATCGTGATGACCCGATGTGCCCAAGCCATTGCCGATCTGAGAAGCTCGGCGGGATTCGCCTTCTCAGCCAATGCTGCCTGCCTTCTGGGCTGGACAAGCAACCGCAGGTTGGCGGAGCAGCCTAAAGTCAGCCAAATCTAAGGTTTAGGCCGCGTAAAGCTGGAGAAACCGCGCGGATTCTCCTCGTTGGGCCGGTCAGTCTAGGCAAGGCTGATAGGGGTGTCAACCAACGCGAGATGCAATTTGTGATTTTTTTCTCAAAGTCTTAAGCAATCGATAAGTGCACAACTGGCTACGAGTTACGCGATCAATTTGTACCCTGGATGCCGCAGCTCGGGACGCATCGAGTGCCGTCCTCAGCCCAGCACACCCAGCGCGAACGCACAATGCCGATAATCCGCAGCCTCGCCGTGAATTGACCATTCTACGGAGGGGTTTAACTCTAAGTCTTTTGCTATCAACAAGATGCATTCACTGAAAGCCCTCAATTCCGCGCCAAATTATTGCGTTTTTCCGCAAATCGCTTAGACTTGGATTTATTCATTCGCTCGACACCGCCGGAAGCGAGTGACTGCGGCACGGGTAACTCCTCAAGACCTTGATGGTCTAAGAGAACTTCCCGTCAAGCGACACGCAACACACCCATTCGGGGCCCCGCCCAAACTCGGATCTTGCCGCGATCCGATCCTCGTCGCGTGTCTGGTCAAGGAGGACTATAGGTCGTCGAATGTGGTCGCGCAGCGCGCATACAACGAGCGAATCTTTAAGGTCCTCACATGACAGCGGAACAACTCGGGAATCTTTCCGTTAAAGACCTCGGACAATTGGCGAAAGAGCGCGGTGTGCCGGGCTGGCATGGAATGCGTAAAGCGCAATTGATCAAAGCCTTGGCCAAGGCGATGAAAGCACGGCCAAAACGGTCTTCTAAGAAATCCAGCGCCAAAGACGCTGCCGCCAGCAACGGCCGAGCAAAGCGCGCAACCGCTAGCCGCAGCCCAAAATCAAGAACGGCAAAACCAAGAACAAGCACGTCGACAGCATCCACGCGCAAAAGCGCATCTGGAACAAAGTCGCGTTCGCGTTCCTTGAAAGCATCACCAAGGTCCACCCCAACGGCCAGGGCGGCCACGAATAACAAATCGGCCCGTGCGTCCAAAAGTGCCAAAAGCACAAAGAAGAGCAGCCAACCGCAACCGCGGAAGAAGACCCCGCGTCAGATGGCAATCTCTCGCCGCTTGCAAAAAGAGGCCGATCAACTTCGCCGTCGCAAAGACTTGGGCAACGCACCTTCCAACGGCAAACCGGCGGAAGATCGCCTGGTGGTCATGGTGCGTGACTCATATTGGCTGCATGCCTATTGGGAATTGTCGCAGCAGGGTGTCGCCCGAGCCGAAGCCGCATTAGGCCAAGAATGGCACGGCGCAAGACCTGTCTTGCGGCTCAGCAAGATCACCAGTGATGGCTCGCGCAATTCCACGGACTCGGTTGTCAAGCACATCCCGATTCACGGCGGCGTCAATCATTGGTACGTCAATGTTGATGATCCCCCGCAAAGCTACCGCATGGACATCGGCTATCTCGCCACAAGCGGCAAGATGTTCGTCCTCGCCCGCAGCAATACGGTCACCACTCCGGAAGCTGGTGTGGCGGACGCTTTGGATGAGAACTGGACGGACGTTGCCCGAAACGCGGAAAAGGTCTACGCCATGTCCGGCGGTGACTCCGCAAATGGCGCCAGCAGCGAATTGAAGAAACTCATGGAAGAGCGGCTGCGTCGGCCAATGAGTGCTCCGGTCTTTCCGGACCGGTTGCAGGTTCACCGAGCTGATGGAGCCGGCGAATTTGCGTTTGAAGTGGACGCCGAGATGATCGTCTATGGGCGGACCACGCCTGGGGCACGCGTCACCCTGGCTGGCGATCCGGTCGAACTCCGCGCTGATGGCACCTTCACCGTGCGGTTTAATCTCCCCAACTGCCGCCAGGTGATCCCCGCGGTTGCGGACAGTGCCGATGGCGTTGAACGGCGGACCGTGGTTCTGGCCGTGGAACGCAACACCAAGGTGATGGAACCGATCATGCGTGACGGCGAGTAAGACGCGTTTGTTTTGCAGCCCGTGCCAATCAGTCCAGTCGAGCAGGCTCTTAGAGCAAACAGGCTCTAGTGATCGCTGTATCTTAAGCGAGGCGCTTTGACCGCGGGGCTTCGGCAAGCGACATTATTCAATGCCAACGGAGTTCGCTTGCGTAATTCTCGGACCGTTTTCGACGTCGCCGCGTTCGCTATTCACTCGTTCTGGGATCGCCATCATGTCACGCCATCAAATCTCGGCTGAAAGCAAAGTCAGCCGACGCCGATTTCTCGCCACAACCGCGGCAGGCGCTACGGCGTCGCTGAGTGCTTCCTCTTTTGTGGCACAAGCATTGGCGGCACCGGCAATTCACACGCAGCAGAAGTCCGGGTCAAGCATCATCCTGGGCGAAGGCGATCATCGATACGAGGTCCAGCACGATTGGGTAACGCTACCGGAACCGTACAGCTGGCAGACCACGCACAACGTGGCTGTCGATCAGGATGGAATGGTCTACGTCATCCACGAAGGCCGCGCCGAGCTTGCCGATCATCCGACGATCTTTGTGTTTGATCCTGATGGCAAATACGTTCGTTCGTTTGGCAGCCAATACCAAGGCGGAGGCCATGGGCTGGAAGTTCGGCAGGAGGGTTCGGACCGTTTTCTGTACATCACCGGCTATCAACACCTCAAACTCTTCGCCAAGCTTGATACGCAAGGCGAGGTTGTGTGGGAGAAGCGCGCCCCAATGGAGTCCGGCAAGTACGCCGAAGGCGAAGCCGCCAATCCGCAACGCGTGTGGGGGCGTGACCGGTTTATGCCCACCAACTATGCCTTTCACCCTAGCGACGGCGGTTATTACGTGGCCGATGGGTACGGTTCGTACACCATTCAACGCTACGACAAGGATGGCGCGTGGCAGCAGACCATTGGCGAGCCTGGTCAGGCGGACGGTCAATTCAACCTGCCGCATGGCGTGTGGATTGATTTGCGCGGCGATGGCGAGTCGACGCTGGTGGTGGCGGACCGCGTCAACGCCCGCCTGCAGTGGTTCACCTTGGACGGAGACCACATTCGTACGCAAGATGGATTCATCCTGCCGGCCAACGTTGACACTTACGAAGACCTGATGCTGGTGCCGGACCTAAGTGCCCGCGTGACCTTGCTTGGCGCGGACAACAGCGTTATCGCCCACTTGGGCGAAGATCCCGCTTGGCGTGAAGAAGTGCTCAAGGATCAGATGAAGCTGCGCCGCGAGCCCAAGCGCTGGCAAGCCGGCAAGTTTATCCATCCGCACGATGCCTGCTTCGACAATGACGGTAATATCCTGGTTGCGGAATGGGTGGCAACTGGACGCATCACCAAGCTGCGTCGCGTGTAGGGACTGTCCGCCTGGCGAGTGTGACAGCAAAGGTCTGCCTGCGACGGATAACTATCGCGTGTCAATCTCCGCTGAACGAAGTCCGGCCTTTGCGGTCATCTTGCCGGTCGAGAATTCGCGAGACGGCGTTTTCCAGTTTGTCGGCCGCCGCGTCCAAGGCTTCGTCAACAGTCGCCGCTTTGGCGGTCACGGAAATCGGCTGCATGCCTGTGAGCCGCGCTTCCATCTGGCAATGCTTGTCGTCATCGCCCCCTTTGGCGCTGCTGTTCACATCTTTGAGATGCACCTCGACGCGCGTGATGCGGTCGGCGAATCGCTTCAGCGAATTCTCGACGGTTTCTTCAACATGACGGCTTAGGGCTTCGCCGCCTTCGATGTTCTTATCAGTGTTGGTTTGGATTTGCATCTTCGTGTTTTCGCAATCAAGACGCCGCCAGTCAAGCGCCGAGTTTTTCGCCAGGTCGAGTCCGCGCCTGGTTTGCAGGCCATTTCCCGGGGCCGCGGTCTTTGCCGACCGATTGCTCGCCCTTAACCGAGACACCGCCAAGGCGGTTGGCCAGCGTACCCTCAGTTCAACCCGATGCTAGCAGTCTGGGTTGCCGGGCACGAAATCCGAGCCAAGTCATCTTCTCATGTTCAAACGGCGATCGGTAAAATAGGAGCCATACCGGGACGGATGACTCGTGCTATGGATGCCGAGCAACGCCGCCCAACATTTCTGGTTCCCTTTTTTTGGGAGTCACTCCGATGGCTGCTCATAACGAGCCCAAGAAACCCGCTACTCCATCTTCCAAACCGGCCGCTGGCAAGCCGCAACAAGCGCCTGCCAACAAGCCTGCCTCGGGAGCGCCGATGCCCGGCAAGAAGAAGTAGCAAACGCCGTCGACCTATTTTTGAGGAGTTCTGGGCCTCTCATTAGAAAGTCACAGCAGGCCCTCCGGTTTTTTGGAGCCGGAGGGCTTTTTTCTGTTTTTTGCCGCAGCGCGAGAAGCACTTTCGCGCCGATGCTGAGCTTCACGCAATCAACTCTTCAATCACATTCCCGTGCACGTCGGTCAATCGCATATCGCGGCCGCCAAAGCGGTAGGTCAGGTCCCAATGATCGACGCCTAACAGATGCAGCATCGTTGCGTGCAGATCGTGAACTTCCACTTTGTTTTCAATCGCGTGGTAGCCGTACTCGTCCGTGGCGCCGTGGATGTGCCCGCCTTTTGCCCCTCCGCCGGCGATCCACATGGAGAACCCGTACGGATTGTGATCGCGGCCGGTGCCGCCCTGGCTGAACGGCGTGCGGCCAAACTCGCCGCCCCATACCACGAGCGTCTCGTCCAACAGGCCGCGGCTCTTCAAGTCTTTGAGCAGTCCCGCAATGGGCTGATCCACGGCTCTGGCGTTGTTCGCGTGTCCTTGCTTGATGTTGGCGTGCTGATCCCATCGGTCGCCGGCCACCGAGGGACACAACACTTCGACGAACCGCACGCCCCGCTCGACAAGCCGCCGGGCAAGCAAACACTCCCGCCCGAAGATGCGCGTTTGCTCGTACTCCGCGTCGATGCCGTACAACGCTTGTGTGGCTTTGGTTTCGCCGGAGAGATCGGCCAACTCCGGCACAGCTGACTGCATGCGAAACGCCAGCTCGTGATTGGCAATCGCCGATTCCAGTTTGTCGTTAGGGCCGGTTTGTTCCAACAACTGTTGATCCAGCTTGCGAACCAGATCCAACATTTGCTGGCTGCGACTAAGACGCCCCGCTGGCGGCGCAAGATTGGGTAGCGGCTGGGCTCCGCTTTGAAAGATGGAACCTTGATGTGTGGCCGGCAGAAACCCATTGGCGAAGCAGTCAACGCCGCCGGGCGGAATCATTCCGGATGACAACACCACAAAGCCAGGCAAATCGCGGTTCTCACTTCCCAGTCCGTAGGTCACCCACGCGCCCATGCTTGGTCGGCCCTGTAAGCCAAACCCGGAATGCAAAAAGTAGTTGGCGTTGGTGTGTTCGGAGAAGTTGGCCACCATGCTGCGAATCACACACAAGTCATCCGCGCAAGTGGCAACATGAGGAAACAAATCGCTGACCGGCAGCCCGCTCTCGCCATACTGACGAAACTTCCAAGGGCTTTGCATCACGTTGCCGTTGTCGTCAAACTGCGTCGGCAACACTTTCATCTTCATCGGTTGGCCATGCTCTTTCGCCAACCGCGGCTTGGGGTCAAACGTATCGACCTGGCTTGGCCCGCCATCCATGAAGAGAAAGATCACATTCTTCGCCCGCGGCGCATGATGCGGTCGCGGCAACGCTGCTTCGCCATTCATCGCACGATTCGCCAACTCCGCGGCATTCCCATGCGAAGAGTTTCCTGCGTGGCCGAAAAGCGCCACAAAGGCCATCGCGCCAAACCCGCCCGCGCATTGCGACAACATTTGTCGGCGCGAAACGGGGACAGGCTGAAACCGGCGACAATGCATATGGAATAACAGCGGTGGGAGAAAAGTGGGCAGGCAACAGCCATCGGGCGGGAATGCTATTGTAAATGGACGCGCTCTGGATGCCAAACTTTGAAACAGCCGGCTAAGGACGCGGCGTCCTTGTAGTTTCCCTAACGCAGATGCCGGACCGTGTTCCCATTGGCTGTTTTTGTTAGTGTAGGCTCTGGATTGCCGGACAATTAATGACGCGTGAAAGCACCGCTGAAAAGCGGCATTCACCAAAGCGGCACACTTACCCCGCACTCAAACAACTTGCTCGCGGCCGGACCATATCCAGCAAGCAACGCGAATCGATCCATTCAATCAAAGGGGAGTTGGCATGAAAGCGCGACACATTTGTCTTGGCCTGTTGGTCAGCGCCGTCTTCGCAAGTGCGGCTGCAGCGCAACATTGCCCGCCGATTTATGAAACGTATCTCAGCGAGGTCTCATTGAAACATGTGGAAGGCGGATCACTTCGCTTTCAGATTGAGTACACCAAACACGGTGGACAATACAAGGATGCTTACCAAGGCTATCTGCTCGCCTACTTGGATCGCGACGCCGACATGGTGCCGCCGAAGCCGCCCGAGGATACATCTGACGAATCGTATGACGACATGATTGATGAGCGCGTGGTGATCCTCAAGACGGCACTCATGAAACGCAGCGAGGATGATCGCAGATTCGATTTTGAATTTGAGATCGATTGCGATGAACTTGCCGAGAAGATGATCGAGCATGGCAAGCTCACGGAAGAGGATCGCTTATCCAACGGAGGCTGGGGCATGTACAACTTTCAAATCCGCATCGCTTTCTTCGTGCCGTTTCTGGAGAACGAAAAGTACTCCAACGTTGACGGTCTGCCGGAGAAGAAACACGAGTGTAACTATCTCAACAGGCGCGCGTTGATCTTCCAGGAATTGCCCTACGAGTTGGGCATCCACTTTGGCATTGTTCAGGCATACCGACTTGAAGAAGGGCAGCACCACATTCAGATCAATCAGCTGACGGCGACCAAAGAGGAGTAATCCAAAGCGGCGATTCCAACCAGAGGTCGCCGTGCCTGCGGGAATTATCAGCAGCACATTGACGGAGATCACTCGCCGGCGACGAAGTCAGCGAGCCAAGTGACGTCCGCTTTTCTCCGTCCGTCGCCGACGGCGTTTGTTTATTCATACCAACATGCACGCGGACATCATTGTCATTGGCGCGGGGGCGGCAGGCTTGATGGCTGCGGCCGTTGCGGCGGAACGTGGGCGGCTGGTTGTGTTGCTGGAGAAAAACCGCAAGCCAGGCGCGAAGATATTGATGTCCGGCGGTACGCGTTGCAACATCACGCAGTCGACGGACGCCCGAGGGATTGTGGAAGCCTTTGGGCTGCGGGGGAAGTTCTTGCACTCGGCGCTGGCGGCGCTTTCGCCGGAACAGTTGGTCGACTTCTTTGAAGCCGATGGCGTCAAGACCAAGGTTGAATCGACCGGCAAGATCTTTCCGCAAAGCAACAAAGCCGTTGATGTGTTGCAGGCGTTGCTGGCCAGGCTGCAGCGCAGCGGAGCGGAATTGATCACCTCGACTGGCGTTGTCGACATTCGACAAGTCAGCGGGTCCAGCGAGAGTGATTCGGCAAGCGCTCCACGATCGCCTGAGCGGTTTGTTGTGAACACAGAGGAGCAGCAGTTCACCGCGGAGAGTTTGATTCTCACAACAGGCGGACAGTCTTATCCCGGCAGCGGAACAACCGGCGATGGTTACGCCTGGGCAAAGCAGTTGGGACATCGCATTGTTCCGCCGCGACCGGCGCTTGTGCCGCTGACGACCGACGTGAGATGGGTGCTGGCGCTGCAAGGCGTCACCGTGCCGGATGTTGGCGTGAGCTTGCATGAAGTGCAAAACGCGACTGGCGACGCGCTGCGAGAATTCTCACCGCAACATCCGCCTTCGCTCTCCAAGCCGTTGGATCGCCGCCGCGATTCATTCTTGTTTACGCACTTCGGCTTGTCTGGTCCGGCCATCCTGGATATCAGTTCGCGGTATACGGCCGACGAGCGGCAGCAGTCGCTTGTGCTCTGTTGCGACTTCCTGCCGGCCGTGAGTGAACAGCAACTCTTGGAGGCCATCAAAGACGCGGCGAGTAGTTTAGGCAGCCAGCCCTTGATCAGCACGTTGCCGGGAACATTGCCGAAGCGACTTTTGGAATCATTGTTTGCGTTGTGCGGTGTGCCGGCTGACCGCCGCGCCGCGGAGTTGAAAGTTGCCGAGCGTGCCGCGCTGGTCAGCGCTATCAAGAGCGCAGTGATTCCCATCGCCGGAACGCTGGGTTTCAAGAAAGCCGAGGTGACCGCCGGCGGCGTTGACTTGGGCGAAGTCGACTCGCGGACGATGGA
>CALJLD010000307.1 GCA_937982665.1 uncultured Planctomycetales bacterium
GTTTCTCCAAGAATGCACAAGCTCTGCGCCAGCGAACCCACGTCGTGCAGTAGCGAGCCAGAGCGTTCTCGTCGATCTGCAGCAGCACGCGCATTTCTTTGAGCCTGGGCAGAATCTTCTTCCAGCAGGACTTCGCATCCTTCTCCAGCCACGACGGCGGCTTGGGAATCTTTTCAGGCGGCCTGGGTTCGTTCATACGGCGCTCCGCTTGCCGGCTTCCGCGCAGGCGCAAGACGTCGGTTGGCGTTCGATTTGGTCCGCGTAGACCCACGAAAACTGCCTCAAAACGGGGTCACAATGGGCCACAAATGGCCCGTTTTTGCGTAGCAAAATGCAACACTTCCGGCGCTTCGTCTCGTTGCACAGAAATCAGAACTCGCGAGTGCATCTAGGCTTACGATGAATTATTCGCGGGGTGCAACGCTGAAAACAAGGGGGGACCCCCCTATGCAAAACCGTGACATTTCTATGCGCGGTTGGCACGCGGTACTCGCGATCAAAGGCTGTAGCTCTTGAGGTAGCCCCCCTCGCGACGGCCGCTCTCAACTTGCCATCCTGCGAAGTGAGATTTGGCTACACAGTTGGACAATCCTTCGTTATCGCGCAATGCGGTTGTGCGACTGCTCGCCGGACTATCGTGGCTGGAAAAGTCGTTCACGATGTGATCGACTAGGCCGAGTCAAACGGAACACACGAGCACAATCAGCCGATTCTCACGCCCAGGAGTCGATCATGTACCGATATTTGGCCACGTGCCTGTCATTGCTCGTCGGAACGGCGAACGCACAAGAACCGGCGGTAGTTTTCAAAGACGTGAGCGGCGACGCCGGGCTGCAACTTGGAAATGGGGCGGCCTGTTGGGCCGATTTTAATAATGATGGCTGGGTCGATGTGTGTGCCGGCGCGGTCTGGAAGAACGAAGAAGGCAATTCGTTTACAAGACTTGGCAAGGTTGCTCCAGGCTCCGCGATTGCCGCCGACTTCGACAACGATGGATTTGTGGACCTGTTTTCCTGGTCGTCGCTGAAGTTATTTCGCAACGATGGCGGTAAGAACTTTGTGGAAGTCGCGCTTCCTCGGCTTCCGCGAATTGTGTCGCGAGGCGCAGTGTGGGCCGATTTTGACAACGATGGCTTTGTGGACCTCTACGTCGGAGGGTATGAGGAGAGTGAACGGTCGCAATTGGTTCTTATCAACGAAGGTGGAAAGAGCTTTCGCGTCGAGCGGAGCGAAGCGAACCATGCGACTCGGGGCGTGACAGCTTGCGATTTCGATCAAGATGGTGATGTCGATGTCTACGTTTCCAACTATCGCCTGCAACCGAACTTGCTGTGGTTGAACGATGGCAAGGCCGGCTTCACAGAGGTCGCGAGCGAGTATGGCGCGATCGCGACGAAGACCGGTTTCAGGGGTGGTCACTCAATCGGTGCATCGTGGGGTGACTTCAACAGCGACGGGCTGATCGATCTGTTCGCAGGCAACTTTGCTCACGTTGATAGTCGGGGCGATCAACCGAAGTCACGGTTCCTGAAAAACCTCGGCGAGCAAGAGGGTTTTAAGTTCGAGGACTTGGGAACGTGCGGCGTACACTATCAAGAGTCTTACGCGTCGCCAAGCGTTGCTGACTACGACAACGATGGCAACCTCGACCTGTTCTTTACAACGGTCTACGGAGTGGCTTCGTTTGGGCGCAAGAACAACTCTGTGCTGTTTCGCAACGATGGCAAGTTTGCTGTACAGGACGTGACTGCGGCAGCGAAACTCGCAGGGCTGCCTCCGACTTACCAGGCTGCCTGGGCGGACTACGATAATGATGGTGACCTTGATCTCGCGTCCGCCGGGAAGTTATTCCAGAATCAAGGGACACGGCATTCCTGGCTTAAGTTGCGGTTGATCGGCGACGGCAAGACGATCAATCGTTCGGCTATCGGTGCTCAAGTGCGCGTCGCGGTTGGTGACAAGACAGTAACCCGTCATGTCGAAGCCGGCACAGGCGAAGGGAATCAAAACGAAATGACACTGCATTTCGGGCTGGGCGATCATAGATCCCCTGTCACCGTCGAGGTCTTTTGGCCTAGCCGGTCGAAGCAAACAATTGCACGGGTGGAAACGAATCGTTTGCTGACGGTAGAGTTCAAAGCTCCCTGAGGATCATCGCGACCCGCAGGGGTGATGTACGATGCGACTAACGCATCAGCGACCCACATCTCGCTCATGACGACTCGGCCCGAGCTAAGAAAGCGGGTCACCGAAGTGGACGGGTGCTGTGAGCGTGCGACAAGACGACTGAGGTCCAAATCGCGGGAGCGAACTTGGAGGATTGCGATTCACTACGGTGGGACCGACCGCTGATCGGGTAGTCCGGTCAAATTAACTTAGCTCGCTGTTGTCCTGTCGCGTCTTCCGATCGTGATGCGGCTTGCACAACCACCTCCCCGGGCACAACCCTTTTCATAACTTTTCTCTGTTGGCCAAAATCCAGAAACAGAGTTGAGACAACGACTTACAGATTCCGAGTCCGTTTCGGTCCCTCCTGAGCGAAAGCAACCCTTTACGGAAAATCAGGGCTTGGTTAACAGCGAATGCGATTTTTAGAGAGCGCGAGAATATTCGCTGTTTTGGAACTGAGAGCGCGGTCGCATTTTTGAAGCGAGTCAGAGATGACAAGTCAGCGTCGAATTGTCGTGCGGGCCACCTTGCCGGGGTGCAATAATAGCGCCATCTCCATGATGATTCACAACTTGCGCATCTTACCCCAATTCAGCCGTGGCCAACATTTATCGCTCGCTTCTCGTCGTGATCGCCGGCGCAACTCAGAAGGAACTGGCTCGTCAGATCAAGTACCTCAAGGTCGAGAACGAGATCCTGCGCACCAGGATCCCCGGCAGCGTGTACGTTACACCAAAGGAGCGCCGTCGGCTGGTGAAGTTCGCCCTGGGACTACCGGCCAAGGCAATCAAACACCTCGTCTCAATCGTTCATCCCGAGACCGTGCTGCGCTGGGTCCGCGAGAGCCGCAAGGAACGCAAGCCAGGTCAGAAGGCCAACCGCGGCCGAAGACGGACTCCCGAACAGTTGCGTCGGCTGATTCGCAAGATGGCTCGCGAGAACGACTGGGGCTACACGCGAATCATGGGTGAAATCAAGAAGCTGGGCATCAAGCCTCCGTCGCGCAACACCGTTAAGAACATCCTCAAGCAGTCGGGCTTCGATCCCGGCCCAAAACGCGGTGAAGGAACGTGGGATGACTTCTTGAAACGGCACGCGCATTCGCTGTGGCAATGCGATTTCTTGAGCCGAAGAGTGTTAACCTGGAAAGGCTTTCGGCAGATCTTCGTGTTGGCGTTCCTGCACGTGGAAACACGACGGGTAATACTGTCGCCGGCAACCTACCGGCCAGACGCCGCTTGGGTGGAGGCACAGGCCAACATGTTTGTTAACCAGGCCAGGGTGGATGGCTGGCGCGTGGCGCGCGTGATGCACGACCGTGATTCAATGTTCTCAGCCGCTTCGACAATGCGTTGAAGCGTCGGCGTGTAGAGATACTACGCTCTCAATTCCGCTCGCCGAACATGAACGCCTTCGTAGAGCGGTTCGTGCAGTCGATCAAGCAGGAGTGCCTGGATCACTTCATCGTGTTCGGAACGCAGCACATGGATTATCTGTGTCGCGAATACGTTGAATACTACCACACCGAGCGGCCACACCAGGGACGGGAGAATGAGCTGCTGACGCGGGAGCCCGTGAATGCCGAAACCGAATCATTGCCTTTGGAGCGCGAGATTCGGTGTCGGTTGCGGGTTGGTGGACAATTGAAATCGTACTCGCGTAAAGCGGCTTGAGTGGCCGGGCTGAAGAACGAATGCGCTCAAAGTACGGGCCGAGCCTGCCGACCACTTCGTTCGCCTGATTCACCAACAACTTCAGGTGGTCCGCCGCTCAGTGTCATCCGGAAACAAGCAAGATGCTCAATCCTCCGACTTTTCCAAGCGCGACATCTTATTTTGCACAGGACGGCCTTCAACGGCGTGCCAAGCGAGGTCAACATCAAGAGACATATCTTCTGGTTCGTCGTTGTCGATGCGGATTTGGTTGGGCCAAACCAGCCGCTTACATCGACCTTCGAACTGGCCATTAACAAGATCAATGTGTTGCTATTGACCGTTCAGATCCTTGGGGATCGAGACACGGCCATTGATCGTAAAGTCCTCGTCTTCGTGCGCATACAAGAGCAGTGTCCAATGATCGCCGCCGTCTTGGATCTCGTACTTACCGGACATGCAGGCGATGTTGTTTCCCGGCGGAACAAAGAAAGTGATGTTGCGAGAAAAGCCGAGATCGCCGGAACCAACCTGCATGGGCTCCCATCGTTCCCCCAGCATAATTTGCGGGAATGAAGAGAAGCTTGAATCGCCTTCCTCTTGGGAACTGAGCAACGTGAAGCCGCCAAAAGGTCCGGTTTCAACCTTACCTACCTGCCACCGCTCGCCGGCGACGATCCCCTCGAGTGGCTCCGTCGAGAAAGAAACTTCGTCAACGGGTGCTCCCGAGTTGGCCAGATCAACGAACCAGCCGCCATTGATTTTCTTGAACGAGATAGGCTCTTCATCAACAGTGGCAGTCGCTGAGTCACCGTTGACGGACAAGTCCGCGAGCGTACCGGTTGGAATACCCATGTCGGACGTATCACCACCTTGCTTGGCAAGCCAGCCCGCGACATCAGCAATGAATGCCGGCTTGTCTTTGACCGGCAAGGATTCCATCGTCGGGTCGATCTCATCGTCTGAGATTCCATGCTTGGCGATGATTTGCTCAAACTCT
>CALJLD010000308.1 GCA_937982665.1 uncultured Planctomycetales bacterium
CTATTTAAAAAATCCTCAATTCACTCCTCACTCGCTTGATTATCATTCACGAAAGATACTGTGAGACTGCCGGGATCTTCTGGCCCCAAGCAGAGGAATCACCGCCGCTGAAAATTGCGACTGACCCTTCGCGCCAGGCGGAAGCCGGCATGCTGGAAGGTCTGGTCATGCAGGCGGCAGGCAAGTTGATGCAGGAAAGGTTCTCAAGTACGGAAAGCGTGCAGGAAATGCACGAAAAGATGGAGCAGCAAATTGCGGAGGAAATGGACAACAGTGAAGTGCCAATCGACGTGATGAAGCGGTTCAGCGAAGGCATGGATTTCCTTGGGCAGTGGCTGGAGAATCAGAACGTCGAAGACGGACAAGTCGATGGCGCGCCTGAAGGCTTCAATCTGATCAACGTCGAAAAGATTGACGTCACGCGAGAGCTCTCACCCCAGCAGCAGGAACTTTCCGGTTTGCGCTCGCCATGGGATATCAGTTTTCCTTCGGCCATCCTGTGGGGAGTGCTCGGCTGCGTGGCCACGTTCGCCATTTCTATCGTCAAGGAACGCTCCGAGGGAACGTTAACGCGGCTGCAGGTGGCGCCAATCGGGCGAACGCGTATTCTCGGCGGCAAAGCTACCGCCTGTTTCTTGACGGTGATTGCCGTGAACACGGTCCTGATTGCAATTGGGCTGGCCTTTGGCATGCGGCCGCAAAGCTATGGCTTGCTGGCGATGGCCGTTGTCAGCATGGCCGTTTGTTTTGTCGGCATCATGATGTTGATGTCGGTGGTGGGAAAAACGGAAGAAGCCGTGAGTGGAGCCGGCTGGGGAATCAACGTGGTCATGGCGATGTTTGGCGGCGGGATGATGCCGCTGGCTTTCATGCCGGGAATCATGAAGACGATATCCAACTTCAGCCCTGTGAAGTGGGGAGTGCTTTCGCTGGAAGGCGCCATCTGGCGCGGCTTCAGCTTGAATGAAATGCTGTTGCCTTGCGGCGTGTTGATCGCCGTTGGAATCACAGGTCTTGGCTTGGGCTCGTGGATTTTGAATCGGCGACAAGTCTTCTAGTTTGCGTTTGTCGTTCCCGGTGTTGCTTAGGCTCGACGAACGTGTTGCCCCAACACGCCCGCGCCTGGATCGCGCAGCGACAAGAGGCGGCGCTCAGCGCCGATTGCGTGCAGAAAGAATATCATCGGTCAACGCAAAAAAAACTGACTTGCGGCGCGCAGACGGGCGGGCAGACCAATCGAATATTCCCCCTTATCAACCCTTTCGAGCGCTCCCTGGAAGACAGAAATTTGCACCGTGGGCCGACGCATAAGGCGTTGGGGACACTCCTCGGTCGCCAGGAAACTCCCAAACAAGAAAATTCAAAACGCGCCTTGCCCACTGCGCAGCTTTTGTCGGAGATTGCCAGCACGATCTTTGGCAATTGAATCAAGACATCGGAACGCATCGTGCGTTTTTGGGCGGAGGTCTAGGCCACGACGGTCTAGGCCACGACAGTCTATGCCCACGACGCGTGTCGGCTCAGCATTCGGCTTGTGTTTACGTAGCTGGGTGCCACTTACTGCGCATGTTGCCTTCCCGCCAAAAAGAAAGACAATCGCAACTATGGCCGCTTTCGTCATTCAGATTTGAACCGGCCACGCACCTCCCTGCATGCAAGATGAGTTCATCAACTCAGCAACATCGCGAACAATCGCCAGCGCAACTCAATTGCGCGGTGATCACTGTCAGCGACACGCGCACCCTTGAAACCGACACTGGTGGGCAGACGATTATCGAACTCTTGCAATCGGCCGGGCATCAAGTGGTTGCCCGCGAGATCATCCCTGACGATCCAGCGACAATGCGTCAATTGCTTGGCGCGCTGTGCCGGCACGAAGCGACGAACGCGGTGTTGTTGACCGGCGGCACAGGGCTGACCTCGCGCGATCAAACTTTTGAGACGGTCTCCGGCCTGTTCACCAAGTTGATTCCGGGTTACGGCGAACTCTTTCGCCATTTGAGCTACGCGGAGATTGGACCGGCGACCATTCTCAGCCGCGCGGTTGGCGGACTGATCGGCACAGTTGTCGTGCTCACAATGCCCGGCTCGACAGCAGGTGTCCGCCTGGCGATGGAAAAAATCATCCTGCCGGAATTGCCGCACCTTGTGCGTGAAGCAAGCCGGTAAGCGGGTTGATCCGGAAGCCTGGACTTCTGCACCGCCACAATTGCGCGGCAAACACAATCGCGCAGCAAAAAACCGCGCCAAGCAACGCCGCCGCGGTTCTGAATTCTGCTTGAAGCAATGGCCTCTTACCCAAGGCCGGCCAGCTCGAAGATGAGCCCGTTGCGATTTAGAACATCGCAGGCTTGCCCAATTGCCGCCGGACAATCACCCATTGTCCGGCATGCATCATCCAGTGCGTGCCTTGCATGGCGAACATCGCGCCAACCGTCTCGGCAATCCGGTGCATTGCCTCAGGCGCTGGTTTGGCCAGATCGTCATCGCTGAGCTTTTCCAGAGTTGCCAATGTTCCCGCGCGTTGCTCTTCCATCAGCTTCATGTACTCGGCCTTGCTGCAAAATGCCGAAGCATCGTCGCTGTCGGCGGTTTCCTTGCCGTGCTTTTCGGCGAAACCTTCCGGCAGCGCCGGCATGGAGTCAGGGCAAACCGCGTTGATGAGTTGATGCTCAGAAGAGATCAAATGGCCCAGTTGCCACGCGATGTGATTGATGCCATCCGCGGCACGGAGCATCAACTGCTCGTCAGTCAGGTCGCCAATGTAGGCCTGGACGACCATTGTGGGCGTTTGCAATGACTTCTTGATGTGTTCGGCAACAGACATGGTATTCCCTTGGGTTTGGCGACTGTTGTTCTAGTGACGAGTCCGGGGAAGTGCGTGGCCACATCCTACCGCAATCGACCATTCGATACTGTACATTTGACCACATATCCGCCGGATTGTCCTTTAGCCATCGCGCTTACAACAGCGACTGCCGGGACGCCAGGGCGGCGTCATAGTTGGGCTCATCGCCGACTTGCTTCACGGTCTCGGCGTAGACAACTTTGCCGTCAGCGTCGACCACAAAAGTCCCCCGCGCGAGGATCTTGAGTTCGTCGATCAGCATCCCCCAGTTGTTGCCAAAACTGCGGTCCTGGTAGTCGCTGACTGACTTCAGCCGGGTGATGTTTTCCGCTCCGCAGAAGCGGTTCATGGCAAACGGCAGGTCCATGCTGACGGTCAACGCGTTGACGCGGTCGCCGAGTTCGCCCAATTGCTCGTTGAACTTCTTGGTCTGCGTCTGGCAGACGGGCGTGTCCAGCGAGGGCACCACGCTGATGATCGCCGGCTTTCCTCGCAAATCCGCAGGCGTAAGGGACTTCATTTCCCCGTCGAAGAAATGCACGCAGAACTCAGGTGCGGCTTGCCCTGCCTGAACCTCATCTCCAACGAGGGTCATGGGGGTTCCCTTGAAAACGACTGCGCCGGCGCGAGACATGGCTGAGCTCCTTAAGGCATTAGCACTGCTTGTTTTGTTACCACTTCAAAAGGCAAGTATCGACGTTTGGAATCGTCACACAAGGGGGCATTCCCCGCCCCAGTTGCATCTGGTGGCGTTGATGGGAAGCAGGACCAACCGCGACGAACGGGCGCTTGAATCAGCGGAATCCGCCTTTCCTTTGTAGATTTTCCATCCGTTTTTTCTTGCTATCTCAATCAGCCCCGTTACCCTGTTTGTGCTGGTTTGGCGACTGCGCGCCAAGCCTGCGCTTTCTGCATTTCAAAGTCTGTATTTCGGTAATTGCGATCATGTGCGCTTGGCGAAACCAAGCGGCGCTCTCTTGTATCATTGCGCTGCTGGCTCTTGTAACTCTGCTCCCTTCGACGTCGTCAGCTGACGTGACGACGTTTCTGGACTTCAACAACTTTGGCACACGGTTGAACGAAGCCGCCTCTTCCGCTGGAGTTGCCGCATTCAATGCGGGCGAAGTTGCCACCATTCAAGCTGGCATTCAAACCAAGCTCGAAACGGCATTCAGTGATTACAACGTCACGTTCACCACCACGTCACCGGGCGGGCTGTTCGAGACGTTGACCTTCGGTCTTACGACGGGAACGCCGGGGTTGTTGGGATTGGCTGACCAGATTGACTGGCGCAACCAAACCAAGACTGACGTTGGACGAATCTACACGGCCAACTTCGCATTCTCCCTGGAAGGTGGCGACGCTCGGGCGCAACAGATTGCGGAGATCACATCCGCACTGGCGGGGACCGCCGCCCACGAGCATGGCCACAACCTCGGTTTGATGCACAGAGATCCTTACGGCGATCCAGCAGTTTCGTACAGCGGCAGCCCTGTCGCCACCGGCGGTATCCAGAACACACACATCATGGCCACAGGCAGCACTGGACTGACTGAAGCTGGACGCGAAACAGACCGTACATTCTCACGCATGTCACAAGCAAAGCTGGACTACGCGGACGGACTTGGCACCAACCCCGGCTCAACCAACGAGCAAGGCGGAGCTCACGGTACCGCCGGGACTGCTCAGCACATTACGTTTGTTGATTTGCCTTCCTCAGGTTTGGAAGGGCGAAACGTCATCGGTCAAATCAGCTCGAATGGCCAAACCGACTTCTACAGTTTTGACGCTGGAGCCGGGGCTGTTTTTAGCGCCAACATCATGTCAGGCACGATTTTTGGCAGTGCTGGCGTCGATACGATCATTCGCCTCTACGATACTGATGGCACCACAATCCTTGGGCAAAACGATGACATCCGTTGGAACGCCACGACCTACGGTCTGACCTCCGGCGGAACAAGCGAAGGGCTTGATTCCACATTGCTCAACATCTTGCTGGCAAGTGGCGGGACGTACTTCCTGGAAGTGGATGGTTTTGGGTCTGACACGGGAACGTACGAATTGCTAATGGCCGTCACGCCGGTTGCGGCAGTGCCTGAGCCTTCCACGGCAGCCATCTTCCTCTTGGGTGGCGGCGCGGTGGCAGTTGTCCAACGCCGGCGGCGGAAGAGACTGGCCGCCGCGGCTTGAGCTGAATTCGGCGATCCAAGGCCAAAGCTGCGTCCGACCACAAGTATGCAGAACCTCGCGCTAACTTTGCGCAGTGGGCCCGGTGTCCTCTGGCCCGTATCGCCCGCGGTACTCTTCCGCGGGATACTTCTCCACGTTCTTCCGCATCTTGTCGAAGAACGTCTTTGTGAGATCGAGCTTGAGTTCGTTGGCCAGCGCTAACACATAGCAGAAGACGTCCGCAAGCTCTTCACCCGCGGCGGCGCGTTTGTCCGCATCATCGGAAACAGCGCGTGAAGCTTCTGGCGTGAGCCATTGGAAGTGTTCCATCAACTCCGCAGCCTCAATCGCTAGCGCCATCGCCAGATTCTTGGGAGTGTGGAATTGCTCCCAATCCCGCTCCGCGACGAAGTCTCGCACGCGGTCGCGCAAAGTTTGTAAAGAAGTTTCGCGATCGTCAGGCAGGCTCATGCGCAACAAAATCGGCAGATGGAAGGAAACCTGGCAGCGGTTGCTGCACGGGCGGATTCGCCCGATCCAGGTATCTTCGCCGATAGCCGTCGTTGACGTAAACCAGTAATTCCAGGATCAGCAAGTCCGCGCGTGTTGTCACATGACGACTGCTGCGATTGCCCAAGCCATGGACAAGTTCTTCGAGCACGCTCAAGTGCATGCACATCACTTCCTTGGCGGACATGCTCGCCACGGTCAGCAACTCCGCCAGGCTTTGCACTTCCGAACCAAGATGCCCGGAGCCCATGATGATGTAGGCTCGCAGCAACTCTCGATAATGGGCGACCAACTCTTGGGGCAGTTTCTGAGCGGATCGGCATTCGTCCGCCTGATTCTCCTTGTGTGAGATCAACGCTTGAAGCGCGGCATGCTGATCGTCCAGGATGTGGCGAGTTTCCGCCAACTCGCGCTGGCGACGTTGCTGATCCGCCTGAATCAGCCGTCGATTTTCTCGCGTTAGCTGCCGCCGCTGCACAGCCCTGGCCACCATCCAAATCAGCGTCCGCGTGGTCACCGTATTGACGCAAACGTAGCTATCGGCGCCGGCCTCAAACGCGAGCGCTGCCATCTCTTGCTCTGACTCCGCGCCTAGCACCACAACCGGTTCTTCCGAGCCGCCGCCGCGCAACGCGGAAAGGAACTCCAAAGCATTCAATTCGCCAGGCGTGTGGGCCAGCAGGACCGCGTCATAGACTTCCTCGCGCAAATGCGCCAAGCCGGCGTTCGTGCCGTTGGCTTCTTCCAAATGCACATCCACAGCGCTGTCCGCCGCAAAGGCTTCCGCCAGCCAGCCTCCCGTGCGGTGGAATGATGTCACATACAGCACACGCAAACGCGTGGGCAACCCGCTCCAGGGTGACGCAGCAGCCGCCGAATGCTGGGTTGCAAGATCTGTTGTCATCACGTCCTCGCCCAGGTGGATTCTGTTCCGTGTTTTTCGAGGTCTGCAGCCGTTGAGTTTTCAACGGGCTGCAAGAATCCCACGGATGGGATTCCGAATCACGGCCTAAAATGCCGCGATTCGCGAGCCGTGCGAGATTTCACTCTCGCACTTGGCGAGGGTTGAGAAATGCCACGATGGCATTTTCAACGGACGCTTAGACCGCTCCCCTCGCGAACTAGAAAATTCGGCAGACTCTAAATGCCGGCGGCATTGACGTCAACCGGGATTCACCTGAGCTAGCATGCCGATAACATAAGGGTCAAACGCCGCTTCGGAACTCCCTGCTAACATCAGCTCTCTTCCCGCAATCAACCCAAGACCCACAGCGTAAATCTTGTAATGGCCAAACGCAGCAGCTATCAGCAGTCGATCATTCGCAACTACTACAAGCACAAAGACTCGTTGGCCTTGCAGAAGTTGCAGGAGCACATCACGGAACTGTACCTGGCCGAAGGCAAAGCCCGCACGCAGAGGTGGAAGCACATTGTGACTGCGTTGGAGAAGCTGGAGATTCCGGCGTCCCGTATTGAACACTTGCAGCAGCAAGATGATCCCAGCTTGCTAGCGAAGCTGGTGGAAGAGTTGATGAAGAAGGGCGACTAGGCGCCACACCAAATTGCCAGCATGGCACGATGTAGCATGTTGGCAAAGTCCCGCGCGTCACATGCGTCTTCTTCATTGAGCCAGGCCCTGATCATCGCCACCATCGTCTCTGCGGCCAAACGCGCGGAGAACTCGCGCGGCATTGAAGGCGAAGTGTTCCTGTCTGGCGGCTCTTCAAGCGGCCGTTCGAGGATCGCCTCTTGAATCGCGGCCACAAGCAGTTCCAGTGATGGCCCAGCGAAGAAACTGCGAGCGACATCGCCTACATCGCGGAAGTGGTCCAGCAAGTGAGCCACGCGCTCCGGGTCACAACTCGCGCTGGTTGTCTCCGCGAGCAACTCGACGATGCCGACCAAACTGTTGCGAAGCAGTTCGTCCTTGTTCTTGAAGTGGTCGTAGAACGTCGAGCGGCCGACATCGGCCTTGCTGACGATGTTGCCCACGCTGATTTGCTGGTAAGGCTTGCTCACAACCAACGCCTCAAACGCAGCCAGCAGGGCCTCGCGTGATTTCTGCGGGTTGGCTTCTTGCGGAGTCGTCATGGCTATTGCCGCGGGCGTCGGTGTCTTTTGCAAATCGACCACACAATGTATGGACATCGTGATTTCGCACTTCGCGAATTCAAACATCGCGAGGCCGGACACTCAAACAACTTTGTCCGGAATGCCCTGCGTGGCGACAAGCCACATTGTAAGTGCACCCATCGCATCGTTGAATGAGTCGCAGACTTCCTTTCACGCTTCAGCAGCGGAAATCCCATGAGCAATCCCAGCAATCTCCCGCAACCTTCCGAATCGCGCGATGAACTCTCGAACGATGACAACTGGAGTCGGCGGAATTTGAACCGGGTCGCCGGCGTGACGCTGATGGTCATTTCGGTGCTGATGATCGCGCTGATGATGCATCATCCCACCGCGGGAGGGCATGACATGCACAGCTTTCTGGAAGGCATCGAAAGCATCCAGACGTTGAACGTCATCGTGCATGGCGGCGCGCTCATTATCCTGCTGCTGTTGGGCTCTTGCATGAGTGCGCTGTCATCCAGTTTGGGAACTTCCAGCGCCACTGTCCGGCTGGGCGCTGTCTTCTACGCGGCCGGGTTGCTGAACATGTTCGCGGCGGCAACCGTCAGCGGATTTCTTGTGCCTGGCTTCGCCGGGACGCTTGCCGGTGCTACATCGGAACAACTCACAGCAGGCGGACAAATTTTGCACCTGTTGCGAGAGATTAACCGCACATGCGACGAGTTTGGCGTGCTGGGGATGTCAGCGGGCATCTTCTGGTGGTCGTTGCGAATGTGCCTCCAAAACCAGGCGAGGTTTGTCGGAATCCTGGGTGTGATTGCCGGCGCCGGCGGCGTGGTGGGGCTTTTCTCCGGCCATCTGGGTGCCACGCTGCATGGCGTGTTGGGTTTCGTCCTTGTTCAAGGCGTCTGGAATGTGCTGGTGGGAGTGGGCTTAATCCGCAATTGGTGGAACGCGAGCTTAGCCGATTCTCCGCAATCAATGATCCGGCAGGCCGAGACGAGTTGAACGCCGTCTCTTTGTCGATTCTTGGGAATCGTCCCCGTTTTGTTGACATGCGGGGTTAACAAATCACAATCTAAGCCTGGGTCGGACCGCGACGATTCCGCCAAATCTCGGCGTGCCGTTCCCGATGGCTATCCTACGGATAGCCTTTTCGCGGATGGCTTTTCGCAAGATGGCCTTCCGATTGGAAAGTGCCATCGATTCCACCTGATACTTGTTGTTGGCGACGCTCGCCGCCCGTCGTCAGCAATTTCCTTTCCCAGCGCTTGCGCGAATTCCTCGCCTCACTTCACCAAGGTTCACCATGAAACGAATACGACCAATTGCCTCGCTGCTTTGCCTGGCTGTGATTGCCGTGGCGGCGTCGGTTCAGGCTGACGAACCGATCAAATCCGGCAGCAAGCCGGAAGAGATCGCCCAGATCATTGAACTGGGTAAGTCTGACAACCGCGTTATGGAACACTTGGACCATATCACCAATCGAATTGGTCCTCGTTTGACGTCCTCGGATGGTTTGACCCGCGCCTGCGAATGGGCGGTTGAACACTTCAAATCGATGGGCATTGAGAACGCACACATGGAGCAATGGGGCGAGTTCCCCGTGGGCTTTGAGCGCGGTCCTTGGTTTGGCCGTGTCAGTGCGCCCGAGGATGCCAAGCAAGACCTGATGTTTGGCACCAACGCTTGGACAGCCGGAACAAACGGTCGCCAAATTGGCTATGCGATGATGTTGCCGAAGACGCGCACAGAGTTTGAAGCCGCGCGGGAACGCATGAAAGGTGCCTTCGTTCTTCACGAACGTCCTCAGCGCCGCTTTGGTGGTGGACGTGGACGACGAGGACGCGGTGGCGGTGAAAATGCCGAACAGCCTGAGCAAGATCCCGATGAACTTCCCGTCAACGAAGCTCTGGAAATGGCCCGCGAAGCTGGCGCTGCCGGATTGATCTATCCGTCGCGCGTCAACGAGCGAGACGGCGAGTTGATCGTTACTTCTGGAAACTATCGCCTGGATTGGGAAAACCTTCCAACCGTCCCATCGATTGAACTGCTCAACACACAATGGCAGAGCATTGCTGAGCGTTTGAACAATGGCGATGAAGTTGAACTTGAGTTCGATATCCGCAACTTCTTCAAGAAGGGTCCGATCCCGCTTTACAACGTGATTGCCGACATTCCCGGCACTGAGTTCCCCGATGAATACGTCATCGTCGGCGGCCACATTGATTCTTGGGACCTGGCGACAGGCGCGCAAGACAACGGCACCGGCTGCTCAACCACGTTTGAATGCGCCCGACTGCTGATGGAAGCTGGCATCAAGCCCCGACGGACAATCCGCTTCATGCTGTGGTCCGGCGAAGAGCAAGGCCTCTTGGGCAGCCGAGCTTATGTCCAACAGAACCCGGACGTCGTCTCGAAGGTCTCCGCCGTGCTCGTTCATGATGGCGGCACCAACTACGTCTCCGGCATCCGCTGCACGTCGAACATGATCGAGACGATGAATCAGGTCTTCGCTCCGGCGATGGACTTGGATGAACGAACCCAATTCACCGTGGAAGAAGTGGCCGCGCTT
This sequence comes from uncultured Planctomycetales bacterium, assembly GCA_937982665.1. Taxonomy (GTDB): domain Bacteria; phylum Planctomycetota; class Planctomycetia; order Pirellulales; family S012-138; genus CALJLD01. The sequence goes on from CALJLD010000308.1 coordinate 10,176, forward strand.
CGTGGCGGCGGCAGCGATCATTCGTCGTTCATTAGCGCCGGCGCGCCTGGCTTCTTCTGGGCTCAATCCGGCCGCACGTCTTACAACTACGTGCATCACACGCAGTGGGACACGTATGATTCCGCTGTGCCGGAGTACCAGGAACACTCGTCGATCGTCATTGCGTTGGGCGCTTATGGCCTCGCTCAACTTGACGAGATGCTTCCCCGCGACATGATGAACGCCCCCGGCACTGGTGGCCGAGGTGGTCGCGGTCGTGGTGCTGGTCGCGGAAACCGCGGAGGCAACAACCAGGGCGGTGGAAACCAAGGCGGAGGAGGCGGGGGCGGCTTCTAAAAACCGTCACGGCTCGTTCTTCTGAAAAGAACCTAACGCCGCCGCTGGGAACAACTCCTGGTGGCGGCGTTTTCTTTGATCAGGCGTATCCTCAGCCCATCTCTAATCCCAACAGCTTTCGCGCGTTCTCGCGAAATATCTTCTTCGCCGCATCGTCCGGCAACTCGATGTCGCCATACAAAGCCAGTTGGGGAATGTCTTGTGCAGGGCGAAGGAAGTCCGTCCCAAACAGCAAACGGTCCGCGCGACGGATCAAGAATTCGCGGCCAAAGTCCGCATCGCGCTGGATGGCATTGGCCCCGCTTCCCGCCGAGAGGTCGCCAAAAATGTTTTCGTGATTGTCCATCAGACGATCCAAAGCACCGCCTTCGGTAACTGGCCCCTTTGGATAACCGCCCAAATCGTCAGGCGTCACCAATCCGGAGATGGATGCCCACCAGCCTGGGCCGTGGCCAATGAAGTTGGTCTTGGGGCAAGCCTCGAGCACGCGCTCAACGCCGGGCAATCCCGGCTGATCGGTATTGCGAATGGCATCCAAATGGAACAGCACCGGCAGTTCCACTTCGCCGCAAGCCGTGTAGAGTTCAAGATTGCGGGGATCGTCCATCGGAATGCCAGGCTTATGCTCGCCGAACCCGCGCGCTCCGGCCTCCTTGTATTGCGTCAACATTTCCATCAAACCCGTCTGGCCACCGCTGAACGACGTTCGCGGATCGATGGAACAGAAAGGGATCAGCCGTTCGCGATAGGGTTCCGTCTCGCGAAGAACGAAGTCGGTCGTCAGCGGATAGCTTGACGATTCCGGGTTGATCAGCGGCAGCACAATCGCCTGAGCAACTTCATTGGCATCCATCCATCGCAGCAGTTGTTCCGTGGTCAGCGGGTCATAGGTGTTCCAGACTTGTCCCAAGTGCGTGTGGATGTCCACATAGCGGCCTGCCGGAACTTCCTGCGCTTGTTGCTCTTGAGACGCGCTGGCGAAAGCCGAAGACCCGGCCATAGCGCCCGCCAAGACTCCGCCGGTCGCTGCAGCGGCATGGCGGAGAAATCCGCGCCGCGAAACGCCATGCTGTGTAACACCGTGCAGGGAAGACAAATCGTTTGCACTGGCGATTTCGCCGGTTATTGATTTTGCCAACGACAAAGTTGACTGTGCTTGGGGCGTCGACTGTCTTTGTTGCGTAGACTGTTCTTGGGGCATAGCCATCTCGTGGTGTCTCTCAGCAATCGCCAAAATCGGGAGAATAAGTCTGCTGCCACGCTTGCCGTTGCGGCAACCATTTTATGACCGCAACCGCGGCTTTGCTGCAAAATCTGGCTAATCTGTGAACTCTTTAGACCCAAACGTCATCAAATCCCTATCGCCTCACTTTGGCACGCTGAACGGCCGCCCAATTCTTGGCAAAAGGAATCTGAGGAAAGACCATGAGACATCGCAAGTCCGCTGGTTGCACGTGCTTTCGCCCGCTTTCTCGCCGAGCGGTCCTATCAATGACCATTATCACCATGCTCGGCGTGTTGATCTCTCCTGCGTTTTCCATCTACATGCGCCCGGACCTGGAAAAGATCCCGGTCGACAAATTGATCGAGAGCTTGGAAGGCAAGCTCAAAGACAATGGTGACGACATTACTTTGCAGCTCAACCTGGCACGTGCCCACGCAATGGCATTCACCAATAAGGGACAGCCGGTACAAGTTCTCGCAGGCAAGAGCGAAGAGGGTGTCTGGTTTGGTTTTGAACCCACGAACGTACCCTTCGGCAAAGTCGTTCCCTCTGACGATGCCGATGTTCGCAAGGCTGCCGAAGCTCATCTCGCGTCAGCCGTCGAATCGTACGAGAAGGTGCTCAAGAAAAACAAAGACCACATCAGTGCGCGGCTCGGATACGCGTGGTGTCTTCAGCAGGCGGACAAAACGGACGAAGCCCTGGAGCAGTATCGCCAGGTTGTCACGGCAGCTTGGAAAGATGAACAGAACATGCAAATGGCGCCGCTCGGCTTTCATTCGATTGTCGCCGAAGCCGCGCAGTATATGATCCCGCTGCTCGACGCGGAGAAAGATGCCGCCGAAATTGCCGAGCTGCAACAACGGGCTCAGAAGACGAGTTCGATCCCACGCCCCATTACGCCAATTGCCGTTCCATTGCGCGATGGCTTAACTGCTGGTGACATGATGAATCGCAACGCTCGCGTGCGCTTTGACGCCGATGGCACCGCACGTCCGAATTCTGAGTGGACGTGGATCAAACCCAACGCGGCATGGCTCGTCTACGACTTGAAAGGCGATGGAAAGATCACCTCCGCCTTGCAACTCTTTGGCAACGCCACGTTCTGGATGTTTTGGGAGCACGGCTATCAACCGTTAGCCTTGCTGGATCAAGATGGCGACGGCGAACTTCGTGGGCAGGAACTCCAGCACTTGGCGCTTTGGCATGATGCCAACAGCAACGGCGTCAGTGATCCGGGAGAAGTCCGCCCGCTATCGAGCTATGACATTGTGGCACTCTCCACGCAAACAACACCGCAAGAAGCGGGTGCCGAGAATCCAGACGTTGCCGCCTGGTCAGCCGCAGGAGTGACCTACGCTGATGGCCACACCCGAGCTACCTACGACGTCAAGTTGGAAGAACGCACAACCGCCGCAAACAAATGACGGATGGAAGGAGTGTCAGCCGTCAGGCGCACTCTTCTACCGCGTGTTGTTCTGCACGAAGACGGCTATGCATCGCCAACTACGCTGCGCCAACTACGCACTGGCAACTACGGATCGCCTACTACTGAGCAACTCCACCAAACTCGGGGCGGCGACGTCGTAGTTGACCCTGCAGACGTTGCACAATAGAGCTGTGCATTTGGCTGACGCGGCTTTCAGAGAGATCGAGCGTTGCACCAATCTCCTTCATCGTCAGCTCTTCATAGTAGTAGAGAATGATGATCAGCCGCTCGTTGCGGTTGAGGCCCTTGGTGACCAGGCGCATCAGATCATTCTTTTGAATGCGGCGAGTGGGATCCTCGCCCTTCTTGTCTTCCAGGATGTCGATCTCGCGGACGTCCTTGTAACTGTCCGTCTCATACCACTTCTTGTTCAGGCTGATCAAATTGACGGCGTTTGCCTCGACGATCATCTTCTCCAACTCGGGAACGGTGAGTTCCAAGTCGGCGGCCAACTCATGCTCATTGGGTTGCCGGCCAAGTTTGGCTTCCAGCCGCTTCAGGGCTTCATTCAGCTTGCTGGCTTTGCTGCGAACCAATCGCGGCACCCAGTCCATGGTGCGGAGTTCGTCCAGCATGGCTCCGCGAATTCGCGGCACGCAATACGTCTCAAACTTGACGCCGCGCGTCAGGTCAAACGCGTCAATCGCGTCCATCAACCCAAACACGCCAGCGGAGATCAAGTCATCCAGGTCAACGCCGTCAGGCAGGCGAGCCCAAATGCGTTCGCCGTTGTAGCGAACCAGCGGCAAGTATTGCTCAACAAGGCGATTCCGCAGTTGGCGGTTGCTCATGTCCGCCTTGTATCGTTCCCAAAGCTCTTGAATCGGAATGTCGAGAGCGGGCG
>CALJLD010000309.1 GCA_937982665.1 uncultured Planctomycetales bacterium
AGGAATGTCGCGAAGAAGATGGCGTATGAGACTACGCCTACCGTGAGGACCAGCCAGCGTTTCATTTTGTCACCTTGTCCCGTTTGAACCGTGCGTCTTGCGGTGATGTCTTGTGCCCTTAGACAGATACTGGGAAGAGATTCCCCTCGGGCACGTGTTTTGGCGAAGATTCTTTTTGGGCGAAGATTCTTTTGGGCAAAGATTCTTTTTTGGGGTGAAGATTCCTGGGATCCTTTGTGATTCCAAGGAAATGGACAACGCGTTTGCTGCGGGCACGATTTCTGGCAAGAATGCTAGCCTTGCGTCTACCTCCCCGGACCGTTCCCGTCCATTTGTTCAAGTTGAGCCGAATCAGGACTTCCCATGAGATTGCTGCTTTCGATCGCCGTTTTGCTGTGCATTTCAACTGTGGCGAGCGCGCAAGTGGAGGACTTTGACTCCATCAAGCTCTATACCTTGAGCAATCGCTCCGGCATGTCCGTAAAGATCACCAACTACGGGGCGACGGTGACTTCAATCATTGTGCCGGACCGGGAAGGGAATCCGGGTGATGTTGCCTTGGGATATGACTGCGTTGAAGACTATATGAATGCGGTGGACAAGCCGTACTTTGGTTCCATTGCCGGGCGTTATTGCAACCGCATTGCCGGCGGCCAGTTTGAGCTTGATGGTCAAACGTATCAGCTAGCCAAGAACAATGGGGAGAACCACCTGCACGGCGGAGTCATCGGCTTTGACAAAGTTGTCTGGGATGCGGAGCTTGACGCGGACAACTCCTTGACGCTGAAGTACCTGGCCAAGGATGGCGAAGAAGGATACCCGGGCAACTTGCAAGTCACCGTGAACTATCGATTGACCGCGGAGAACGAACTGGTTGTGAGTATCAGCGCGACGACCGACAAAGCCACACCGTTCAACCCAACGCAACACACCTACTTCAATCTCAAAGGGGAAGGCGAGGGAGACATCCTTGGCCACGAGTTGGAAATTAACGCCGACCAGTTCACGGCGACCGATGCTGCCGGGATTCCAACAGGTGAACTTCAAGACGTTGCCGGAACCGCGCTAGATTTCCGAACCAGCAAGAGAATTGGCCGCGATATCGGTTCCAGCGAAGACCAGGTTCAGCAAGCCGGCGGCTTCGACAAGAATTGGGTGCTGAACAAGAACAGTGTGGAAGAGTTGTCACTGGCCGCGCGCGTCTATGAGCCGACGACAGGCCGTGTGTTGGAAGTTCGCACCACCGAGCCCGGTTTGCAGTTCTATTCCGGCAACTACCTGGATGGGCGTTTGACAGGCAAATCCGGCAAGAGTTATCAGCATCGCGGTGGATTCTGTCTGGAAGCGCAGCACTTTCCTGACAGCCCTAACCAGCCAAACTTCCCGTCGACCATCCTTCGTCCCGGCGAGCAATACCGGTCGCAGACGATCTACGGATTTTCAACTCGCTGATAGCACGAGTTGGCAAACAACGCATTCGCCTGATTGCTACTTGAGCATGAACGACAGGTTGGTCGCTTGCTGGCGGAAGGACTTCGCGCGGATTTGGGCTTTTGCTCTGGCCGGCTTGCTATTGGAGTTGGCGGCAAACCGCTCATACTTCTCGGCCAGTTCTGTCTTAACTTTGATCAAGTTTTCGATCTTGCTACGCTTGCTCATGATAGAAACCTGGAAGAGTTGGCACTTTCGCTGTGCTGCGCTTTGGGCCTTGGATTCAGAATTCTGCGGAACGTGATATCGTAAGCCATTGAGTGCCCGGTTTGGTAGTCCATCTGCGTGCTAAAGTTGGGAAAGCCGCTCGAAAGTGATGGGTTTTGCTTTTGCTCGCCGGGGGGCCTATGTCTGGTTCCCGGCAGCGTGCTATTCTGAGGCAAGACAGGTTGCCCACCCCCCAGATTCCGCGATGCCGGACTCATTCCGGCCTGCGACGAGCCCACCCCATGATGATGGCCGAACCCCCGCTCACGCGGTTTGATATTCACTTCAAGTTGTTCGGCTTTCCCGTGCGCATCAGCCCTTTCTTCTGGCTGACAGGATTGATTCTGGGGCTGATGGCAACTCGTCATATGGCGGAAGATACACCGCTGGGCGATCGGCTGGGGGTTTTTGCCATCGTTGTGTTTTGCATGTTCGTGTCGATTCTGATCCACGAACTTGGCCATGCGTTTTTGATTCGCCGGTTTGGCTGGGGTTCGCGAATTATCTTGTACACGTTCGGAGGGCTGGCGACGTTTGAATCGCCAGATCGCTACGTGCCGATGTACAACGAGAACGAATCGAGCCCGCGACGAAAGATCATCATTGCACTGGCCGGGCCGGTTGCAGGTTTCCTGCTGGCCGGCGTGGTCATGCTGATCTTGTTTTTCACCGTCGGCTTTTATGTCGAGTTCAGCAAGGACACTTTGATTAGATTCAGAATGCCGGGCCTGAACAACTTCCGCATCGAGGCCATTGCACAAATGCTGTTGTTCTTGAACATTTTTTGGGGACTGATCAATCTGTTCCCGGTCTATCCGCTTGATGGCGGCCAAATCGCGCGAGAGATCTTCACGCTCAAGAATCCACGCAAGGGAATCGAACAATCCCTGCTGCTCAGCGCGATTGTCGGTGCTGTCGCTGCGGTGATCGCGCTGGTTTGGAAACAGATGGACGGCCTGTTCTTTGGTCTGATGTTCGGCTTGCTCGCCTTTGGTTCTTACCAGACGTTGCAACGCTACAAACAACAATTCGGCGAATACGGCGGCGGCGACCATGATGAGGCCGATTGGTGGAAGCGGTGAAGCCGATTGGTGAAGCGAAAAGCTACTCCTGCGGCGGCAGTTCGATAACGATCGCCGTAGCATCCCTCAGACCGCACAGCAGCCTCCGCTCATCGGGAAAGAAAGCCATCGAGCGACTGAACGGCGCTGATGGCAATTCCTTGAAGTCGTGCACAACGCGGCCGGTGGCCGTTTCCCACACGCGAATCCAATCCGGCGAGTCATCACCGCCGCTGATCACTGCCGCCACAAATTTGCCGCCGGCGGAAAACCGCATTCGGCTTGCCGCGTGATCTTGCGTATCGAACTCTCGCACAACTTCGGATGTCGCCAGATGGATCAGCTTGAGCGTCCGCTGTTTGTAGTCTGCAAACATTATCTGTTCTTGATTTGGAGCGACTTGCATATCTCCGCGTCCGGTGAGCGCGTCAACATGACGTGGCTCGCTTCGCACCTGTTCCGCAAAATCCCAGGCGATGATTCCTTCGTCATATTCGACGGTCTCTACAATTTCACTCTCTTCAACGTCGCCCTCTTTGCGAAACCGAATCCCTTGTACGTAGAAATCGCCAGTGGATTCCAGACGTCGCAGAATCTGGCCATCGCTCAGGCGGAACACAAACACCTCATTCTTGGGATCGCGCGATGCAGAACCATACCCGCAATACACGGCTACGGATTCTCCATCCGCAGAGAAACAAGCCGCGGTCGCATACCAGGGCAAATCTCCAAACTCAATTCGCAGCTCGCCCGTCGCCACATCCCAGACTTCAACCGTCGCTTGGCGAAAGTCCCCACTAGTTTCGTACATGCCGCCACAAATCAGCACGGAACGGCCATCAGGCGTAAAGCCAGCTTGCATCAAGTTACGCAAAGTGCGATCGCGTCGAGGCAACTGCACTGTGCGGATTGCTTCGCCGGACTTTGCGTTCCACAAGCGAAAGCGATGCTCATCAACCGTGAGCAAAGTCTGACCATCAGGCGAAACATCGACAAAGCGAATGCCTGTGGTGTGGCGGTCCGGATTGACCAGCAATCGCCCGCCGGTCTCCAGATCCCAAATGCGGACCTCCGCCTTATCACCTCGGGCGACAAGTCGATCACCAGCAGGCGAAAATGCCATCGTCGAGCTGCCCAAATCCATCCCGCGAAGCGTGCCGGAATTAGAGAGATCCAGAGCGACTTCGCCAGTCGCCAGGTCAAACACCCGAATGCGGTCAATATCGGCGGCGGCGACAAACTTCTCATCCGCTGAAACGTACGCTGGTCCCTCCAGCATCTGCTCTCCGGAGTTGATCGACCGGACATGTTGGCCAGACTCAACATCCCAGATACTGATCTGGCCGACGTCCGCGTTATTGTGGCGATGATTGGTCCGCGTCAAGATTCGCTTGCCATCAGCCAGGAACGTCATGGAGTCGACCGCCGCGCCCAAATCGATGGTTTGCACCGGACCATCGTTTGCCGCATCGCTATCCCAGATGCGCAGCTTGCGATCCTGGCTTGTTGATGCCACATGCTGGCCATCAGGCGAGAATGATACGTGGTGAAGAAATGTATCGACGAGCCGATGCACCGGGGCTTCCCACTTTCGCATTTGTTCTTGCGACTTCAGATCCCACAGGATCACATCCCCGCTGCTGGAGCCGGTGACAACAAACTCAGCGTCAGGAGAAATCGCCACCGAGCGGATGTCTTCTTTTCGGCGGCCTGCTTTGACGGGAAGCGACTTGTGAAGCAAAGTTGCGCCCGATGAAACGTCTACACAAGCAACGCATCCGCGCCACTGCTCTTCGATGTACTCCTCGCCGACGACCGCAATCCGCTTGCCATCCGAGCTAATGGCGGCCGCCTTGATCGTTGGATCTCCGGGAATCTCGATCCTCCGCACCGCGGCCCCGGACTCTGGATCGCACAAAGTGATCTGCTTGCCAATGCAACACGCCAGAAACGAACCATCCGGCGCGTAGACAAGTGCGTTCGCCCGACCGAATTGAAAAACAGGCTCGCCCAGCCGCATCTTCACAACTAGTGGTTGTTGAACCGGCCTCGGCTTGGGGAGATTCAGCACCACGGCCGTGCCGTCCATCAACCCGCACAGCAGTCGGCTCTCATCCGGAAAGAATGTCAGCCCTCGATACGCGGCTTCGGCCGGCAGGTCGGTAAAGTCGGCGATGACGTCGCCTGATTGCTTGTCCCAAACGCGCACGCACGATGAATTGCCACCATCTGCAGTGAGCCGCGCCGTCACAAGCTTCCCGCTGGGTGAAAATCGTGGAGTGTCACCCGCCCAATCTGGACGCCAGCTTGCGCAGTCGTAGTTTCGCTTGAGTTCCAATGTCTCCAGATCAAGCAGCGACAGCGCTTGCGCTTCGTTATCTATCACCAAGGCCTCGGATGAAGATGGATTCTCCGCAAACACGGCCTGACCAAGAATCTCCGGCGACTTCGGCTCGCTGACTTCTTGCGCAACGAAGTCCCAGTGGACAAGGCCATCGTTTCCGGTCATCTCAACGGCTTGAATGCCGTCTCCCACAAAACGCATGCTGCCAACGGAGTGACGGCGCTCCGAGGTCAGGCGATGCACGATCTCCCCGGTCGCCAATTCAAAAACACAAACAACACTTCCTGTGTTATCCACGCCGGCATACACAGCGCCAAACTTCTCATCCGCGGAAAGGCAATAGGCCGTCGCGTAATAGGGCAGCCCTTCCAACTCATAACGCAGTTTGCCGGTCTGCACATCCCAGACTTCCAAGGCGCCGCGCCTGTCTTGAAAACGATCAGCCTTCAGACCACAGTAGATGATCCCGGTTCCGTCCGGCGTAAATCCGCCCTGCATCAAATCGCGCATAGACTGCGGATGTTTGCTTCCCGGGGCAACGGTCCATTTCTCCTGACCGGTAGCCGCATCCCAAAGTCGGATTCGGTCATCAGAAACTGTCAGCAGCAACTTGCCATCGGCAGTGACGTCCACGTGCCGCACGTAAGAGCGATGTCGGTTGGGATCGCCCAACTCCAGTTCCTTGCCGCTTGTCGTATCCCAACGTCGCACCTCCCAATACTTGCTGCGGGCGAGAAGCTCCTTGCCATCAGGCGAAAACGCAAACCCTTGGCGGTTGCCACCTGGCTGACAGTTGGCGGAGTCTTCCAATTCGTGCAACAGCTTGCCTGTGGCGAAATCAAACACGCCGATCTTGTCGGCGCTCGCAATCGCCAGCAAACTTTCGTCAGGCGAAAGCACGCCCGCGCCGTACCAAGGCCCTGTGTTTAGCTTCGCGTCGCCACCGATTTCGCGCGTGACTTCCAGCTTGTCACTTTCCCACGACCACACCTGCCCGATGCCATGCGAATTGCCAGCTGACGAGGAATTCTGCGTCAGCAACTCTCGGCCGCCGTTCAGAAATTGCACCAGGCCAACAGACCCAACCTGAACCTCGTCGATCAGGCGGCCAGCGCCACGCAAATCCCACAGCCGCAACTTGCCGTCAATGCCGGAAGCCGCCCAGTTTCCGTCATCGGAGATCGCCGTTCGATGGCTGCGACGGCGAAACTCCGGATCAACGCTGACGTTGAATTCACGATCCATTTCCCCTGTTGCCAGGTTCCAAAGCTGCACCTGACCGCTGAATGTTCCGGCGACAAGTTCCTCGCCGTCGGCGGAGAAGGACAGCGAAAGAACTTCTTGCTGCGGAAGCTCCGGCTGTTTCTCAATCAGGCGGCGCAACAGAATCTCGCCCGACTCTCGATCCGCAACCGCCAGGTATCCGTAACTTTGGGAATCGATGTATTCATAACCTCCGATGGCGATCCGCTTCCCGTCAGGCGAAATGGCGCCGGCCTTGCTGACGACATGAGAGCCGGGGAATTCCAGTGTCTGAATCTTCTTGCCCGTCTCCCGATCATGCACCGCCAGCGTCTTACCGTGAGCGCAAGCAATGTACGATCCATCCGGTGAGTACATCACATAGTAGGGGTGCCCCAATTGATGATCACTGCCGCCCAACCGCATGCTCCAGGATCGCGCGTCCGGCTGGTTCTCGCTCGGTTCGTCCTGTTGCATCGCGACGAGTCGCCAAGGCGCAATGACAAGCATCGCCGTCAGACTGACAATCAAAGCGGCCAAGATCGCCTTGCCATGTGATGCGGATTTGGTTTGCGACATGACCAGGATCCTGCGCTCCAGGTTGCGATAGGTTCCCAAGACCGCGGATGCTGCCAACCCAAACTGGCGATGTTGTGCGGTTGGGGAATTCGATCGACTTAGCTTCAATAGCAGGCGGCCGAAATCGCTGGCACTTGTGGATGATTTCCGCACGAGAAACTCGTCGCATGCGGACTCTTGCGACTCCGTCCAGCACCGGCTTGTCAGCCAGACCAGGGGATGAAAGAAGAACACAATGCGCGCAAGCGCCGGCAGCCAATTCCACAACAGGTCACGTCGTTTGAGATGAGCCAATTCATGCCGTGCCATCAGCGAGATTTCGGCCGGCGAGAATTGCCGTTCAACGCCGTGGGGAAACACGAGAGTCGGCCGGAACACTCCAACTAATAGTGGACTTTTCGCAAATGCCGAAACGCGAACACGCGGTTGCCGCAGGCGAAAGTCTCTCGCCAATTCCGCGCATTGGTTTGTGAGTGCCGAGCTGGCGAGTCGACTTTCGCGGACAATCGTCTTGGCTCGCCACCATTGCCACAGCGTCACGCTCAACATCGCACACATTCCCATTAGCCAGCCGGCGATCAGCCAAACATCCCAGCGAATGGGTGTGGAAGCCGCCGGCTTTTGATTCGGCGGATTGGCTTTGCGCTGCTCCACTTGTTGCGTGGGTTGGCTGGAGGGCACAGGCTGCGCATCTGTTTCAACCGCTGCCGGAACCGTGACTTCTTCGATGAACGAGTGATCGATCGCCGGCGCAATGTATTCGACCGGTGCAACGGCTTGCGTGGTCTCGACGCGTGGCTTCGCTGGAAGTAGTGGAATCGCAATCGGCGTCACCCAAATCAAGCCAATCAACAACTTGGCGAATGCGAGACGCCAAAACCAACATTGAAATCGTGGCGACAATCGAGCAACACACAGCAAGAGCAACCACACGCCGGCCAACACAAGCCCACCGCTCCATGTGGCCATCCACAATCGGTTGGTCCACGCCTCCGCACTCCAACCCACGGAGCCTTCACCTAGTAAGGGAAACAAGTCCGCAAAATTCCTGAGCAAGTCTGTCATGATTGCCCCTCCTCATGTTCCCGTCGCTCGATTTGCTTGAGTAACTTCTCCAACTTGCGCGCTTCGTCATCTGTCAGCTTCTTTGTTTGCGACAAGTACGCCACAAATGGCGAAGCCGAACCTTGCAGCACATCGTCCACAAAATCGCCGACCAGTTGCCGCAGCAGTTCCGTCTTTGTGATCGTGGGCGAGTAGCGGTAGATGCGGCGGGACTTCGCGCGGCGGAGATAGCCCTTTTCGCGAAGTTTCTCCAGGACCGTGAGCACCGTTGTCCGCGCCTGACCGGAAGTCTCGGCGAAGTGTTCGGCAGCCTCGCGAACACTGACTGGATGCTGGTCCGTAACGAACTGCAGCACCTCCAATTGCAATCGCCCCAGTGGCTCTTGAGGTGGCATGATCCTGGCATTCCTCGGGAAAATGCGGCTTCGCGCTCTTCCCAATACGGACGGCGCGACTATGACGATAGTCAATCTAGCGAGAGACTATGCCCATAGTCAAATAATCGCGAGATTTTTCCGATTTTGCTATTCCCCACTGCGCAGCTTTCGCGAGATGTTCACACAACCGAGAGATGGAAGTTGATTCCGCCGACGTCGGTGGATGCTATCCGTCCAACAAAAACCTGGGAGCACACGATGAGCATTACGAATGCCAACGGCGTGCGGGGCCCCGCACAAATCGCCGAGGCCGCCGCTTACGACACCATCCACTCCGGTGAGGTTGCCGGCAGCTTGACTGCGGCGCAACTGCCAAATGTGAGTTGCCGGCTGGTGCGCTTCAAAGCTCGAGACGACAACGCCGGCAGTGTCTATCTGGGGGGCTCCGGCGTGACCGCGCCGGATGGTTCGACGGACGCCACGACTGGGCTGGAACTCAACGCCGGCGAAGATAGCGGCTGGATTCCCGTCGACAACCTCAATCGCTTCTGGCGGATTTGTGACAACGCCGGGGACGATTTGACGTATCTCGCGCTTGAGTAAACTCG
>CALJLD010000310.1 GCA_937982665.1 uncultured Planctomycetales bacterium
AGGTGGCCATCGCCAACAAGCTGGGGACGGAACTTCTGCGGTTGGAACAGCAATTTGGGATGACGCCGGCGAGCAGGCCGAATCTGGAATTTGCGCCGCCCCCATATGACTCCAACAATCCGTATTCGCTTGTGTCGCCGGATGATCCATATTCGCTGTCAGTACCGAGGGTCAAGAAACGGCAGCCGTATTAGGAACGGCGATGGGAAGAAGTGTCTTAATGAATGGCAAAGATCGAAGTACATCGATAGCTTCCATCTTCCGCACTCATTGGCAACACTGCAGAATGGTTCTCAGACAACTAGATTGTTCTGTCTTGGCGATCAAGCCAGTGACATTTCCGTCGCTGGTGGAGCCACCTCAAGTTAATGTATTGTGAGAGACGCAGAAGACCTGCTAATCAATTCGGGACTGTCGCAAATGTAGTGCGCGGCCAAACGGGTGCTGGCCCAGTTCGGGACTGGCCATTCCATTCTTCTATCTCGCGATGCGCCATAACGTGCCAGGAAGGATCATTATGGTTCGTGATCTTCAACGAGGATGACCTGTGCCAAGAACGACTCTCACAGAGCGTCAGCAGCGCGAACTCGACTACTATTCGGAATTCTCGAAGCGCTACCCAATTAGCAAAGTCAACTTTGCCCCTGTCGAAGGCAAAGAACAGCGTCCATGGAATTCCTACTGGTTCGTATACCAAACAGTCGCCGAATTCTTTGAAGGGGACCACCAGCGTTTGCTTGACTTCGGTTGTGGCAGAGGCACTGCTTCCATGCGGTTTGCAAAGCTCGGCTATGAGACGCACGGCTTCGACCTTTGCCCTGACAACTTAGAGAATTGTGAGTTGCTTGCCGAGAAATACGGATATTCGTCGCGATGTCACTTCTCGATACAGCTTGCTGAGCAACTGACCTACGGCGACTCTATGTTCGACGTAGTCTGTGGAATTGACATTCTACATCATATTGAAATTGCTCCGGCGATTCGTGAGGTACGCCGCATTCTGAAGCCAGGTGGATTGGCGGTATTCCGCGAGTTCGTTGAAGTACCGATCTTCGATCGTGTACGCAACTCGCGGTTGGTAAGAAAGTATTTCTCCAAAGACATGTCGATTGATGAACACCGTACGCACGACGAGCGCAAGCTCGACAAACGTGATCTCCGTGATATTCGAGATGTCTTTCCTGCGCTAGAAGTCAAACGGTTTTGTCTGATTTCCCGCTTGCATCGCATCGTAAAAAAAAGAAGACCTGGTGCCTCACGGCTTGAGAGAATCGACCACGCCCTAGTCCGTGCAATTCCATTCCTTTCGTCACTCGGCGGAGAAGCTGTTCTGATTTGTCGCAAAGAGGGCGTCGAACAATCCTGAGCGGCTGTTTGGCACATTCTTGCTTCGGTTTGCACCATGGTGGTGATAGTCGTCCAGTCGCGAAGAGTTGCGCGCGATGACAGAGATTCTAGCGACTTCTGTTCTCGCTACGCGGGCGAAGTAGTCACGATTCCAACACGCAGTTCTCTCAATTGGCGACTTCGTTGTACTTCTATTGCAGCCGCTTGGTTCCTCCTGGCGCTTTCTCGCCTTACAGCGGTGGAAGAACGGCGGCTTTTTCGCACTGACTGGTTTGTTTGTGGCCTCGATGTATGAAAATGCGCAGGCTCCTGGAAGAACACGGAGTCGCCATGCCATCTCGAACTCATCGAATGGAAGCTCCGGCAACTCGAGAATCGTGGCCGTGTATAAAAGCTACTCTCACGCGCTAGCGACCACATTCAAGCGATGACTCAGCAGATCGCTCAGCCGCCAAGTAGCTGCATAGGCGTAAGGTGCTCAGTTTGAGCAGCCAACTGTTTCCGAAGCTAGCGGGAGGCACAGCGTAAAAACCGTCCCTTGTCCAACGGCGGCTGAAGAAAACTCAATCGTACCGCGGAACTGCTGCTTCACGAGTTGACTGGCGGTTGCCAGCCCTTGTCCCGAGCCCTGTCCGATGGCCTTGGTTGTGAAAAATGGGTCGTAGACGCGTTCATGGAATTCGGCCGGAATACCTGATCCATTGTCTTTCACTTGGATCACGACGTCATCGCTACGCACATTCGTCGTTAACTCAACACAACCGACAAATGATGCCTCCTTGCTCTTGCGGTCACGGATAGCATCCAAAGCATTAGAAACCAGGCTCAATAGTATCTGGCAAAAATCACCATTTGAGCCTTTGATGGATGGCGAAGATGTATCCAGCTTGGTTTCCACAGAGGCACACCCAGCAATCTTGGATTGCAACAAGGTCTGTGTTACTGAAATTGCGCGGTTAACGTCAACGAGCGATTCGTTCTGTGTGGCCGGTTTAGCGAAATCCCGCATGGCCTGGGTGACGGCTGACACTCGCGAGATGCCGTCCAAGGATTGACTTATTGCGGCTGGCAATTCCTCCAACAGGTAGGCGGTCTCCTTCCAATCAATCGCACCGTCAATTTGCTGAAGTTCCGAAGAAAATTTGCTCGATGTACGCGCAGCCTTCACCAACTCGTCAAGCGACGCGAACGTCGCGGCCAAATCCTTCAGCCCGTCACGCACAAAGATACCGTTGTCATTAATGAACTGAAGTGGAGTATTGATCTCGTGTGCGATGCCTGCAGCCATTTGGCCAAGCGATTCCAGCTTTTGTGACTGAACGAGTTGCTGCTCGAGCTCGATAATTCGCACACCGGATTTGACGCGGGCTACGAGTTCATGTTGCGAGACCGGCTTGCGGACGAAATCGCTCGCTCCGGCCTCTAATGCTTCTACAAGATCGTTGTCGCCTGACTTGCCTGTGAGCAGAATTATGTAGGTCCAGGCTGTTCCCCTGCGAGAGGCGAGCTCTCTGCAGACTTCCAGTCCGGTGATGTCTGGCATCAACCAGTCAAGAACCGCAATGCGGATATTTCCCTGCAAGAGCTCAGCAAGCGCATCTTGCCCATTCTCATGCAGTACTACATCAAAACCCGCAGCGGTGAGTGCATCATTGACCATTGCACGCGCCAGCGGGCTGTCATCGGCGACGAGTAGTTTCACAATAAATACTCCAGGTATTGGCGCACACAAACCCGGAGCAACTCTACGCCGCCATCGTGACGTCAGATTTATCAGCAACTCAATCTTGATGGATTGATGCTGGGCCTCGTTCGGTTCGCGCCAGCCATGAGAGTCAGTTTGGTAATTCCGGACTAGAGGATGCGCCAATGTGCAACTTGCCGCACACGGCGATGCCCTGCGATTTTCCGGGCTACGTTTACATGCCGTTCGCGTGTGAATTTTTGTTGGCGAGCGCCGAGCTTGATTCGGCGGCGCGCCACTGGCCGGGGGCACGGAGAAGCCGAATATGAACAGGAAGCGTCTACTCTTCGTCGACGATGAGCCAAGCATCCTGGCGGGACTACGGAGAATGCTGCGGCCATATCGAGGAGAGTGGGAAATGCTCTTCGCTCAGAACGGCCCAGATGCAATCAGAATCATGGAAGAGCAGCCTGTTGATGTCATCGTTTCGGACATGCGAATGCCTGGCATGGATGGAGCACAACTCCTACATGAGGTTGAGAAGCGTCATCTTGCGGCAGTGCGAATCATCTTGTCTGGCCATTCAGAGCGGGAGTCTTTGATCCGCTCGATTGGGCTGGCTCACCAGTTCCTGTCGAAACCCTGCGACCCAGAGACACTGTTCAACACAGTGCGTCGGGCGACGTCCCTGCGAATGCGTTTGGCATCGACCGAACTTGAAGAGGTTGTCTCACGAGTCGTATCGCTGCCCAGCCTGCCCGGTATTTACAACGAGCTTGTTGCCGAACTCCGCGAGCCAGAACCGAGCATGCAACAGGTTGCAAAGCTCATCGCAAGTGACGTAGGCATGTCGGCGAAGCTTCTGCAGTTGGTCAACACTTCTTTTTTTGGCTTGCCGCGGCATGTGGACAGCCCTATGCAGGCTGCAACGCTTCTCGGTCTGAATAACATCGGCCCGATCGTGCTTTCCGCGGAGATCTTTACTCAGTTTGAAGCGAGCAGTCTCCCGGAATTTTCGCTCGATGAGCTGACCGAGCACTGTTTGCTGACGTCAAATGTTGCGCGAAAGATTGCCCAATTCATGAAATGTCGTCCAGCCATCGCGGACTTCGCAATGCAGGCAGGGCTCTTGCACGACATTGGAATGCTGGTCCTCGCCGCGAATTTACCGGCGCAATACCTAGAGGCGTATCAGCTGGCAAAGTCGACAGGCAAGTCAATCGTGGAAGCCGAGCGCGCTGTTTTCGGCGTTACGCATGCGGACATTGGCGCCTACTTGCTCGAATTGTGGGGCATGCCGTCTCAAATCGTCGAGGCCGTTGCATTTCATCATGAGCCAAATCAAAGCGGCGTTGACAGTTTCGATGTACTCTTGGCCGTTCACGCTGCGAATTACATTAGCAATACGCTGGACGAAGGAACTAGCGTCTGGCGCGTTCAATCGCTGGACTCCGACTACGTAGCCACATGTGGCAATTCCGACGATGTAGACGCATGGTTGGAAGCTGGCAGGGACATATGCACAAGAACCAAAGGCAGAGAACATGAGCGAAAACCGCAGGGTACTCCTTGTTGATGATGAGCCGAACGTGCTTAATGGCTACAAACGGCACCTCCGCAAACAATTTGAAATTGAGTGCGGTCTGTCGGGTGCTGAAGGTGTGCGCTTGATTCAAGAAGCGAAGCGTTCGTGCCCATTCGCAGTCGTTGTTTCTGACATGGCGATGCCGGGAATGAACGGTGTTGAGTTCCTGGAGCAGGTCAAGTCATTATGCCCAACAGCGATCAGGGTCATGCTAACGGGTAACGCAGACCAAGAAACGGCAACAGAGGCTGTCAATCGGGGCGCGATCTACCGCTTCTTGAACAAACCGTGCGATCCCGAGCGTCTCGCCGATACCATCGAGAATGGTGTGCTGCGATGCAAGGTTCAACTGCAAGAATCCGCGATGCTCAGCAAGACTGTCGC
The DNA here is from genome assembly GCA_937982665.1 of uncultured Planctomycetales bacterium. Classification (GTDB taxonomy): domain Bacteria; phylum Planctomycetota; class Planctomycetia; order Pirellulales; family S012-138; genus CALJLD01. Next base: position 5,001 of record CALJLD010000310.1, read on the forward strand.
CGGAAGCGTCAGCCTGATGACCGACATCCTTTCACTAACTAACCCCGACGCCTTTGGACGCGTCGCGAACGTACGCCGAATTGCGCGTGAGATCGCAAAACACTTGGGGGCGGATGGTTCTTGGCATGTCGAGATGGCGGCCATGCTCTCGCAAATTGGTTGCATAACGGTTGCGCCAGACATTCTCAAGAAAGTTCGCGAGCGAGTGTCACTAACGCCGTCAGAAGCTGAGGCCTTTGCTGAACATCCCCGAATAGGTGCAGGGTTGATTCGCCGCATTCCTCGTTTAGAAGCGGTTGCTGAAGCCGTTGAGTATCAGTTGCATCGAAATGATGCACCACGACGCCGGGACGATCCAAAGCCTCCACAGGCCGCGGCGATTCTTAAGGCAGCCATCGACTTCGAAAGTTGCCAAAGCGCCGGGATGTCTGACGTTAGCGCGTTGGCAATCATGCGTCAGGATGAGTCAGCCTATGACGAAGACGTACTGATGGCGCTTTCGGAGCATGCCAACATTCCAGAGGAAGTCCGAAGCATTGGCTTGGTTGAACTCACTGAAGGCATGATTGTGGAAGAACACATCTACTCGACACTGGGCGATATTCTTGTCCCGTCTGGCCAAGAGGTGAATCCCTCCATCTGTGCTCGTTTGAAGAAGCTGATGGAGGACTCGGGCGACGTGCGTGAGCCAATCATCGTCCGCGTACCCACAGACGAGACGGAACCTAGCTTACCCGGCGATGTTGCGCCGCTGAATGCGAAGCCAATATGCAAGGGCAAAGTTGAAAGAAACTCCAATGCAAGTTAGCCGCATGAATCCACCCGGAGGCGCAGCTTTGCGCCAGACGCAGAAGAGGCTCTGGATCGCACTCGCCCTCTGGGGGATGGCCGTCCTAGCAGGCACACTAGCCCTAATGAGCTACTCGGGCACACCCGGCCCCAGCGGTATTGCCCAGGAGCATTGGCCCACAGATTCCGGCCTTACGCTTGCCGCCGAAGGCATTTCAATCGTAATGTTCGCCCATCCGAAATGCCCTTGCACACGTTCATCGATCGAAGAATTGAGCAGGCTGTTTGCGCACGTCGACCCAGGAAGTGCATCGCTCCAGATTGTGTTTCGGGTTCCTCCAGGACGCAATTTGGACTGGGCCAAGTCCGGTTTGTGGCGAAAGGCTCAAGAGATTCCTGGTGCCCGTATCGTGTTCGATTTTGACGGAGCCGAGACCCGACGCTTTGGTGCCAAGACATCAGGCTATCTATGCGCATACGACGCAGCTGGCCAGTTGCGATTTCGTGGTGGGATCACGCCCGCGAGAAATCATGAGGGCGCAAGCGCAGGAGGTTACGCGCTAAGCTCTTTGCTGACCGAGGATATCGGCCAGGAGATGGTGTCGACAAATGTCTTTGGCTGTCCACTCTTCAGTGACGATGAGGATTGCGAGGAACCTCATGAGCAGCAATAGCACGAAATTGATGTCGACCGCTTCTTGTCCGCCAGGTGACATGGCAACTGCACAGCGCGCCGATGTGAACTATGGTCAACACCTGTTTCGAGTGCATTCGCGAGCAGACAGGATGTTTGCTTGGCTCTTTGGTGGACAATGGGTGATGGGCATGCTCGCCGCGCTGCTAATATCCCCCGAAACGTGGGCGGGGGGTGAGAGCAGCATTCACGTGCACCTATTGGCGGCGATTGGCCTTGGCGGAGTGCTTAGCATAATGCCGATCATCCTGGCGCTGAAATATCCAGGCCGGCTGATCACAAGGCATACAATTGCGGTTGCTCAAATGTTGACTTCCGCCTTGCTGATCCATTTGACGGGCGGTCGAATCGAAACGCACTTCCATGTGTTTGGTTCACTTGCATTCCTGGCCGTTTACCGTGATTGCAGAGTTCTGGTAACTGGCACAGTTGTCATCGCAATTGATCACTTGGTTCGCGGGATTTTTTGGCCCGAGTCTGTCTATGGTGTGCTTACTGCCACGCCATGGCGCACTCTTGAGCATGCGGGCTGGGTCATTTTTGAAGTCACGGTGCTTCTCTACTCAATCCGGCACAGTGTGCAGGAGATTCGCCAACTTGCCATTCATACAGCTGAGTTAGAAGATACCAACGTTGCGATCGAAGCTCGCGCGATGGAACGAGCTAAAGAGCTTGAACACGCACAGTTGCAGCTTCTGCATTCAGAGAAGCTCGCAGCGGTCGGCGGGCTCGCCGCGGGAATCGCCCACGAGATTAATACTCCAACACAGTTCGTCGGAGACAACGTTCGTGCATGTCGCGACATGTTTAGTGATCTTGAGCGACTTGTTGTTGGTTACCAGCAGAGGTTGGCGACGTTGGAGGAACAAGGGGCCGCCATTCCAGACAAGCAGGAACTAGTCGAGCTCATAGCCGAGGTCGTCCCCGATTACATCTTTGAAGACGCTCCCGAAGCATTCAAGCAGACATTGGAAGGTGTCGATCGGATTCGGTCGATAGTCGCGGCAATGAAGAACTTCTCTCATGGGGGAAGCAGCGACGAGCGATCACTCTTCAATATTAATGACGCGCTGCAGAACACACTGACGGTCGCGCGAAATGAAGTCAAATACATCGCCAATTTGGAGCTTGGGTTGGGTGAGATTCCTGAGTTCAACGGCTATCAGAGCGAACTCAACCAAGTCTTCCTCAATCTCATCGTCAATGCAGCGCACGCAATTGCCGACGCCGGAGACGAGAGTGGAACGATCTTCGTCCACACGTCGCTCGTCGATGAAGAGATTGAAATAACCATCACTGATACTGGGGGAGGCATCCCGGAATCCGTTCGCGGCCGGATCTTTGAGCCGTTCTTTACAACGAAGGAAGTGGGCCGTGGCAGCGGCCAAGGGCTAGCGATTGCCCACCAAATTGTCGTTGAGCGTCATGGTGGAACGATTTCATTTGAGACAGAACTTGGCCAAGGCACAACTTTTGTGATCAGACTTCCGTTGGATCCAAGCAAGTCGAACCACGAGGAGTTGGAACCGGCCCTGGCAACTTAATTCGAGCTGAAAAATCAGGTGATCAATGGGATTTTGCATGGCAGCTTGCAATTCTCCGTTGAGACGGTCATTCTGGGCGTTCCCGACATGGAAATGGCGTCCGACAAGTGGCAGTTGGATATCTTGCCTGTAATCGAGCGTTCCAGGTTCCGAGACTTGCTGCCCAAGCGCGGCGCAGGTTCGCGCGGTGGACGTGTGGAGACGATCCACTTTCGCCATGGCGCAACACTGAAATTCATGTCGGGGGGAGGCAGTGACAAGAGCCGTGCGGGGTTCACATCGCGCGTCGTCGTGATCACGGAAACGGACGGAATGGATTAGCCCGGCAACGCCAGTCGCGAAGCGGACAAGATCACGCAGTTGGAAGCGCGCACGCGAGCCTACGGTGACCGCA
>CALJLD010000311.1 GCA_937982665.1 uncultured Planctomycetales bacterium
CCTTCGCCGAATAACTCCGCCATGGTAAAACAGATGCATGCTTGAAGTACGCACAAACACAACCACGCCACCAGCGAAGAATGGCGATTGTGGCATCGGTTCGCCTGCGAGCGATGTCACAAGCTTCGCGGCAACTTCGCCGAAGCCTGCACCCCTGAAGATTGGCGATCTGGTGATCGACCCGCCGGTGCTACAAGCGCCGATGGCCGGGTTTACAAACTATGCCTATCGGCAGGTTGTCCGCGAATTGGGCGGCGCAGGTTTGCAAGCCACCGAGATGGTCCACGCCCGCGGCTTTCTGGAAATTGACGCGCGAACCGGCGACTATCCTGAACGGTTGTGGGGGGTGAAGGACGAGGCTCGTCCGCTGGCCGTGCAGATTTGGGACAACGATCCGCAAGCACTTGCCGCGGTCGGACGCCGCATGGCTCATGAGTTGGGTGTATCAGTCGTCGATATCAACTTCGGCTGCCCTGTCAAGAAAGTCACGGAGCGGGCCAAGAGCGGCTCGTATCTCTTGCGTTCGCCGGAACGCGTTGGCGAGTTGGTGGCCAAGGTTGTCGAGGCTTGCGCGCCAACGCCGGTCACCGCAAAGATTCGCCTGGGCTGCACGCGCGACCGGATCACTTCGATTGAAGTTGCTCAGGCGGTGGAAGCCGCCGGAGCCGCGGCCCTGACTGTACACGGCCGCACGGCGCAAGACATGTTCACCGGCGAAGCCTGTTGGGAAAAGATCAGCGACATCAAGCCGCACCTCAAGCGAATCCCATTGATTGGCAATGGCGACATCGACTCGGCCGAAAAAGTTGTGCAGGCGTTCGCCAGTTGGAATGTTGACGGCGTAATGATCGCCCGGGCCGCGCTTCCCAAGCCGTGGATTTTTGCTCAGGCCAAAGCCGCGTTGCGTGGCGAACCTATCCCGCCCGATCCGTCTCTGGAGGAGCAGCGTGACCTGATGCTGCGGCATTATGATCTGGTGGTAAGGCGATTTGGTCCCGAACGCGGCACGTTGTTGATGCGGAAATTCGCCTGTTGTTATGCGGCCGGCCGACCCGGCGCGCGCGACTTCCGCAAGCATGTGGCACATGTGACCACGCCGGAGGAGTATTTTGCGGTCGTGCGGAAGTGGTTCCCGCAAAAAGAATCTACGGCAATAACCACCGACTAATGCAGGCGCATATGTTCTGGACAAGAATCATGGCGGTCGTGGGGCTGTTGGCAGCGTTGCACTCTGGCTCGAGCGACGCAAATGCACAACTGGAGATTCCTGAACTGGCAGGGACGTCAACGCCTGGCTATCTTTCTGGCGAATTGATCTATGCGTTGCAGGATCGACCCACGCCGCAATGTCATGCGCCGACAATTGCTGCCACCGACGATAAGTTGGTTGCCGCCTGGTTTGGCGGTACGAACGAAGGGCATAACGACGTCGGGATCTGGGTTTCGGTTCATAACGGCGAGCAATGGGCACCGCCGAAGCTCGTCGTGGACGGCTCCGAGGGAGAAACTCGCGACTATGCATGTTGGAACCCTGTGTTCTATCAGCAGGATGAGGGTCCGCTCTTCTTGTTCTATAAGGTGGGACCAAGCCCAGCGCTCTGGTGGGGAATGCTCATTACCTCGGATGATGCGGGGAAGACCTGGAGCAAACCGCGCAAATTGGGGGAGAGTCCAGCGTTGTTCGCAGCGAATCGTAATTTGCTGGGACCAGTGAAGAACAAACCCATCATGCTTTCCACAGGCGTGCTGCTATGTCCTTCGAGCACCGAAAATGATGGCTGGCGTGTGCACTTTGAGACCACGCAGGATGACGGCGCAACATGGCAAGTCACCGGGCCGATCGATCAAGAGTCGTCGTTCAACGCCATTCAGCCGACCATCTTGCAGCATAAATCGGGACGGTTGCAGTGCCTGTGCCGGAGCCAGGAAGGCGTCATCGTAGAGACATGGTCAGAAGATGGGGGCGAAACATGGAGCCCACTTGCGGCCACGGCGTTGCCCAATCCCAATTCCGGAATTGATGGCGTTACGCTCGCCAATGGCCAGCAGTTGCTGGTCTACAACCATACTACGCGCGAAGGAACGTTTCCCCGCGGGCGCAACATGCTGAACATCGCCATTTCAACCGATGGCAAAAATTGGAAGCCGGCTATGACTTTGGAACGCGATCGCGGCGAATTCTCTTACCCTTCCGCCATTCAGGCAGCAGATGGAAAAGTCCACGTTGTCTACACTTGGAAGCGCGTTGGCATTAAGCACGTTGTGATTGATCCGGCACGTTTGTTTGACGAGAGTCGTCAATGACGCCCTGTCGGTGATGACGGAACAATGATCTTCACGAAGCTCGTGCATGAGAAATCCGATGACGTTCAGCGTGCGTTTTCATGGCCTTTCCGATGTCGGCAAAGAGCGTGATACGAATCAGGATCACTTCTTGCTCGCCCGACTGAAGAAGGAACTGGTTGTTGAGCAAACCAGCTTGCCGGATCACGAGCAATCGCAACACGAGGGTGATCTGGAAGGGCATCTGCTCCTGGTTGCTGACGGGATGGGCGGATATGCCGGCGGCGAGTTGGCCAGCCGGATTGCAATTGACTCGGCCGCGTTGTACGTGTTGAACACGGTTCCCTGGTTCTATCGGCAGAAGGATGATTGCATTGACGAGTTTCAGGCGGCACTCAAGGAGTCGCTGGAGTTCGCACAGAAACAGCTTGCTGCCGAAGCCCGCAACCGCCCTTTCGAGCGAGACATGGGTACGACGCTGACGATGGCATACATCGTTGGTAAACAACTCTTTGTGGTACACATTGGCGATACGCGCTGCTACCTGTCGCGTGGCGACCGACTGCATCAAATCACGCACGATCACACGGTGGCACAAAAGCTGGTGGAAGAAGGCATGATGTCGCCGGAGACCGCCGAGACTTCGCCGATGAGCCATGTGTTGTGGAATGCAATTGGGGCAGGGGATCGCAGTTCGCACAACCCTGACGTTTACAAAGCAGCCATCACTGCGGGCGACTTTGTGCTGGTGTGTTCGGACGGCCTGACGAAGCATGTCACGGATGAGCAACTCTTACAAGTCATCTCCGGCGGCGACTCGCTGGAGGAAAAGTGCGCAACGCTTGTGGACATGGCCAACGAAGCTGGCGGAACAGACAACATCACCGTAGCGCTGGCTGCAATTGAAGGCGACCCTGGCACTCTGCCGGAACTGCGGCACGAGACTTGGCACGGCAAGGCGATTCCCGTCGAAAAGAAATCGACGCTCCAGTTTGCAGATCCCGCTTCGACAGAGATTCAAGCGCGCGAGACCTTGCCGCTTGGCGAGGAGCCGCGAAAAACGCCGCCACCAGAAGTGAAATAGTCCTGGTGGTTCAACGACTATGCGGGGCGATTTGAGTTGACGACTTAATTAGCTTTCGGCCGAAGTTGCTGCAGCTCGCCAATTAGTTCCGCGATGTTCTGCTCGGTCAGGTCGGCTGAACGCATCGACCTGGCGAATTTGACTCTCCGCGAACTCCCGTCTACCCGATCCAAGAACGCGACCACGACGTTGTGCTCTTCACCTAGTTTGAGCTTTTGTCGTTCTTGAGTCGCCGAATTGCGGGTGAGACCGACTGTCAAGTGCTCAATGCCGTTATCCGCAGCGGATTGCTTGAGTTCGTTCAGTCGTTGTTCGCGCTGTTCGCGAGTATAGTTGGACTCCGATCCCTGTATTTCTTGACCACCCTTGCTGTCGCTTATGGACAAGAAGGACCAACGCAGCGCGGCATCCTCGCCAATGCATTGGTCAACCGCCCGAGCAAGCGCGATGACAGGTTCGTCCAACGCCATCGCGTAGATTGCGATCTTTGGTTCACTGCCACGCGCAGCGGCCGGACAGGTCATCTTGCTATGCTTCGCCCATTCGCCGCAAGCGAAGTAGACGCCGCTGACGGGAGCCCGTTGGCCCACCATCAGGCCGGACTCGTTTGTTTGTTCAGGCTCTTGTGTGGTCTGTTTGTGCGTGTCCCTTGCCGTTGCCGCCGCAAGCGGAGTGAGCGCGCCCGCCAAAATCGAGAAGCACGTGATGGCGTGAAGCAGTTGGATCATATCGGGCACCTTGAATCGGCGGATGCGAAATCGGTGACCCGTGGATTATATCGTAAGTCCAGCCGCAAAGGCCAAAATGGGATTGTCGCCAGCGTCCCAATTGTTACCATGGTACCAAAATAACAATCCTGCTTTCTTCAGACTGCCATGCCCAAAATTGAACGTGTTCAAACCGGCGTCCGCATGGAAAAGCGGATTGTTAAAGTCCTGAAGGCGTTGGCGGATTACCACGACATTACGCTGGGCGATCTGCTGGAGGGCATCGTGCTGCACACGTTTGAAGGCAAATGCGCGTTCAGTAAGAAGACGCAAAGCCTCGGCGCGCAATCCAGGCGACTCTACGAACTTGAACTCAACGCCAGTGACAGTCATAAGCTGAAGGAGCGCAGCGCATGACTGACGATGAGTTCTTGCGGGCGTTCTTTGCGTGCGAATTGGAGAGTCTTTCGCATGCGGACCACATCCGTGCGGGCTGGCTGGTGCTACACAAGCATTCTCTGCACTCGGCGATTGGTATCTTGAGCGATGGCTTTCGCGCATTCGCAGCGGCGAAAGGCAAACCGGAAGTCTATCACGAGACCGTCACTTGGGCGTTCTTGGTCCTCATGCACGAGCGGATCAAGCAGGGCAGGGCGGGCCGCAGCTGGCGGGAGTTTCTCGAAACGAATCCCGAACTCGCCGCAGGCCGGCGGGCGCTTGAATGTTTCTATTCGCGCGAGCGGCTGGATTCCCAACTCGCGCGCGAGGCTTTTGTGCTTCCGTGAGACTGGTAGCTTGGGCCTCCCCTGGCGTGCAAGATTCTTCAGGCGACGCCGTCTTTGCCGGGTTTTAAGCTTCCGTGAAGCGATGTGTTGGCACCGGCCGCCCTGGCCGCAAAGAGCGAGCTTGTCTCGGCAGGGCTTTCGCGCCTTGCAATCTGGCCGCCGCGGTCACGATTTCTTCGGCCATTTCTTCAAGCTTCGCAGGATCAATCGCCACGCGGGCATTGACCACTAGGTCGGCTTCTTTCGTCTGGCAGTTGGAAGGAAGCGAAAGCTCCGCCGGCATATCACTACTGATCAGGTTAGCCACACCGTAAAACCCTTCCCAAAGACCAATCACTTTGAGATGGGCCGTTTCAGCTTCTTCGGCGGCGAGGGCGAGTTTCATCTGCTCAACAATGCTTCGCAGCAAGTCGTCCAAGTCAAATGGCGATTCGCACTCGACGTGGAAATTGCTGTTCAACCAACCCAGCTCGGCTTCGCCTTCGGCATAGATGTCGTAGTCAATGTCCAGAATTCGGCGGCCAAATTCTCCTTCTTGCGCCAGCGTCTGCAGCATGGTGTCGAAGCCTTCACCTGTCTTGGCGGAGGTGCGCAAGACAGGAACATCCGGATGCCGAGCTTTGATCAACCGCTCCAACTCATCAACATCTTCCTTGGGCAGTTGATCTATCCGGTTGATGATGACAAAGTCCGCTTCTTCCAGTTGCTTGTCAAAAATATAGGCCGCCTTGGGCGAAAACCCGCCGCTGTCCTTGTCTCGCAGAATTCGCAATCCGTGCGAAGGCTTGAGAATCACGCCGTATGGCGCAACATCAAACTTCTCACCATACAGCCGCATGATCGGTTGAATCACCGTGGCGACCAGGTCCGTGCAACTTCCAACTGGTTCCGCCAGGATGATATCCGGTCGCTGCTCGGCTTCCAGTTCGCCGACAACGTCAGTCAATTCGTTGAAATTGCAACAGAAGCAAGCGCCGGCGACTTCGCCCACATCAAATCCTTGAGCGCGGAGTGTGTGCGTATCCACAAGGTCGGCAGCCTGATCATTGGTGACGATGCCGACTTTGTGGCCAGCTTGTTGATAAGCGGAGGCTAGGCGGCCGATTGTGGTTGTTTTACCAGCGCCGAGAAAACCGCCGAGGAGGATGAACCGAATGGACATAGTGTTAATGATTCGTTCAGGGACTCTGTGGGATCACATTTACGTGTAACTTCAACGAACTCTGGCAGC